>NZ_LT840185.1:2472294-2807253 GCF_900177405.1 Allosphingosinicella indica | reverse complement strand
CGGCTCATGATCGCATTCTGGCGCGCGCGGGCCTCGCGCAGCTTGCCCTGGAGCTTGGCGATGTCGCCTTCCGAGGCGCGCAGCGCATCGTCGAGCACCGCGATCTCGGCATTGAGCTGGTCGGCAAGGTCGGAGGCCTTCTGCTTCTCGACCAGCGCCGCCTTCGCCAGATCCTCGCGGTCCTTCGATAGCGCAAGCTCGGCCTTCTCGGTCCAGTTGCCCGCCAGCGCATCGAGCTTCGCGATCTGGCGGCGCATCTCCTTCTGGTCCGCGATCGTCCGCGCCGCAGATGCGCGCACCTCGACCAGCGTCTCCTCCATCTCCAAAATGATCATCCGGATCATCTTGGCGGGGTCCTCCGCCTTGTCCAAAAGGTCAGTCACATTCGCCGCGATGATGTCGCGCGTGCGGCTGAAAATTCCCATCGAAAACTCCTTGGCCTTGCGTCGCCCGGGGGTCAGGCGATCACGCCAGCGACCGGGCCGGTTGCGGCCGGTCCGACGGCCGCTCCGACCGTCACGGTGCTGAGCGCGAGCGCGCCGATCAGCGCGAGTGCGACGCTCT
Organism: Allosphingosinicella indica; assembly: GCF_900177405.1. NCBI lineage: Bacteria > Pseudomonadati > Pseudomonadota > Alphaproteobacteria > Sphingomonadales > Sphingomicrobiaceae > Allosphingosinicella > Allosphingosinicella indica. The sequence goes on along the minus strand of NZ_LT840185.1, from coordinate 2,806,689 downwards.
TGAGGTTAGCATAGTCGAACATGGTGGTCTCCCTGACTTCGGCTGACGCCTCCGCCTGTACTCCGGCGGTTACCCTCTCCTTATCAAGCTCCGTGCCAAGTGCATTTTCGGGGGATTTGCGCGGGTTTTTGCGATATGGCGATCCGGGTGACATGGCACCTCTTGCCAAGAGGTGGGAAAATGCACCAAATATCCGGCATGGAGCGCACCACCCATCTTGTCGGCCAATCCTCTTCCTTCCTCGATGCGGTCGAGCGCGCCAGCCGCGCCGCGCCGCTCGACCGGCCGGTGCTCGTCATCGGCGAGCGCGGCACCGGCAAGGAGCTGATCGCCGAGCGCCTCCACCATCTCTCCTCGCGGTGGGACGGGCCGCTGGTGGTGATGAACTGCGCCGCGCTTCCGGAATCGCTGATCGAGGCCGAGCTGTTCGGCCATGAGGCGGGATCGTTCACTGGTGCGCAGCGCGCCCGTGCCGGCCGCTTTGAGGAGGCCGACGGCGGCACTCTGTTCCTAGACGAGCTGGCGACGCTCTCGGCCGCAGCGCAGGACCGGCTGCTCCGCGCGGTAGAATATGGCGAGGTGACGCGGATTGGCGCTTCCAAGCCGATCACCGTTGACGTCCGCATCGTCGCCGCGACCAACGAGCATCTGCCACGGCTGGCGGAGGAGGGGCGCTTCCGCTCCGATTTGCTCGACCGGCTGTCGTTCGAGGTCGTCACCCTGCCGCCGCTCCGCCACCGCGAGAGCGACATCCCGATCCTCGCCGATCATTTCGCGCGGCGCATGGCGATGGAGCTCGAATGGCCGCGCTGGCCGGGGTTCAGCGAGGAGGTGGAGGCCAAGATGGCGACCTACCGCTGGCCCGGCAACGTGCGCGAGCTCAGGAACGTCATAGAGCGCGCGGTCTACCGTTGGGACGATCCCGAACGCGCGATCGATTCGATTCAGTTCGATCCGTTCGAATCTCCCTGGGTGCCGCTGCCGCTCGCCAAGACAGCCGAGGCGTCGCCCGCCCCGCAGCCGGCGCAGGCGGTAATGACGGCCGCGCACAACCCCGCCGAATGCGCCGATTTCCGCCTCGCCGTAGCGGAATATGAGAAAGCCATCCTCGCCGAGGCGCTTGAGCGCTGCCGCTGGAACCAGCGCGCCGCCGCCACCGCGCTGCAGCTCTCCTACGATCAGCTTCGCCACGCGATGAAACGGCATCAGATACTTTCTCAATGATACGATTCGGAGTATAGCCACCTCAGGGGCAAGGAGGTGTGACATGAGAGGAAGGTTGATCTGTGCTGCGGTCCTGACGATGGCCGCCATCCCCGCGAGTGCCGCCGTCACGGTGGTCGGCACCACCTCGGCCCGGATGTGCTACGAAGCCGCCGAGTCCGGTCTCTACAACGCCGGCGCCACGGCCTATTGCGACAAGGCGCTCTCCGAAGAGGCTCTCACCAACTACGAGACGGTCGCGACGTTCGTGAACCGCGGCATCCTGAAGCTCAAGGGCGGCGTCACCCAGGCGGCGATTTCAGACTTCGATGCCGCCATCGCGCGCGATCCCAACCAAGCTGAGGCCTATCTCAACAAGGGCGTAGCGCTTTCGAAGAACGACGGCTGGGCGCAGGCGCTGCCGATGTTCAGCCTGGCGATCGAGAAGAACACCAACAAGCCGGCGGTCGCCTATTTCAGCCGTGGCGTCGCGCATGAGATGACCGGCGACGTGCAGTCCGCTTATTACGACTACAAGCAGGCCAGCACGATCGATCCGCAGTGGAAGCGGCCGCAGGCCGAGCTGACGCGGTTCACCGTCGTCCGGAAGTAGTTTCCGTCGCGGATGCGGCGGCTCCCGCTCACCAGCGGGGGCCGCCTAAGCCGCGCGGCGCCACTGGTTGACGATCTCGTAGGCGATGACCGCGGTCGCGACCGCGGCGTTGAGGCTGTCCGCCTTCCCGAGCATCGGGATCTTCACCAGCCGGTCGCACTCCGCCTCATAGGCGGAGGGCAGCCCCTGCGCCTCGTTGCCGACGAGGAGGAAGGCGGGCGGCGCGTAACGCGGCGCCTGATAATCCTCGCGCGCCTTGAGGCTGGTGCCGATCAGCTCGCCCGGCCCACCACGCAGCCATGACAGGAAGTCGGCCCAAGGCGCGGTCGCGATCCTTTGCGTGAACAGCGCCCCCATCGACGCGCGCACCGCCTCGACCGAAAAGGGATCGACGCAATCGTCGATCAGGATCAGCCCGCCAGCGCCGGTCGCGTCGCCGGTGCGCAGGATCGTGCCGAGATTGCCCGGATCGCGTAGCGACTGCGCGACGATCCACAGCCCCGCCGCCGATCGATCGAGCCGCGCAAGGCTCGTGTCGAGCGCCGGATAGACGCCGAGCACGGTCTGCGGATTGTCCTTGCCGGACATCTTGTGGAGGATGTCGGCGCTCGTCTCGATCACATCGCCGCCCGCCGCCTCGATCTCGCCGATCAGCGTGTCGAGTAGTGCGTGGCGCGTGCCGGTCGCGAAGAACAGCATCTCGGGCAGGAACCCCGCTTCGCGCGCCTCGGTCAGGATGCGCAGCCCCTCGGCGATGAAAAGCCCCTCCCGGCGCCGGTGCTTCTTGTCGCGCAAGCTCCGGACGCGCTTCACCAGCGTGTTGGAAAAGGCGGTGATCTGGCGCGGCATCAATCCTCGCCAAACTTGTCCTGGACCAGCTCCGTAAGCGCGGTAACGATGGCTTCCGCGCCGTCGCCCTTGGCGCTGATCGTGATCGAATCGCCATAGGCCGCGCCCAGCATCATTAGCCCCATGATCGAGGTGCCGCACACCTTCGATCCGTCCTTCTCCACCTCGACTTCGGCGCCCTGGGCGGCGGCGAGCGTGACGAACTTGGCGCTGGCGCGGGCGTGCAGGCCGCGCTTGTTGGAGAGCGCCACCGTCCGGCTGACCATTCAGGCGACCTCGCCGAGGATTTCGGACGCGACCGAGATATATTTGCGTCCCGCCTCGCGCGCGGCGGCTACCGCCGGCTTGATCTCCATCACCTTGCGCGCGCCTTCCAGGCGGATAAGCATCGGCAGATTGACCCCCGCGATTACCTCGACGACGCCTGATTTCATCAGCGAAATGGCGAGGTTGGAGGGCGTTCCTCCGAACAGGTCGGTGAGAATGATGACGCCCTGGCCGTCGTCGACGCTCGCCACTGCCTCGGCAATGTCGTTGCGCCGCACTTCCATGTCGTCGTCGGGGCCGATGCAGATGCCTTCGATCTGCTGTTGCGGGCCGACCACATGCTCCATGGCGACGATGAACTCCGCGGCGAGCCGTCCGTGGGTCACCAGCACCAGACCGATCATGAAAACACCCTAATCAACCGTTCGAGCCCTCGCGGCACCTTCGATCCCGTCGCGCGGGCGCGTGCCTAGGTCACGGTGGTCCACCGTGGGCGAAAATCCCGCGCCGCGCAACCGTGCGGCAACCCGCTCGGCGACATGAACGGAGCGGTGTCTCCCTCCGGTGCACCCGAAAGCGATCGAGATGTAGGACTTGCCTTCGCTGCGATAGCGCGGAAGCAGCAGCAGCAGCAGATCCTCGATCCGCGTCACGGCCTCTTCATAGGCGGGGTCGCGGGCGATGAAATCGGCGACCGCGGCGTCGAGGCCGGTCTGCTCACGCAGCGCCGAGACCCAATGCGGATTCTTGAGGAAGCGCATGTCGAAGACCAGATCTGCGTTGCGCGGAAGGCCGCGCGCGAAACCGAACGAACTAACCTGCAGGTGCGGTGCGGTCTCGGCGCTGCCGAACCGCTCGCGGATCTGCGCCTGCAGGGTGGGGCTGTCGGTGTCGGTGGTGTCGATGACATGATCGGCCCAGCGCCGGAGCGGCGCCATCAACTCGCGCTCGTCGGCGATGCCGTCGGTCGCCGGCCGGTCGGGCGCCAGCGGGTGGCGGCGGCGGGTTTCGGAGTAGCGCCGCAGCAGTTCCGATCCGGCGCAATCAAGAAACAGCGATTCCACCGGAAAATTCTGGTCGGACGCCAGCGCTTTGATCTGGTCGACGATCCGCTGCGCGCCGAAATCGCGGGTGCGCGTGTCGATGCCGATGGCGAGCGGCCGCCGCCGCCGCGGCCCGCCACGCGCCAGCGGGGTGGAAAGCAGGTGGTCGAGCAGGGTCAGCGGCAGATTGTCGACCACCTCCCAGCCGACATCCTCAAGCGTGCGCAACACGGTCGATTTGCCGGCGCCCGAGAGGCCCGAAACCAGCAGAATCCGCTTGGGTGTGCGCGGCGTCGTCACGGAATTATGCCTTTTAACGCCCATTCCACCTTCATCGGCGCGGACGATTCCCGCGCATCGAGGGCGATCACGCGAACCGCGATCCCCGCGATCACCTGCACCTCGCCCGGCTCCGGCATGCGATCCGCGGCCCGGTCGAGATCGACGGCCAGGGACACGGGCACATCGGCAGACGGCTCCATCGCGACGATGCCGATCCCGCGGACCTCCATCTTGCCGGCTATGCGGCTTGGCGCGGTGGCGCTCAACACGCCGCCGATCCGCTTAACGATGGTGTAATCGTCGCTCACCAGCCGCGCGCCCCGGTCGATGAGGCGCAAGGCGAGATCGGATTTGCCGCTGCCCGACCGTCCGGTGATCAGCACCGCCCGGCCTCCGATCGAGACCGTCGTCGCATGCAGCGTCTCGGACGAGGGCTCGGTCACGCGACATCTCCCGGGAAGCGGATCACGAAGCGGGCGCCCTTGCGGCCGTCGCCGCGATCCTCGACGATGACACGCCCGTCATGCCCCTCGATGATCGCGCGGGCGATGGCGAGGCCAAGCCCAGAATGGCTGCCGAAGGTTTCGCCCTCCGGCCGTACGCTGTGAAAGCGCTGAAAGATGGCCTCGCGCGCCTCGGCGGGAACGCCCGGCCCGGCATCCTCCACCGTCACCAGAACCTCGTTGCCGACCCGCGCTGCCGCGATCTCGACTACGCCGCCCGGCGGCGAGAAGGATATGGCGTTGTCGACCAGATTGTCGATCGCGCGGCCGAGCCGCGATTCCGCGCCGGGGATGACGGCGGTGCCGACCCGCGGACGCGCGAAGGCCAGGCGCACGCCACGCTCGGCGGCGCGCGTCTCCCACAGCGGCAGCAGTGCCTCCATCATCTTGCCGAGATCGACCGATTCGAAGCGCGCACGCGAAAGTTCGGCGTCCAGCCGCGAGGTCTCGGCGATATCGACGATCAGCCGGTCGAGCCGCTGCACGTCGTTTCGGATCACTTCGGTAAGCTGGCGGATCAGCGCCGGGTCCTGCACCTTGTCGAGGCTGTCCACCGCGGAGCGGAGCGAGGCGAGGGGGTTCTTCAGTTCGTGCGTGACGTCGGCGGCGAACGCCTCGGTTGCGTCGATCCGCTGGCGCAACGATTGCGTCATGTCGTGCAGCGCGCGGGCGAGCAGGCCGATCTCGTCGCGCCGCGCGGGGAGGGTGGGCACCGCCACCTCGCGCGCGCGGCCCAGTCGGACGCGGTGCGCGGCGAGCGCCAGCCGCTTGAGGGGGCGGGCGATGGTCCGCGCGAGAAACAGCGAGAGCAGGATCGACAGCAGGATCGTGCCGGTGAGCACGAACCCCAAGCTCAACCGCTCCGCGCGGACGATGCGGCGGATGTCGCGCGCGTTCGTGGTCAGCAGCAGCACCGATCGCCCTTCGACGCCGATCGCCGACGCTGCCGATATGAACGGCGTCCCGTCGGGCGCGCGGCGGACGGTGACGACGGCCGGGCCGCCGGCGATCGCGCGCTGCGCTTCGGGCCAGGCGGCGAGCGTGTCCACGCGCGGCGGCACGTAGTACGGCGGCTGGCGCGCGCCGACGATCGCGTCGAAGGCATTGTCCAGCGCCCGTGCGACGTCCTTGGTCCACGGCTCGCCCTCGGGATCGCGAAACTCATAGGTCGGGTCGACGCCTGCCCAGCTATCGGCGCGCTTAACGCCGTCGGCGCGATAGATGCGCAGCCGCGTCCCGGAATCCGCGCCCACCCGGCGGAGCAGCGCGGCGCGCTCGCCGGGCGCGGCGACGCGTACCGCCTCCGCGATCATCCGCGTTTCGCTCGCCGCCTGCTCCAGCCGTGCCGTCGTCAGCCGGGCGCGGAAGCTGTCGAGATAGAACAGGCTGCCCGCAAGGATCGCGAGCGCGAAGATGTTGACCGCGAGGATGCGGTGCGTGAGCGACCAGCGGCGCGAGAAGCGCAGGTCCAGATCGTCACTCCTCGGCAAAGCGGTATCCGACCCCGTAGAGCGTCTCGATCGCGCTGAAATCGCCGTCCGCGGCACGGAACTTGCGGCGCAGACGCTTGATATGGCTGTCGATGGTGCGGTCGTCGACATAGATGTCGTCATGATAGGCGACGTCCATCAACTGGTTGCGCGATTTGACGACGCCGGGGCGCTGCGCGAGCGCCTCCAGGATCATGAACTCGGTAACGGTCAGCGTCACGTCCTGCCCGGACCAGGTGACGCGGTGGCGCGCCGGGTCCATCGTCAACCGCCCGCGCGCGATCGGCTCGCTCTCGGGCTCGCCGTCGGCGCCGCCGTCCGCGGGGCCGGCGCGCATCTCGGCGCGGCGCAGCACAGCGCGGATGCGGGCAATGAGGAGGCGCTGGCTGAACGGCTTGGCGATGTAGTCGTCGGCGCCCATCGCGAGGCCCAGCGCCTCGTCGAGCTCGTCGTCCTTGGAGGTCAGGAAAATGACCGGGATCGCGCTCTTCTCGCGCAGCCGCCGCAGCAGCTCCATGCCGTCCATCCGCGGCATCTTGATGTCGAGCACGGCAAGGTCCGGCGGGTTCTCGACGAGCGCCTTCAGCGCCGTCTCGCCGTCCGAATAGACGCGCGTTCCGAACCCCTCCGCCTGGAGAGCGATCGACACCGACGTCAGGATATTGCGATCGTCGTCGACGAGCGCGATCGTCACCGCCATGCCTGTCGCCTCGCGCTCACGCCGAGGGGTTTATCCAATCGGCCGTGCCGTCGCAACCGAGCGGCCGGAGTCTTTGACGCGGACCCCCCGCTTCGATATGCGCCGCCGCATAGCGAGGCGCGGTCCGGCGAATCCGCCGTGCCGCGGCAAGTCATGTTGAAAGCAGGAGAATGATCGTGTCCAACCGGGTCCCCGCCTATGGACTTGGCGAACAGGGCATCGCGACGTCCGCGAAGCTTCACTGGAACCTGGTGACCGCGCCGCTGGTCGAGGAATCGGTGAAGCGCGGCGAGGGCGTGATCGCCAAGGAAGGTCCGCTGGTGGTCGAGACTGGCCGCCACACCGGCCGCTCGGCGCAGGACAAGTTCACGGTCCGCGACGCCGAGACCGAAGGCACGATCTGGTGGGACAACAACAAGGGCATGAGCCCAGAGCATTTCGCCGCGCTCAAGGCCGATTTCCTCACCGCGCTGGAAGGCAAGGAGACGCTCTTCGTCCAGGATCTCTATGGCGGCTCGCAGCCCGAGCATCGCGTGAACGTCCGCGTCATCAACGAGCTCGCCTGGCACAGCCTCTTCATCCGCACGATGCTGGTCCGCCCCGAGGCGGAGGCGCTCGCCGGCTTCCGGCCCGACTTCACGATCATCGACCTGCCGAGCTTCCGCGCCGATCCCGCGCGCCACGGTTGCCGCAGCGAAACGGTGATCGCGGTCAATCTCACCGAGAAGCTGATCCTCATCGGCGGCACCCGCTATGCCGGCGAGATGAAGAAGAGCGTATTCGGCGTCCTCAACTATCTCCTGCCGCCCACCGGCGTGATGCCGATGCATTGCTCCGCCAACGTCGGCTCGAAGGGCGACACCGCCGTCTTCTTCGGCCTGTCGGGCACTGGCAAGACGACGCTCAGCGCCGATCCCGCGCGCACGCTCATCGGCGATGACGAGCATGGCTGGTCGGACACCGCCGTCTTCAATTTCGAGGGCGGCTGCTATGCCAAGATGATCCGCCTCTCCGCCGAGGCCGAGCCCGAAATCTACGCCACCACCCGCCGCTTCGGCACGGTACTTGAGAATGTGGTGGTCGATCCCGTTACCCGCGAACTCGATCTCGACGACGCGACACTCGCCGAGAACAGCCGCGGCGCTTATCCGATCGACTACATCCCCAATTCCTCGGTCGAAAATATGGGGCCGGTGCCGCGCAACATCGTGATGCTCACCGCCGACGCGTTCGGCGTACTGCCGCCGATCGCCAAGCTGACGCCCGATCAGGCGATGTACCATTTCCTGTCCGGCTACACCGCCAAGGTCGCCGGCACCGAGATCGGCGTCACCGAGCCCGAAGCCACCTTCTCGACCTGCTTCGGCGCGCCGTTCATGCCACGCCACCCGAGCGTCTACGGCAATCTCCTCAAGGAGCGGATCGCCCGCGGCGGTGTCGATTGCTGGCTGGTCAATACCGGCTGGACAGGCGGCAAATATGGCGTCGGCAGCCGCATGCCGATCAAGGCGACGCGCGCGCTGCTCAACGCCGCGCTCGACGGCAGCCTCAACGATGTTGCGTTTCGCACCGACGACAATTTCGGCTTCCAGGTGCCGGTCAGCGTTCCCGGCGTCGACGATGCCATCCTCGATCCGCGCACCACCTGGGCCGACAAGGCCGATTACGACGCCACCGCGGCGAAGCTGGTCAATCTCTTCATCGACAATTTCGCCAAGTTTGAGGCGCATGTCGATCAGGGCGTCAAGGAAGCCGCCCCCAGCGCGGCATGATGCGGGCGCCTCTCCCGTAGCCGGGAGAGGCGGGCCGGTCAGGCCCGGCTGTATTCACCCACGATCTGCTCCAGCACGGTGATCGGGACGCCGCCGGTCTTCACCACCACGTCGTTGAAGGCCTTGAGGTCGTAGCGCCCGTCCATTTCGGCGCGGGCCTTGTCGCGCAGGCGGACGATCTCGCTGTGGCCGATCTTGTAGCCGCAGGCCTGGCCCGGCCAGGCGCAATAGCGGTCGACCTCGCCCTGCACCTCCTCGACGGTCGATCCGTTGGTCTCGACGAACCACTGGATCGCGCGCTCGCGGGTCCAGCGCTTGGCGTGGAGGCCGGTGTCGACCACCAGCCGGCAGGCGCGGAAGGCGATCGACTGGAGATAGCCGAGCTGGCCGAGCGGATCGCCTTCATAGACGCCAAGCTCGTCGCCGAGCTGCTCGGCATAGAGCGCCCAGCCTTCCGAATAAGCATTGAACGCGAGGACGGAGCGGATCAGCGGCAGCTTGTAGGTATATTCGCCCTGCCAGATGTGGCCGGGAATGCCCTCGTGATAGGTCAGCGTCGGCAGCGAATAGCGCGGCCACATGCCCGTATCGCGCAGGTTGATGTAATAATTGCCCGGCGTCGATCCGTCGATCGCGCCCGCCGCCGCATAGCCGCCCGGCGCGCCCGCCTCGATCTCCGGCGGTACCCGCTTCACCACCAGCCGGCCCGGAACCAGCGTGTTGAACGCGCGCGGCAGGCGGCCGCGGATGTCGTCCACCTTGCCGTTGATATAGGCGAGAATCTCGCGTCGCCCGGCATCGGTGTTCGGAAACAGGTTCTTCGGATCTTTGCCGAGCGCCGTCATCCGTGCACCGACCGAGCCTTGCGTCAGCCCCTGCGCGCGGAGCAGCCCGTCCATCCGCGATTGCAGCGCTTTGAGCTCTTCCTGGCCGCGCTGATGTACTTCGTCCGGGGTCATTTCGGTGGTCGTGCCCGCGCGCAGCGCCCAGGCATAATAAGCCTCGCCCTCGGACAGCTTCCAGACGCCCGCAGCGCCCGTCGCGCCGCGGCGGTGGGTCTCCAGCTCGGCGATCTGCCGGTCCATCGCGGGAGCGACCTTGTCGCGGACGATGGAAAGCGCCTTGCTGCCGGGATCGCCCGCCATGTCCTTGCCACGGCGGGCGATCGAGCCGACCAGCCCCCACTGCTCCAGCGGCAGCGCGCGCGCGTCCTTCTGCTGCTTCAGCGTCTTGTCGAGCAGGAAATCGGGCGCGATCACGCCGGCGCCGCGATCGTGCGCCAGCCGCGCGGTTTCGCCGTCCAGATTGGCGGCATAGGCGTCCAGCCGCGCCAGATAGGCGTCGGCGTCCGCGGCGTTGGCGATGACATGGCTGCTGTCGAGGAAGTCGGGGATTTCGACGAACGATCCGGTGTTCTGCGCCACCACGTAAGGCGCGTTGCGGTAATACCAGTTCTGGCTGAGCTGGATGGGATCGCCGAACGCGAAGCGAAAGCCGTCGACGGCGAGCTGATGCGCCGCCTTCGCCACCTCGACGTCGGCGCGGTCCGCGGGGGAGAGTGATGCGGTGTCGATCTTTTGCAGCTCGGCGAGCCGTGCCGCCGCCGCGTCGCCGCGCCGCTTGCGCCCCTCCGGCGTATGGTCGGTCAGCTGCGCCTTGAGCGCCGCGCGCGCGTCCTTGTCGAGCCCGAGCGCGGTGGCATTCTCCGGATATTCGGACAGGATCGCGTCGGTCATGCGGGCGAGCAGCCGCGCCGCACCGCTCTGGCCGGCCGGCGCGGCGGCACCGTCGGAGGCCGGACCGGCCGCGTCGGGCGCCACCTTGCAGCCGGGGAGGAGAGTGATGGCGGCGGTGGCGCCCGCGCCGATCATGAGGGTGCGGCGATCGAAGGTCATGGCGGGTCCTTGATAGCTTGGGGGAAGGTTATTCGGGGGACGGCAGTTCGGTCACCGGCGTGACGCGAAGCGCCGTGCCCTCCGCGCCCAGGATGCGGACGTGCGCGCCGACCGGGGCGTCGGGGCCGCGGGCGGTCCACACGCCGTCGCCCAGCTTCACCCGCCCGCTGCCGTTCTCGATCGCGGTGACGACGGTCACCGTCTCGCCGATATAGCGGTGGATGCGGTCGTTGAGGTGCGGGTCGGCGCTCGGCACCTCGCGCCGCGCATAATAGCGGCGGCCGGCCTGGAGCGACCCGATTGCGAACAAGGCGAAGGCGGCGAGCTGGAAGGCGACGGGGATGCCGAACGCGCCCGCGACGACGCCGGTGAGCAGGGCCGCTGCGGCGAGGAAGATCAGGAAGACACCGGGGATCAGCAGCTCCGCCCCCGCCAGCACCGCCGCGGCAATCAGCCAGAGCCAGTGCGGCTCGAAGCTCATTCCTTGATCTCGAAGGGGCCGGCGCGGCGCGGTGCGGGCGTTTTGGGCGCGGGCGGCTCGGCGGCCTTGCCGATCGCCTCGCGGGCAAGCTCGCCGATGCCGCCGAGCGTGCCGATAAGCTGCGTCGCCTCGACCGGGAACAGGATCGTCTTGGCGTTGGGCGATGTCGCGAACTGGCTCACCGCATCGACATATTTCTGTGCGATGAAATAGTTGATCGCCTGCGCGTTGCCGCCCGCGATCGCATCCGAGACCATCTGCGTCGCCTTTGCCTCGGCTTCCGCCTCGCGCTCGCGCGCTTCGGCGTCGCGGAAGGCGGCTTCGCGGCGGCCCTCGGCCTGGAGGATCTGGCCCTGCTTCTCGCCCTCGGCACGCAGGATTTCCGAGGCGCGCATGCCTTCCGCTTCCAGGATCGCCGCGCGCTTCTCGCGCTCCGCCTTCATCTGCCGCGCCATCGAATTGACGATGTCGGTCGGCGGGCGGATGTCCTTGATCTCGATGCGGGTGATCTTGACCCCCCACGGCGTCGTCGCATGGTCGATCACGTCGAGCAGCCGCGCGTTGATCTCGTCGCGCTTCGACAGCGTCTCGTCGAGGTCCATCGAGCCCATCACGGTGCGCAGGTTGGTCGTCACCAGATTGAGGATCGCGACATAGAGGTCCGAAACCTCATAAGCCGCCTTGGCGGAATCCAGCACTTGGAAGAACACCACCCCATCCGTAGAAACCATCGCATTGTCTTTGGTGATGATTTCCTGGCCGGGAATGTCGAGTACCTGCTCCATCATGTTCACGCGGCGGCCGACGCGGTAGAAGAAGGCGGGGTAGAAGTTGAAGCCGGGGCGGGCGACCGCTGTGAAGCGGCCGAAATGCTCGATCGTGTACTGATAACCCTGGCGAACGATCTTGATGCTGGAAACGAGATAGAGGGCGACCAGCACCACCACGAACAACAGCGCCGTCACTTCCATCTCACTCTCCTCCTTCTGGTGGGTGCGATATCATGTAGACAAGCGCTCCCGCTTCCAAGCAGAATCGCGCCGCCATGAACCATGCCGCCCTCCACTTCGTCCGCTCGCTGCTGTTCTTGCCAGCGTCGAATTCCCGCGCGATCGAGAAGGCGCGGAGCCTGTCGGCCGACCTCGTCGTGCTCGATCTCGAGGATGCGGTGAAGCCGGAGGACAAGGCGAGCGCGCGCCGCGCCGCGATCGAGGCGGTGTCGCAAGGGTTCGAGGGGCGCCTGGTCGCGATCCGCATGAATGCGCTCGGGTCGCCCTGGTTCGGCGAGGACGTCGTCGCGCTCCGCCATTGCAAGGCTTCGCTGGTGGTGATGCCTAAGATCGAGACCCGCAAACAGATCCACGATGCCGACCGGCTCCTGTCCCGGCCCGTGCTGGCGATGGTTGAAACGCCGGCCGGGGTGCTGGCAGCGGCCGAGATCGCGCATGACGCGGCCGCATTGGTGGCGGGGGTCAACGACCTCTCCGCGGGGCTGCGCATACCGGCGGGCTCGGGCCGCGCAGGGCTCGCGCACAGCCTGCAGGCGATCGTGCTGGCGGCGCGCGCGCAGGGCATCCCCGCCTTCGACGGCGTCTGCAACGCGCTCGACGATCTGGACGTGCTCGAAGCGGAATGCCGCGAGGGCCGCAGCTACGGGTTCGACGGCAAGTCGCTGATCCATCCAAGCCAAGTCGAGACCACGAACCGCCTGTTCGGACCGAGCGAGGAAGAGATCGCCGAGGCGGAGCGGCTGATCGCGGCAGCATCAGGTGGTGCCGAGCGGTTCGAAGGCCGCATGATAGAGGCATTGCACGTCGAGCAGGCGGAGGCGCTGCTAGCCCGCGCGCATCGCTGAGGACCGATCTTGCGGGCGGCGCCGGCTGGCTCTAAGCCGCGCCATGATCAGACGCGTCCTTGCGGCTCTCCCGCTCCTCCTCGTTTCATCGCCGCTCCTCGCCCAGGCGGTCACGCCCAAGGATCTGAAGCGCCACATCGAGGTGCTGGCGAGCGATGCTTTCGAAGGTCGGGCGCCCGGCACCGAGGGCGAGAACAAGACGATCAACTATATCGCGACCCAACTCCAGAAGGCCGGTCTACAGCCGGCGGCGGGTGGAGGAAGCTGGTATCAGCCGGTCGAGATCCTGCGCCGTTCGGCCGAAAGCCACGGCGTGCAATGGGTCGCCGACGGCCAGCCGATCGCCTTCGACCAGGGCAATATCGTCCTGCTCGGCCGCGAGGCGGAGCAGCGGATCGCGAATGCGCCGCTCTGGTTCGTCGGTCACGGCTATGTCGATCGCGCCAAGGACATCGACCAGCTTGCCGGCGCCGACCTCAAGGGCGCGGTGGCGCTGATCCTCTACGATGCGCCCGAAGTGGCCGACTTCCCGAGCTTTGCCCAGCGCGTTGCGGCGGTGACGGCGGCAGGCGCGGACGCGGTGATCGCCATCGTCGGCGAGGACACGCCGTGGTCGGCGGTCACCGCAGGTTACAAGAGAGGTCAGAACCGGCTGGCGATCGATGTGATGCCGCCGGTGCTCGGCGCGATGCCGCTGGCGGCGGCGAGCCGGGTGATCGACCGCGGCGGCGACAGCCTCGACACGCTGATGAATCGCGACTCCGGCCCAGCCTTCCGCGCCGTCCGCCTCAAGCCTAGAATGAGCGCCGACGTCCGAACGCAGGTGACGCGCATCGCAAGCCACAATGTCGTCGGCCGCATCAAGGGCAGTCGCGAGACTGGGGAGTCGCTGCTGCTGCTTGCGCATTGGGATCATCTCGGCATCTGCCGCCCGCAGAGTGCGAAGGACCGCATCTGCAATGGCGCCGTCGACAATGCGAGCGGCATTGCGATGATTGTCGAGGCCGCGAAACGGCTTGCGGGCAAGCAGCGCGCGCCGCGCGACATATTGGTACTGGCGACCACCGCCGAGGAGATCGGCTTGCTCGGCGCCGAATATTTCGCCAAGCGGCCGACCGTACCGCTCGAGTCGATCGTCGGCGCGATCAACATCGATACCGTAGCGATCATGCCCGCAGGAGCGCCGGTGGCGATCATGGGGCGCGGCACGACGCAGATGGACCCGATCATCGTCGAAGTCGCGCGGACGCTCGGCCGGACGATCGACCAGGACGACGGTGCCAATGCGCTCATCACCCGGCAGGACGGCTGGGCGCTCACCCGCGCGGGCGTGCCGACGGTGATGATCGGGGGCGCCTTCTCGGATCTCGACGTCCTCGGCGCATTCCTCACGGGCTCCTACCACAAGCCCGACGACGATCTTTCGCGCCCGCTGGTGCTTGAAGGTGCGGCGGAGGACACGACATTGCTGGCGGAAGTGGCCCGGCGGCTGGCCGATCCGGCGATCTATGCGCCCGGCAAGCCTGCGGGCCATTAGATCAGGCTCTGGTCCCGCCGCCGCAAGCTTCCTATAGGACCGCACCCTTCGAATCCCGGACACGAGACGCTTTCATGGATATTCGCCTAGGCCTGACTTTCGACGACGTGCTGCTCCAGCCCGCGGAATCGAGCGTCCTGCCGAGCGGAGCCGATACGCGGACGCGGGTGACGAAGGAGATCGCGCTCAACATCCCCATCCTGTCCTCGGCGATGGACACCGTGACCGAGGCGGACATGGCGATCGTCATGGCGCAATTGGGCGGCCTGGGCGTACTCCACCGCAATCTCGACGTCGACGAGCAGGCGGCGGCGGTGCGTGCGGTGAAGCGCTACGAGAGCGGGATGGTGGTCAACCCGATCACGATGACGGCCGACCAGACGCTGGCCGACGCGCTCGAGTTGATGAAGCGCCACCGCATCTCGGGCATTCCTGTGACGGACGCGTCGGGACGCCTGGCTGGCATCCTCACCAACCGCGACGTGCGCTTTGCCGAAAATCCCCGCCAGCCGGTGTCTGAGCTGATGACCGCCGAGGATCTTGTGACCGTCGGTCCCGGCGTCACGCAGGAGGAGGCCAAGCGCCAGCTCCACCAACGCCGGATCGAGAAACTGCTGGTGGTGGACGAGAACCGCCGCTGCATCGGCCTCATCACCGTCAAGGACATAGAGAAAGCGGTCAATTATCCCGACGCAACCAAGGACGCTTCCGGGCGGCTTCGCGTCGCCGCGGCGACGACGGTGGGCGACAAGGGGTTCGAGCGCACCGAAGCGCTGATCGACGCCGAATGCGACCTCATCGTCATCGACACCGCGCATGGTCATAACCGCGACGTTGCCAAGGCTGTCGAGCGGGTGAAGAAGCTCAGCAACGCGGTTCAGGTGGTTGCCGGCAATGTCGCGACGGCCGAAGCGACCAAGGCGCTGATCGGCGCTGGGGCGGATGCGGTAAAGGTGGGCATCGGCCCGGGCTCGATCTGCACGACGCGCGTCGTGGCGGGCGTCGGCGTGCCGCAGCTCACTGCGATCCTCGACGCGGCTTCGGCTGCGGGCGACACGCCGGTGATCGCCGACGGTGGTCTTCGCACCTCGGGCGATGTCGCCAAGGCGCTCGCGGCGGGTGCCTCGACCGTGATGATCGGATCGCTGCTTGCCGGCACCGAGGAAGCGCCGGGCGAGACGTTTCTCTACCAGGGCCGAAGCTACAAGAGCTACCGCGGCATGGGCTCCGTCGGCGCGATGGCGCGCGGATCGGCCGACCGCTATTTCCAGCAGGATATCAAGGATCAGCTCAAGCTCGTGCCGGAAGGCATCGAAGGGCAGGTGCCCTACAAGGGCCACGCCAAGGACGTGATCCACCAGCTCGTCGGCGGCGTGAAGGCGGCGATGGGCTATACCGGCTCGGAAACCATTGCCGATCTCCAGAAGAACGCGCGCTTCGTCCGCATCACCAATGCGGGCCTGCGCGAAAGCCATGTCCACGACGTCTCGATCACCCGCGAAGCGCCGAATTATCCGACGCGGTAAGCCATGACTCCTGCAGCGCGGGCGCAGGCGGCCATCGAGTTGCTCGATCAGATCATTACCGCTGCGCGCACCGAGGGCGCGGCGGCGGACACGCTCATCGCACGCTATTTCAAGACGCGGCGCTATGCGGGGTCCAAGGACCGCCGTGCAGTGCGCGATATCGTCTATCGCGCGATCCGGCGCAGCGGCGAGGTGCCGGCATCCGGCCGCGCGGCGCTGCTCGGCCTTGCCGGGGAGGATCCGGCGCTTCCGGCCTTGTTCGACGGATCGCCGCACGGACCAACACAGATCGAAGCAGGTGACGAGGCTGCTGCGGCGTCTGCGGCGCCGAAGTGGCTGTTGCCTCGGTTCGACCCGCTGCTCGACGATGCCGAGATCGCCGCGCTGCTCGATCGCGCGCCCCTCGATGTCCGCGTCAACCGGCTGCGCGCCACGCGCGATGCTCTCGACATCACG
Source organism: Allosphingosinicella indica (assembly GCF_900177405.1). Lineage (NCBI taxonomy): Bacteria > Pseudomonadati > Pseudomonadota > Alphaproteobacteria > Sphingomonadales > Sphingomicrobiaceae > Allosphingosinicella > Allosphingosinicella indica. The sequence continues at coordinate 2,790,217 of NZ_LT840185.1, read as the reverse complement.
GGAGCGGAGCCCACCCCGTTATCGCCGATCGGCCTGCGCTTGCCGGAAGGCACGCAGGTGGAGGCCAGCGACGCCTGGACGGCTGGGCAAATCGAAGTACAGGACGAGGGAAGCCAGCTCGTCTCGATCGCCTGCGGTGCCGCGCCAGGCATGACCGTGGTCGATCTTTGCGCGGGGGCCGGCGGCAAATCACTCGCGCTCGCCGCGGAGATGGACAACAGTGGCCGGATCATCGCCTGCGACACGGATCGGGGACGGCTTTCGCGGCTTCCCGAGCGGGCGGTGCGCGGCGGCATCACAATCGCCGAGACGCGGCTGCTCGATCCACGGCGCGAGGCCGAGGCGCTCGCCGATATCGCGGGCGCGGCGGATGTGGTGCTGATCGATGCGCCCTGTTCGGGGACCGGCACCTGGCGGCGCAACCCGGAAGCGCGGTGGCGGCTTACTCCGGAACGGCTGGAGCGGCTGACCCTGCTGCAGGCGCGGCTGCTCGATCTCGGCGCGGGGCTGGTCCGGCCCGGCGGCGCTCTGGTCTACGTCACCTGCTCGCTGCTGGCCGAGGAAGGGCGGGGGCAGGCGGACGCCTTCACGCGCCGCCGTTCATCCTTCGTATCGGAATTGCCCCCTATATCCTGGGGCCGTCCGGCGGGGTCGGGGCGGCTGCTCACCCCGGCACACGACCGGACCGACGGCTTTTTCGTCGCACGCTGGCGGGCGCCATGCTAGGTTCCCGGTCCGGCAGGATTATGGAGACCTTGATGCGCCTGACGCCCGTTGCTCTTTCCGTCGCTATCGCGGTGGCCACGATGGCGAGCGCGGGGCACAGCCAGCGCGCCGACGACCAGATCAATCCGAAATCGCTCGCGCTGCTCAAGGAAGGGCAGTCGCTCACCGCTGCGGCGCGCTACGTCGAGGCGACCGACGCGCTGGAAACCGCGCTGGCGGTCGATCCGCGCAACCGCGCTGCTTATGTCGCGCTCGCCAAGGTCGCGCAGGGGCAGAAGCTGCCCGGCAAGGCGACCAAGCTCTATGCCGAGGCGCTGAAGCTCGAGCCCAACGACGTCGGCGCACTGGCCGGGCAGGGCGAGGCGATGGTCGAGCGCGGTGCGGTCGAGCGGGCAAAGCGCAATCTCGAGCGGATCAAGACGCTCTGCAAGGAGCCGTGCCCGCAGGCAACGACGCTGGCGGCGGCGATCGCCAAGGGGCCACCGGCTGAAGTCGTGACCGCGCAGGCCGCGACCAAGGTGCCCGAAATCAAAAACTAGGCGTCGATCTCCCGCGCGATCGCGACGAATTCTACGACAGATAGCGTCTCCGCGCGCCGTTCGGAATCGATGCCCAATGTGTCCAGCGCTGTAAGCGCGTCCGGCAGCGCCTGGAGGCTGCGGCGCAGCATCTTCCGCCGCTGGCCGAAGGCGGCTGCCGTAAGTTTTTCCAGCGTCGCAGCACGCACCCCGTCGGGTTGTTCGCCGGGCACGATGTGGACGACCGCCGACATGACCTTGGGCGGCGGGACGAAGGCGGAGCGGTGGACCTTCATCGCGAGTTTGGCTTCCGATCGCCATTGCGCCAGCACCGCGAGCCGACCGTAGGCCGAGCTGTTCGGCTTGGCGACGATGCGCTCGGCGACTTCTCGCTGGAACATCAGGGTCAGCGACGACCACCACGGCGGCCAGGCCTCGCCGCCAAGCCAGCGGACGAGCAGCGCCGTTCCGACATTATAGGGCAGGTTGGCGACGATATGCGCGCCGCGACCGGCTTCGGCCGCCTCGTCGATGGTCAGCGCATCGGCCTCAATCACCCGCAGCCGCCCATCCGACGCTGCGTTGATCTCTTCGAGCGCGGGGAGACAGCGCCGGTCGCGCTCGACAGCGACGACGCTGGCGCCGGCGTCGAGTAGCGCGCGGGTGAGGCCGCCGGGGCCGGGGCCGACCTCGTAGACGCGTGCGCCGTCGAGATCGCCCGGAACGCGGGCGATACGCGCGAGGAGCTGACCGTCGAGCAGGAAGTTCTGGCCCAGCGCCTTGGAGGCGCTGAGGCCGTGCCGCGCGATCACCTCGCGCAGCGGCGGCAAGTCTTTCACGCCGTGCCTATGCGGCGGGCGCAGGCGGCGGCGGTCTTGAGCGCGGCGATCATCGCGCCGGGATGGGCGACGTCCTGCCCGGCGATCGAGAAAGCGGTGCCGTGATCGGGCGAGGTGCGGACGATGGGAAGGCCCAAGGTCATGTTGACGCCCTCGTCGAAATGCAGCGTCTTGAGCGGCACCAGCGCCTGATCGTGATACATGCAGAGCGCGGCATCGTAGCGCGCGCGCGCGCGGGCGTGGAACATCGCATCGGCGGGGTAGGGGCCGGAAACGTCGATCCCTTCGTCGCGCAGCCGCTCGATCGCGGGGACGATGATCTCCGCCTCTTCGCGGCCCAGCGCACCGTCCTCGCCGGCATGGGGATTGAGACCGCACACGGCGATGCGCGGTGCGGCGATGCCGAACTGGCGGGTCAGGCCGCGCGCGGTGGCGCGCCCTCGCGCGACGATCAGATCAGTGGTCAGCGCGTCTGCCACGTCGCGCAGGGGAAGGTGGACGGTCACAGGCACGGTGCGCAGGCTCGGGCCGACGAGCATCATCGCCACCATGTCCCCGGACACGCCGCAACGTTCGGCGACGAATTCCGTCTGACCAGCGTGGGTGAACCCAATCGCATAGAGCTGCGATTTGCACACCGGGCCGGTGACGAGGCCCGATGCGGCGCCCGAGCGTGCGAGCCCGGTCGCCATTTCGAGCGCGTCGAGCGAGTTGCGCGCACCGTCGGTATCGGGCGCGCCGGGGCGGATCCCGGCCTCCGCGCCGACGCGCAGGATCGGCAGGGCATCGTGGAAGGCATCCGCCGCCAAGGCTGGATCGCTGATCTCGCGCACCGGGCCGTCCCACACGGCACGCACCGCGCCTTCGTCGCCCACGGCGAAGAAGGGTGGAACGTCCGCCGTATGGCGCTCCTGCCAAGATTTGGCGATGATCTCCGGGCCGATGCCGGCCGGATCGCCCAGCGCGACGGCGAGCGGGGTCATCGGCACGGCCTCAACGATAATCGACCACCGCGTCGCGGCGAAGATCGCGGAGATAGCGCTGTGCGCGGCGGTTGACGCGCTCCTCGTCGAGCCGCGCATAGACCTGATCGAACGACGGCGCCCCGTTGGTTTGCGGATCGTCGCGCCCGCACAGGACGAGCACGCGCACGCCTTCCTCGATCGAGCCGAACGGCGTGGTCGCCTGGCCGATGTTGAGGCCGAGCATCATTTCCTGCAGCGGGGGCGGAAGATCGCGGACGCGCACCTGATCGTTGGCGACGACTTCGGCGCCGATCTGCTGCGCAGCCTCTTCGGCGCGCCCGCAGCCACCCATATTCTGGCTGATGCGAGTCAGCTCCTCCACCTTCGCCGCCGCCTGATCGCGGTTGGTGTTCGGCGCAAAGCGAACCGCAAGCTGCTTGAGGCTCAATTGCGCGTCGCGCGGATCGGCGGTTAGCACCTGGCGGGTATCCTGCACGGCGAGGATCGAAAATCCGCCGGGGATTTGAATCGGGTCGCTGACTTGGCCGACGGGGATCTGCCGCGCCACGGCCGCCAAGGCGTCCGGAAGCTGCTCGGCGCGCACCCAGCCAAGATCGCCGCCGACCGCGGCCGTCGAGGCTTCGGAGAACTGACGGGCATAAGCGAGGAACGATGCACCGCCGCGGATCTGCTGGACGATGCGCGCCGCGTTCGCCTGCGTCTCGGCCGCGGTCTCTGGCGTCGCCGAGATGAAGATCTCAGCGATGCGATATTCCTGGGCGCCCTTGGACGCTTCCAGCCGCTCGATCACCGAGCGGACTTCCTCGTCGCTGACGTTGACGAACGGACGGATGTTCCGGCTCTGCAGCCGCTGCCAAGCGATCTCGCCCTGGATCTGCCGCTTGATTGACCGCTCCGATGCGCCATTCTCGGTCAGGAATTTGCCGAATTCTTCGACATTCCGCCCAAGGTTCTTGGCATACTCCGCATAATAAGCATCGACTTCGCGCGGCTCGACCTTGATGTCGACCGCCTCCGCCGCTTGGATTTGCAGCGTCTCGTCGACGATGTTGCGCAGCACCTGCGCACGCAGCCGCGGCATTTCCTCAGCGGGAATCTGGCCATTGTTGGCGATGACGAGCAGCGCCAGCCGCTGATCGACGTCGGTGCCCGTCACCACCGATCCGTTGACGATCGCGGTTGCCTTGCGAACATTGGGATCGCCTTGGCCGAAGAACTCCGGATTGGCGGGCAGGTTGAGCGGCGTGTTGGCGCCGGCCGAAGGCTCGCGATCAACGGGTGCCGTCTGTGCCACGGCGCCCACGGCCGCGAGCGAAGCAGCCAGCAAAAACGCCGCCCTGCCATGAGTGCCGAGCTTCATCATTCCTCCGATAAATGCAGGGCGCGATCTTGCCTCTCGCATGCTGAACACCAGCTTAGCGGCCCAGGTTCTTGAGCGCCACCCGGAAGAGGAAGGTGTTTCCTCGGCGGATGTCGCCCGCGGTCTCATAATCGCGCCGCCACGTGACGCCAAGCTCTATGCAATCGTCATCATAACTGATGCCGAGCCGGTGGCGAACGGGCTCATAGCCGTCGGCATTGGAAACGGGGTCTTCCCGCGCGCTCGTGAGGTCGATCACCGTCGAGCCGAAGATCGACCAGTAATTGGCGAAGCGGACTCGTGCGCCGACACGGATTTCCTCGCGGTCGCGCAGATCCTCGATCGCCGGATCGATGTTGCGGTCGAAGCGCAGATAGCCAAGCGTCAGATACGTCTGGCGGCCGCCGATGACCGCGTCGATCTCGTTGCGGCGGACCGCGAAATTGTCCTTGTCGAGCCGGAAGCGGTGGACGAGGCTGAGCTTGCGGCCGACCTTGACCGTCGTCCGTCCGACGAAATCGGAGAAACGGTCCGAAAGGCCGGTGCCGGGCGGCAGGATGCTCGGCTTGTCGGAGAGGCGGTAGCTCTGGCCGATCGTCGTGCCGACCGCCACGCCGGGCAAGTCGAAGTCCCACTCGGCGCCATAGGTGATGCGCGTGCCGTCCTCCCATCGGTCGTAGCCGGGAAAGCGGTTGAGAGAGAAGAGGTTCGAATCCTCGAGATCGACCGCGCGCGCATCCTCGTTGGGGATTGAAAGATTCTTCGTCGGCGGCGAGGCGACGACCTGCACGCGCGGCGTGAACCGCTGCGTACCGCTCAGGAATTCGCCTACGAACGGCCAGCGGAGATCTGCGGCAAGCGCGCCGATCGCACGGCCGGTCCAGCCTTCGTCGCCGCGGTAGGCGATTGTGCTGGTGAGTTCGGTGTCGCTGGTGTGGTAGATATCGCCGCGCGCGAATGCGGTTAGCGTCAACTCCTGGCCCCAGCTGGTAATGCTGCGCCGGTCCCAGCGTGCGCTGGCGAAGGCGCGCTGCGTGTCCTGGCCCTCGGTGCGTAGGATCGCGAGGCTGTTCGCCTGTAGTTCGACGCGGCCGTCCCAGAGGACATTGTCGAAGCGGAAGCGCGCGTCGACCGCCGGTAGCACGACGGGCTGCTGGCCCGCCGTATCGGTGATCCGCAAACCCTGGAATGCCCAGCCGGCGATCGAGATATAGCTGTCGTCGTCGATCCGCTCGGCATCGACGACGCTGCGCAGCCGGTCATCGCGCGAGATGTCGTAGCGGCGGAGGAAGGTGCGGTCTGTGACGTAGCGGCCCGAAGCGGTGATGCTCCACTTGGGGTCGAGCTGGAAGCGGCCGTTGCCCTCGAGATACGCGCGTATGCCGCGGTCGCGCGGGCCAGCGACGACGCCGACCGGCAGACGTGAGCCGTAGGTGACGTAGCCGCCGAGCTGATAGGCGCCGAGATCGGTAAGCTCGCGATAGCGGACGTCCACCATCGGCAGCACTTCGCTATAGACGTGCGGTGTGATGGTGAGATCGCGGTTCGGCGCAAGCTGGACGTAATATGGCAGCGCGATTTCGAGGCCGTTGGTGCGGTCGATCCGGATGTCGGGGACGAGGATGCCGCTGCCGCCGCCGCGGCTGCCATCGGGGTGAGACAGGCCGGGCAGTGCAATGACCGGCAGCCCAAACAGGTTAAGGCTGGCGCCCTTGTAGCTGATCCGGCCCTTCACCGGATCGTGGGTCACCTCGACGGCGGTGATCTTCCAGCTCGGGTTCTTCGGGCAACCGTCCGAATCCACCACTGCGCAGGGCGTGTAGGCCGCCTTGCTGACGATCGTATAGCCGTTCTCGCGCCGCGCATTGTCCGCCACAAGACGGCCGCCGTCCTCCAGCACGAGCAGCAGGTTCTTCACCATGCCGTCCTTCAGCGTGTCGGTCAGCTCGACGCTGTCGCCATACGCGATGTCGCCCTGCGGATTGGTGACGCGAACGCTGCCTTCGGCGCGGACCTCGCCCGTCTTGCGGTTCCAGGTGACGGTATCGGCGCGAAGATCATTGCCCTCGGTCGTCATCTGGACGTTGCCGCTGGCGGTGACGATGTCGGCATCGCTGTCGTAGACGAGCTCGCCGGCCCCGAAATCGACCTGCCGCTCCTCGCCCTGGGCCGGCTGCGTCGCGGGGTTGGGGGGCGCGAGACGCAAGAGTGCCTGCGCATGAAGCGGAGCGCTTACGCACAACAACAGCGGCAGGGCCGTCCAGCTCAGATAACGAAAGGTCTTCACAATCCCCGCCGCTGTGGCACGCGCGACGCCTTGGCCTATCGCACCCGCCGCGCGGCGCCGCAATGGCGAAGCGCCGCCCTTTGCGCTTGCCACCCACTTTGCCTATCAGGCGGCAACCGTTCGTTTTTCCACTCATCGTAAAATAAGGTCATCGCTTCATGAAGATCAGCTTCGCCGATCGCCGTCCCGAAGGCGCCTATGCGCTCGCCATCCCGCTATGGAGCGAGGATCAGATCGCCGATCGATTGAGCAGCTTCGACGAGGCGGGGCGCCAGCTCGCGATCCGCGCCGCCGACGCGCAGCGTTTCGATCGCGAAGCGGCGACGATCGCCGAGAGCTTCGTCAACGAAGGCGATTCCGCGCGGCGGCTGCTGCTCATCGGCCTCGGCGGCAAGCGCGACGACGAGGCGCTTTACGAGCGGATCGGCGGAGCTTTAAGCGCTCGGCTGCTCTGCTCGGGCGAGGTCAAGCTGGTGGTAGACGTCTCCGGCCTCGATCTCGGCGGCGAGGAAGCCGCGCGCATCGCCTACGGCGCGGCGGCGCGCGGCTGGCGTTATGACAAATACCGCACCAAGCTCGGCAAGAAGGCGAAGCCGACGCTGGCCGAGGTGGTCGTGGTGGGCGCTGGCGGCGGCGCGGAGGAAGCCTGGGCGCGCAAGGCCGCGCTACTCGAGGGCGTAAAGCTGACCCGCGAGCTGGTCACCGAGCCCGCCAACATCATCTACCCCGAAAGCTTCGTCGCCCGCGTTCGGGAGTCGCTCGCCGGCACGGGGGTCGAGATCGACGTGCTCGACGGTCCGGCGATGGCGAAGCTCGGCATGGGGGCACTGCTGGGCGTGGCGCAGGGCTCGGTGCGGGCGCCGCAACTGCTGGTGATGCGCTGGAACGGCGGCGGATCGGCAAAGCCCGTCGTGCTCATCGGCAAGGGCGTTACCTTCGATACCGGTGGCATTTCGATCAAGCCGGCCGCTGGTATGGAGGCAATGAAGTGGGACATGGGCGGCGCCGGCGCGGTGGCCGGGGCGATGAAGGCGCTCGCCGATCGCAAGGCCAAGGCCAACGTCGTCGGCATCTGCGGGCTAGTCGAGAATATGCCCGACGGCAATGCGCAGCGTCCGGGCGATGTCGTGACCTCCATGTCCGGCCAGACGATCGAGGTGATCAACACCGATGCCGAGGGACGGCTGGTGCTGTGCGACGCGATGACCTGGGCGCAGCGCGAGTTCAAGCCCGAGGTGATGGTCGATCTCGCGACGCTGACCGGCGCGATGGTGATCTCGCTGGGCTTCGAATATGCGGGCATGTTTTCCAACGACAACGGCCTGGCCGAGAAGCTGGCCGATGCGGGCATGAAGACCGGCGACAAGCTGTGGCGTTTTCCGCTGGGCGATGCCTACGACAAGCTGATGGACTCGCCGATTGCGGACATGAAGAACACTGGCCCGCGCGAAGGCGGATCGATCACCGCAGCGACCTTCCTGCAGCGCTTCGTCGAGGACGGTGTGAAGTGGGCGCATCTCGACGTGGCGGGGACCGTCTGGGCGAGCAAACCCGGCACCTTGTGGGATAAGGGCGCCACCGGCTTCGGCGTCGCGCTGCTCGACCGCTTCGTCGCGGACAATTACGAAAGCTGATGCCGCCACGATCAGCGTGACCGTCGACTTCTATCACCTTGCCGCCTCGCCGCTGGAGCGAGTGCTGCCTGCCGTCGCGGAAAAGGTGGTGGCAGGCGGCGGTCGGCTGCTCGTCGTCGGCGAAGAAGCCCTGCTCGCGCGGATCGACGCGCAGCTCTGGACCTATCGGCCCGACAGTTTCCTGCCGCACGGCCGGGCGGGCGCGGAGGGCGATGCCGAGCAGCCCGTGCTGCTTTCGTCCGGACCAGCCGCAGTGAACGGCGCGCGCAACGTGGCGATCGCCGACGGGATCTGGCGCGAGGAGGCGCTCGGCTTCGAGCGCGCCTTCTATTTCTTCGATTCGGCGAGGCTGGACGACGCGCGCGGGGCGTGGAGGGCGCTCGGCGGGCGCGAAGGTGTCGAGCGGCGCTTCTGGAAGCAGGACGACCGCGGCCGCTGGATCGAAGGGCCGTAACGCCCCTCGCGCTTGCCCTTTTTCCGGGTCGGCCCTAGAGAGCCGCCGATTCCCGACATCCACCCGATATGATGGAGCCTCGCACCGCCATGGCGACGACACGCACCTTTTCGATCATCAAGCCCGACGCCACCCGCCGCAATCTGACCGGCGCCGTCACCCGCATGCTGGAGGAGGCAGGCCTTCGCGTCGTCGCGTCCAAGCGCATCCACATGACGAAGGATCAGGCCGAGGGCTTCTACGCCGTTCACAAGGAGCGGCCGTTCTTCAACGATCTCGTCAGCTTCATGATCTCCGGCCCCGTCGTCGTGCAGGTGCTGGAAGGCGAGGACGCCGTGAAGCGCAACCGCGACATCATGGGCGCGACCAACCCCGAGAATGCCGAGCCGGGCACGATCCGCAAGGAACTGGCTGAATCGATCGAGGCGAATAGCGTCCACGGATCGGACAGCGACGAGAATGCGAAGATCGAGATCGACTATTTCTTCAAGCCGGAAGAAATCGTCGGCTGACCGGCGGTCAGCGGCGTGAGGAGCGCCGCGATTGCCAGATCGCATCGAGACGGGCCTGGGCGTTTGACGCCCGGGCCCGTTCCAGTTGGGATAGGCCGCGCAGCGTGACCTCGGTGCCGCCCAACAGGCTACCGTCGATCCGGTAGCCGATGTCGTAGAGCGTCACGTCGGTGAAGGTCTCGCCGTCGGTGATGAAGCGAGTGGTGATCGCCACCGGCAGGCGGCGGTCTCCCGGCTGGTTCTCGCGGCCCGACAGGCGGCGCGCCGCACGGGCCGCGTCACGCAGCCAGCGCGACTCGATCCGCGGTTCGATTACCGCGTCGATGGGTGCGGCGCGGAGATCCTTGGGAAAGGCGATGGCCAGGCTCTGGACGGCCTGATCTTCATCCACCGGCGCGACCGTCAGCGTGCGGCCGTCCTCCGCGATGGCCGCGCGCAGCGTGATCCGGCGATTGCGCTCGGCATCCCTCGCCTTGGCAGCGGCGCGCTCTTCGGCTTCGGCGGCGCGCGTCGCATCGCTCGATCGCCGCTCCGAATAACTGTTCCAGAAAGTGAGCGCGGATATGACCACCGCGGCCACCGCCAGCAATTCGCCCAGCGTTATCCAGCGGCGGCGGATTGCGGCCGCCTCGCGCTTCTCCTCGGGCGTTTTTGGGGTCTCGCTCAACGCCCGCCCGCTTCCAGCAGCCGTCGCGGCGCGGCCAACTCCCAACTCTGCGCGATACGGTCGCCGACATGATCCCAGTCGGTGTTCTCAGGCGCGATGTTGATCGCGATCCAGCCGGAGGGGCCGATATAGGCCGGCCAGCTATAGAGATCGGGGTCCGCCTCGATCAGCAGATCCTGCTCTTCGCGTCCGCTGGTCTTGACGCACACCACCGTCTTCCCATCGCCGTGATGATCGTCGCGGAAATAGGCGAACATCTTGCCGGCGACCGAAAAGGCCGGGATGCCGTGCGAAATCTTCTCGGCGCTTTCCGGCAGCGCCAAACAGATCGCGCGGACCTGATCGAGCGTTGCGCTCATTCTGGGGGTCGCCCGATGAAAGCGCGGCAGAACGCGTTGAGCGCCTCGGGATAGAGCTTATGCTCTTCGGCCAGCACACGCGCGCCGAGCGAATCGGCATCGTCGCGGGCGGCAATGCGGACGCGGGCCTGCGCGACGACCGGACCGTCATCAAGGTCCTCGGTGACAACGTGGACCGAGCAACCCGCCTCCAGATCTCCCGCCATCAGCGCGCGCCGGTGCGTGTCGAGCCCCTTGTGGAGCGGCAGCAGCGAGGGATGGATGTTGAGGATGCGGCCCTCCCACTTGCGGATGAACTCCGGCGACAGCAGCCGCATATAGCCCGCCAGCGCCACCACCTCCACCTCGCGAGCGCGCAGCTCGGCATCGACCAGATCGTCGAAGGCCGCGCGCTCGAGCCCCTTGTGGCTCTGCGCCCATGTGGGGATGCCGTAACGCTTGGCCAGCACCAGCCCGCGCGCCTCGGGGACGTTCGAGGCGACCGCTACGATGTCGTACGCGCGATCAGGGTCGCGACGGCGATGTTCGACCAGCGCGGCGAGATTGGTGCCGCGGCCGGAGAGGAGCACGCCGACGCGGACGCGCTCAGCCGTCATGCCCGGCGGTCCACGCCACGCGCGCGCTCCAGGTTCCGTCTGATCCCGTGACGGTGCAGCCTTTGGTGCCCGCCGCGACGCGGCCGATAGCGAAGGCGGTTTCGCCCGCGGCCTCGAGATCGCGGATCATCGCATCCGCCTCGCCAGCCGGGACGACCAGCGCCATACCGATGCCGCAGTTGAAGGTGCGCGCCATCTCCTCGGGCTCGATGTTGCCCTGCGCCTGGAGGAAAGCCATCAGCCGCGGCTGCTCCCAAGCGCCGGCGTCGACATGCGCGCGAAGACCGTCCGGCAGGACGCGGGGAATATTCTCGAGAAGGCCGCCGCCGGTGATGTGCGCCAGCGCATGGATGCGGCCGGCGCGGATCAGGGGCAGCAGCGGCTTCACGTAGATGCGGGTCGGCGCCATCAGCGCGTCGATCAGCAAAGTCTCGTTGTCGAAGAGGGCAGGGCGGTCGAGCTTCCAGCCCTTGTCGGCAGCGAGGCGGCGAACGAGCGAATAGCCGTTCGAATGGACGCCCGACGAGGCGAGGCCGAGGATGACGTCGCCGTCGGTGACCTTGCCGCCGGTCAGCGCTTCGCCGCGTTCGACCGCGCCGACGCAGAAGCCCGCGAGATCATAATCGCCATCGGCATACATGCCCGGCATTTCGGCGGTCTCGCCGCCAATCAGCGCGCAACCCGCAATGCGGCAGCCTTCGGCGATCCCCGCGATCACCCGCTCGGCGATGGCGTTGTCGAGCCGCCCGGTGGCGAAATAGTCGAGGAAGAAAAGCGGCTCGGCGCCCTGCACGATGAGATCGTTGGCGCACATCGCGACAAGATCGATGCCGACGCCGTCGTGATGGCCGCTTTCGATCGCGAGCTTGAGCTTGGTGCCGACGCCGTCGTTCGCGGCGACCAGCAGCGGATCGCTATAGCCTGCCGCTTTGAGGTCGAAGAACCCGCCGAATCCGCCGAGCGAGGCATCGGCGCCCGGCCGTGCGGTCGATTTCGCCAGCGGGCCGATCGCCTTCACCAGCGCATTGCCGGCGGCGATCGAAACGCCAGCCTTGGCATAGGTATAGGCTTCGGAAGTCTTGTCGGTGTCGCTCATCTTGCCGCGCCTAGCCGCATGGGGCTTGGATTTCCACGCCCAACTCGCCAAAAGGCGCCTCGTGACGCGTCTTTCCCGCCCGCTCCTCGTCTCGCTGCTGCTCGTCGCGCTCGCCTTCGTCGGCGTGCGTGCCGTCGAGGCGCAGCTTGAAGGCGCCGATCGCGGCGTGCCGCCGGTCGACAGCGCCTCGACGCTGGAGGTGACGGGCGTGGAGGTCGATACCTCCGGCAAGAGCAGCGAAGAGGCGCGGCTCGCCGGTTGGCGCGAGGCGCAGTCGAAGGGCTTCAAAGCCCTTTGGGCGCGCACCACCGGCCGCCCGCTGAGCGAAGCGCCGACGCTGCCCGGATCGACGCTCGACGGCCTCGTCACCGGTATCGTGATCGAGGAAGAGCAGATCGGCCCCACGCGCTACGTCGCGCGGCTGGGCGTGCTCTTCGATCGCGGCCGCGCGGGCGAGATGCTGGGCGTCGGCGGGATCGTCCGCCGCTCCGCGCCGATGCTGACCATCCCCGTGATGCTCACCGGATCGACGCTGCAGAGCTTCGAGTCGCGCACCGAGTGGCAGCGGGCATGGGCGCGGTTCCGCACCGGCGGCAGCGCGATCGATTATGTCCGGCCGACCGGGGCGGGGGTCGATCCGCTTCTGCTCAATGCCGCTGAAACGCATCGCCCCGGCCGGACCTGGTGGCGGATGCTGCTCGATCAATATGGCGCTTCGGGGGTGGTGATCCCTGAAGTGCAGCTTCTCCGCTCCTATCCCGGCGGCCCGGCGATCGGAAATTTCGTTGCTCGCTTCGGGCCGGATGGCGTTGTGCTCGATCGTTTCACGCTGCGCGCCGCCAGCAGCGCCGCGATCCCGCGGATGATGGACGAGGGCGTCCGGCGGCTCGATGCGGCCTATACGCGTGCGCTCAACGCCGGCTTCCTCAAGGTCGATTCGACCTTGCTGGGCGGCAATCCCGACCCTGCGGCGGCGCTCGCTGCGCAGATCGAGGCCGCCAACGCTGCGGCCGAAGCGGCGGCAGCGCCACCGCCGTTGGTCCAGTCGACTGCGCCGGTGCCGGTCGGCGCTGCGACGAGTTTCACAATCCAGGTCACCACGCCCAATGCGGCGGCAGTGAGCCAGGCCGAACTCTCAGTAAGCCGCGTCCCCGGCGTCACCTCGGCGATCACGACCAGCCTCGCGCTGGGCGGAACCTCGGTAATGCGCGTCACCTATGCCGGCGAAGGCGCTGCGCTGGCCGCTGCGCTGCAATCGCAGGGGTGGAACGTCTCGGGGTCGGGCAGCACGCTTACCATCTCGCGGCCGGGTCAGTAACGCGATGGGCCAGATCGCCCTGCCGCTCGACTGGCCAGTGGCGGACGGCGATGCGGACTTCCTGATCTCGGACAGCAACCGCGCCGCCTTCGATCACTTCCGCCGCTGGTCGGTCTGGCCGGTTATGGCGACGCTGTTGACCGGCCCGCGCAAATCGGGCCGCAGCCTTCTTGGCCGCATCTTCGTCCGCAAAACCGGCGGGCGCCTGTTCGACGACGCTGAGGACCATGACGAAGAAGCGCTGTTTCACGCCTGGAACGATGCGCAGGAACGGCGCCGGCCGCTGCTCATCATCGCCCGCGCGCCACCGCCGGCGTGGGAGGTCGCGCTCCCCGATCTGCGCTCGCGGCTGGCGGCGACGCCGCATATCCGCATCGAGGCGCCGGACGATGCGCTGATCGGCCAGCTCATCGTCAAGCTGCTCGGCGATCGCGGCATCGCGGCACCTGCCGAACTGGCGGATTATCTGGTTCCCCGCATCGAGCGCAGCTATGTCGCGATCCAGCAGGTGGTCGATGTGCTGGACCGTGTCATGCTTCTGCAACATAGGTCGATGACGGTGCCAATGGCGCGCCGCGCGCTCGGCGAGGCGGGGCTGATCCGCCGCGCTCAGCAGCGGGCCTGAGGAGCGAACATGGTTGCCGGATCGAGCAAGACGGTGGAGGACACGCCTGCCGCGCAGCCCGCGCCGCGCTATTTCAACCGGGAGCTGAGCTGGCTCGCCTTTAACCAGCGGGTGCTGGAGGAAGCTGGCAACACCGCCCATCCGCTGCTTGAGCGGCTGCGTTTCCTCTCCATCTCCGGCAACAATCTCGACGAATTCTTCATGGTCCGCGTCGCCGGGCTCAAGGGCCAGCAGCTTCGCGGGGTCGAGGAGAAATCCGCAGACGGGATGAGCGCGTCCGATGCGCTGGCGGCGATCGCCGAGGCGGTCGAGGCGCTCGCCGACCGCCAGCAACGCGCGTGGGAGAGCCTGCGCGCCGAGCTCGATGCGGCGGGCATCTCGGTCATCGGTATGGAGCCTATCGACCCCGAATGCTCAGCTTGGCTCGACGATCATTTCCGCGAGCAGATCCTTCCGGTGCTGACCCCGCAGGCGATCGACCCGGCGCACCCGTTTCCCTTCGTCTACAACAAGGCGCTGTCGCTGATCTTCGATCTCAAGCGCCAGTCCGACGGCGAGCCCATCCGCGAGCTGGTGATGCTGCCGAACTCGCTGCCTCGGTTCATCCGTTTGCCAGGGGAGGGTGCGCGTTATATTGCGATCGAGACGCTGATCCGCCGCCAGATCGCGACGCTATTCCCCGGCTACGACTATGTCGACGGGGGTTCTTTTCGCATCATCCGCGACAGCGACATCGAGATCGAGGAGGAGGCGGAGGACCTCGTCCGCTACTATCAGACCGCGATCAAGCGCCGCCGCCGCGGCCGCGTCATCAGACTGAAGCTGGAAGACGGAATGCCGGCCGAACTGGAAGAGCTGGTGCGCGACGGGCTCAATGCCGGCGACGCGCTGGTCTCCGTCTCGACCGGCTTCCTCGGCATCGCCGACCTCGGCCTCATCGTCGAGGAGAACCGCGCCGACCTGAAGTTCCCCAGCTTCACGCCGCGTTTTCCCGAGCGAATCCGCGAATATGGCGGCGATTGCTTCGCGGCGATCCGCTCCAAGGACATTGTCATCCACCACCCCTATGAGACATTCGATGCGGTGGTGGCCTTCCTGCGCCAGGCGGCGGAAGATCCCGACGTCGTCGCGATCAAGCAGACGCTCTATCGTGCCGGCAAGCAGTCCGCGATCATCCGTGCGCTGATCGACGCCGCCGAAGCCGGCAAGTCGGTGACTGCCGTGGTCGAACTGAAGGCGCGATTCGACGAGGAACAGAATCTGTTCTGGGCCAATGCGCTGGAGCGCGCGGGCGTCCAGGTCGTCTACGGCTTCATCGACTTCAAGACGCACGCCAAGGCTTCGATGGTCATCCGGCGCGAGGACAAGGTCTATCGCACCTACTGCCACCTCGGCACCGGCAATTACCACCCGGTGACGGCGCGCATCTATACCGATCTCAGTTACTTCACCGCCGACGCGCGTGTTGGGCGCGATGTCGGGCAGCTCTTCAATTACATCACCGGCTATGTCGAGCCGCGCGGACTGGAACTGCTGACCCTTTCGCCGCGCAACCTGCGGCGCGAACTGTGCCGCCTCGTCGATGCGGAAATCGATCATGCCCGCGCGGGGCGCCCGGCGTCGCTCTGGGCGAAGATGAACGCGCTGGTCGATCCCGATATCATCGACAAGCTCTACGAAGCGAGCGCCGCGGGCGTTTCGATAGATCTCGTCATCCGCGGCATCTGCTGCCTCCGACCCGGAGTCGCCGGCCTGTCCGAAAATATCCGGGTGAAGTCGATCGTCGGCCGGTTCCTGGAACACAGCCGCATCTGGTGCTTCGGGAATGGCGCCGCCCTGCCCGGGCGGGACGCGCTGGTCTATATCAGTTCCGCCGACTGGATGCCGCGCAATTTCGACCGGCGAGTGGAGTTCATGCTGCGACTGGAGAACCCCACGGTACATCAGCAGGTGCTCGATCAGGTGATGGTCGCCAACCTCATCGACAATGAGCAGAGCTGGGTGCTCGATCCCTCTGGTACTTATCACCGCTTGGACGCTGGCGGCTCGAGGCCCTTCAATCTTCACCATTATTTCATGACCAACCCGTCGCTATCCGGTCGCGGTGCGGCGCTCGGTAGTGGCCGTAAGTCGGTGCCCAAGCTTCGCCTTCGCAGCGTGCCGGGCCACTAGCCGATGCCTCGATTGAAGCCGGTCGCGATTATCGACATCGGGTCGAACTCGGTGCGCCTGGTCGTCTACGCCGCCGCCACGCGGGCGCCGCTCGTGCTGTTCAACGAAAAGATCATGGCGGGCCTCGGCCGCGATCTCGGCGAGAGCGGCGAGCTTCCTGACGAGGCGCAAGCGCGTGCTCTGGCAGCGCTCGAGCGCTTCCGCATCCTCACCCGCCAGATGGGCGTCGGCCGTGTCCGCGTCGTTGCGACCGCGGCGGTGCGCGATGCCGCCAACGGCCGCGCTTTCCTCAAAGCGATCAAGGCCACCGGTTTCGACCCCGAAGTGCTGTCGGGCGAGCAGGAGGGGATGATGGCCGGGCTCGGCGTCCTGTCCGCCATTCCGGAGGCGGACGGCATCGTCGCCGATCTCGGCGGCGGCAGCCTCGAACTGGTCGAGGTCGCGGGCGGCGAGGTCGGCGACAGCGTTTCGCTACCGCTCGGCGTGCTCCGCACCGAGCCGCTGTTCGAGCAAGGCCCCGATATATTGCAGCGCCACGCCCGTCGCGCGATCGACAAGGCCGATTTCGCCAAACGCGCCGGCAAGGGCCGACCGCTCTACCTCGTCGGGGGATCGTGGCGCGCACTGGCGCATCTCGACATGGCGCTCGAGGGGCATCCGCTGCCGATCACGCATCATCATCGGATGCCGCCCGATCGGCCCGCCGACCTGGGGCGCGACATCGCGGCGCTGATCGATGGCGGCGAGAAGCTCGCGATGGTCTCGTCGTCCCGCCGGAGCACGCTGCCGACCGCCAACCTGCTGCTCGACGCGCTCTGCCAGACGTTGAGACCGAGCGAGCTGATCGTCTCCGCTTACGGCATCCGCGAAGGTCTGCTCTACGACGCGCTCGGTTCACGCGTCCGCGCCCGCGATCCGTTGATCGAGGCGGTGCGGCAGGCGGGGCGCGGTCTCGGCCGCTTCGCCGAGCATGGCGCGCTGATCGATCGCTGGATCGCGCCGGTGTTCGACGATCCGCCCGAAATGGCGCGTCTCCGCCTTGCCGCCTGTCTGCTGAGCGACGTCGCCTGGGCCGCGCACCCCGATTTCCGGGCCGAGCGCGGCATGGAGATCGCGTTGCACGGCAATTGGGTCGGCGTCGACATCCCGGGCCGCGTGATGCTGGCGCAGGCGCTGTTTACCAATTTCGGCGGCGGCAAGGCGTTCGAAGGCCTGCCGTTCGCGCCGCTGTGCAGCTCGGAAGCGCTCGACCGCGCCGCGCAATGGGGGCTGGCGATGCGGCTCGCGCACCGCCTCAGCGGCGGCGTTGCCGAAAGTCTCCGCCGCTCCCGCCTCAAGGTTGAGGACGACACGCTTCGGCTGGAAGTTGCGCGCGCCGATCTCGCGATCCTCGGCGAGCCGGTGATGCGGCGCCTCAAGACGCTGGCAGGGGCGCTCGGCATCGGCTTCGAAGCGGGGCCGCGCTGACGGTCAGCCGCAGTTGAAGCTTTCGACCTTGCCGCTGTCGTCCAGCTTCACGTTCAGCCGGTCGGATCGATAGTCCATTGTCACCGCATCGCCGGGCCGGATCCAGCGCAAGCCTTTCGCGCCGGTCAGCCGCAACGCATCGGCCCCGAGTTCGGGGCTCGCGGCTTGGCCTACCAGGGTAGCCGCGGCTTCCGCCTTGCATTCGCCCGATGGCATCGGCGGCGTGTCGGCCTCCGCTCCGGCCGTGGTGCAAGCTGATGCCGCGAGCGCGGCGAGGGGGATCATCGCCTTCATCATTCGCTCTCCGTGCGCGTCATCTTGAGCTTGCCGCCCATCACCGCGAAGGCGAGGCGGCCCTCGACGAGGTCCAACGCATCGCGGCCGAATTCGTCGAACCGCCAGCCTTGCAGGATCGACAGCCCGTCGCGCCGCCCCGCCGCCAGCATCTCCAGTTCCTCCGATCGCGCGATGAGCCGCGCGGCGACGTTCGATTCGCGGGCGCGGATCTTGAGCAGCAGTTTGAGGAGATCAGCGACCAGCGCGCCTTCCTTGCCGAGGCCAGGTGCGCGATCCTCCCGCGCGGGCATTTCGGACGCGGGCAGGGGATGCGCCGCAGCGAGCGCGTCCATCATCCGCGCGCCGATGTCGTTGGTCTTCCACGCCGCCGACAGACCGCGCACGCGGCCGAGCGATTCCTGGTTCGACGGCGGGTGTGCCGCAACGTCCGCCAGCGTCTCGTCCTTCATGATGCGGCCGCGCGGCAGATTCTTTGACCGCGCCTCGATCTCCCGCCAGGCGGCGAGCGCCTTCAGGATGCCGAGCGCTTCGGGCTTGCGGCTCGGGAAGCGGACGCGCTTCCACGCCTGCGCGGGATCGTTGGCGTAATTGGACGGGTCCGCCAGACGCTCCATCTCCTGATCGAGCCAGGCGCCGCGGCCGGTCTTGCGCAGCTTGCCGAGCATCTTGGGGAAGAGCGTCGCGAGATGGGTGACGTCGCCGATCGCATAATCGATCTGCCGCGCATCGAGCGGGCGCCGCGCCCAGTCGGTGAAGCGCGCGCCCTTGTCGATATTATGGCCCAGCAGGCTCTCGACCAGATTGGAATAGCCGATCTGCTCGCCGAGCCCGAGCGCCATCGCCGCGATCTGCGTGTCGAACAGCGGGTGCGGCGTCGCGCCGGTGAGATTGTAGATGATTTCGATATCCTGCCCACCGGCATGGAAGACCTTCAGCACATCCTCGTTGTTGACGAGAAGGTTGAGCAGCGGCGCAAGATCGAGCCCGTCCGCCTTGGGGTCGATCGCGGCTGCTTCCGCCTCATTGCCGATCTGCACCAAGCACAGGTCCGGCCAATAGGTGTTCTCGCGCATGAACTCGGTGTCGACGGCGACGAACGGGCCGGCGGCGAGCCTTTCGCACAATTTCAGCAGCGATTCGCTGTCGGTGATGAGAGGATGGATCTGCATGGCGCGGTCCATAGCCCCGGGCTGCTCCCTTGACAAAGGCGGGCTTGCCGGTGAAGCGACGCCGCAATTCCCACAGGTTCGCCAAAGCCGGAAAGCCGATCATCATGCACGCCTATCGCAGCCACACTTGCGGCCAGCTCCGCGCCTCCGACGTCGGATCGACGGTCCGTCTGTCGGGCTGGATCCACCGCAAGCGCGATCATGGCGGCGTACTGTTCGTGGACCTGCGCGATCATTACGGCCTCACCCAGATCGTCGGCAAGGCGGGAAGCGAAGCGCTGGCGACGCTCGATCGGCTGCGCGCGGAATCGGTGGTCACGATCACCGGCGAAGTGGTGGCGCGCGGCGGAGAGGCTTCCAACGCCAATCTCGCGACCGGCGAAATCGAAGTGGTGGCAAGCGAAGTCACCGTGCAATCCGCTGCCGAAGAGCTGCCGCTGCCGGTGGCGGGCGAGGCCGATTATCCCGAGGATATCCGCCTGCGTTATCGCTATCTCGATCTTCGCCGCGACCGCATCCACCGCAACATCGTGCTGCGCAGCCAGGTGATCTCGTCGATCCGCCGCCGCATGGTCGATCAGGGCTTCACCGAGTTCCAGACGCCGATCCTGACCGCGTCGAGCCCCGAAGGTGCCCGCGACTATCTGGTGCCGAGCCGCGTTCATCCCGGCAAATTCTACGCGCTTCCGCAGGCGCCGCAGATGTTCAAGCAGCTCATCATGGTCGCCGGCTTCGATCGCTATTTCCAGATCGCGCCCTGCTTCCGCGACGAGGATGCACGCGCCGACCGCAGCCCGGGTGAATTCTACCAGCTCGATCTCGAGATGAGCTATGTGACGCAGGACGACGTGTTCGCGGCGCTGGAGCCGGTGCTCGCCGGCGTGTTCGAGGAATTTGCCGACGGCCGGAGCGTCACGCCCGCGGGCCAGTTCCCGCGCATTCCCTACAAGGAAGCGATGCTCAAATACGGCTCCGACAAGCCGGACCTGCGCAATCCCATCCTCATCACCGACGTGACCGGCCATTTCGCCGGTTCGGGCTTCGGCCTGTTCGCGCGGATGGTGGAGGGCGGCAACGTCGTTCGCGCCATTCCGGCGCCGGGCACCGCCGACAAGAGCCGCAAGTTCTTCGACGACATGAACGATTGGGCGCGGGGCGAAGGCCATGCCGGCCTTGGCTACATTACCCAGAAGGGCGGCGAGCTCGGCGGCCCCATCGCCAAGAACCACGGCGAGGATGCGACCCGGAAGCTGGTCGATGCGCTCGGCCTCGGCCCCGACGACGGCATCTTCTTCGCGGCAGGCAAGGAAGCGCAGGCGGTGAAGCTCGCGGGCGCGGCGCGCACCCGCGTCGGCGAACAGCTCGGGTTGATTGATGAGGGGCGGTTCGATTTCTGCTGGGTCGTCGATTTCCCGATGTTCGAATATGACGAGGAAGCGAAGAAGATCGATTTCAGCCACAACCCCTTCTCGATGCCGCAGGGCGAGCTGGAGGCGCTGGAGACGAAGGACCCGCTCGACATCCTCGCTTTCCAGTATGACATCGTCTGCAACGGCGTGGAGCTGTCGTCGGGCGCGATCCGGAACCACCGGCCCGACATCATGTACAAGGCGTTCGAGATTGCCGGCTATTCCAGGGACGACGTCGACACCAATTTCTCGGGCATGATCAACGCCTTCAAGTTCGGCGCGCCGCCGCATGGCGGATCGGCGCCGGGCATCGACCGCATCGTGATGCTGCTGGCCGGCGAGCCCAACATCCGCGAGGTCGTCCTCTTCCCGATGAACCAGAAGGCCGAGGATCTGATGATGGGCGCGCCGGGCGAAGTGAGCATGAAGCAGCTTCGCGAGCTCCACATCCGCCTCGTCCCACCGAGCGGCACCAAGGCCGCCGACCCCGCCAAGACGGTTGCACCGGAATAGGACAGCGGCATCGCTGCCCTGGAACGAGGCAACTATTTCGCCGGAACACGGTTAATCTCCCTCCGAGACCGAAGGGGAGGGGGGACCTCATGCGCTTACCGTTGATCGCGTTCGTCGTGCTTGCCGCCGGCGTCACCGCCGCCTGCGCCTATCGGGGCGATTACGGCTACGCGCACGACCCCTATGGCGAGGAAGGGATGCGCTACGGCGAATATTCCTATCTCGGCGACCGCTTCGCCGGACGGGGCGCCGACCTTCTCGATCCGTGGCTGGCCGATACCGAAGAGGGGCGCACGATCGTCGCGGCCGGGTTCAGCGGCGCGGCGAACGGCCGGATCGGTGTCGGCACGGCCGATCGCGCAAACGTCTGGTTCCGGCGCTATGCCGATACCGATGCCGACTTGCGCCTCACCGACGAGGAAATCCGTGTCGCGCTGGTGCAGGCCGCGCGCGACCAGGATTACTGGTAGGCGCTTCAAGCCTCAGGATAGGCGATCGCGACAACTTCATATTCGCAGCTCCCTGCGGGCAGCGGCACGCTTCTGACATCGCCGATCGCGGCGCCGCGCACCGCCCGCGCGATCGGCGACGACCAGCTCACCCGGCCCGCGCCCGCGTCCATCTCGTCCTCCCCGACGATGGTGATGACGCGTTCGCAATCCTCCTCGTCGGCCAGTGTCACGGTCGCGCCGAAATAGACGCGCGCCTTGTCCGGCTGCGCGGCGGGATCGACGACCTGCGCCTTCTCCATCCGCTTCGACAGAAAATTAATCCGCCGGTCGATTTCGCGGAGCCGCTTGCGGCCGTAAATATAGTCGCCGTTCTCAGACCGGTCGCCGTTGCCTGCCGCCCAGGCAATCGTTTCGAGCAGCTTTGGCCGCTCGTCGCCGTAGAGCGCGTCATATTCGACACGCAGCGCCTTATACCCCGCTGGGGTGATGTAGTTCGGGCGGTCCCCCATGCCGCGCGTCAGCCCGGGCGGCTGGTCTTGCCGAGATACCAGGACAGGCGGTGGCGATCGGGCGAGCGTGCGCGATCGGGGTGCATCGCATCATAGACCACCGCATTTTCCAGCACGCGCTGCACATAGTTGCGCGTCTCGAAGAAGGGGATGTCCTCGATCCACTGGATCACGTCGACGCTCGGCAGCCGCGGATCGCCATTGGCGGCGAGCCATTTGTTCACGTTGCCCGGCCCCGCATTGTAAGCAGCGATCGCGAGCGGTGCATAATTGCCGTAGCGCTGCAGCAGCCCCTGAAAATAATGGCTGCCGAGCATGATATTGTACTGCGGATCGCTGATCAGCCGGCCGAGATCGTAGGACATGCCGAGCTTGCCCGCCGTCTCGCGCGCGGTACCGGGCATGAGCTGCATCATGCCGCGCGCGCTGGCCGAGCTGACCGCGGCGCGATCGAACGAGCTTTCCTGCCGCATGATCGCGTGGTTGAGCGTCCACTGGCTCGAATAGGCTGGCGGCACCGGCACTTCGGGAAAGCTGTCGCGGGCGTAGAAGCTGTCGCCGCTGGTGCGCGCGTTGCGGGCGATCCAGACGCCGAGATCGGGGCGGCCGATCTGCCGCCCGAACTCGCTCGCGACCTGCCGTTCCTCGTCGCTCTCGATCTGTTCGGAGAGAGCGCGGACGAACAGCGACTGATCTGTATGCTGGCCCATCTGCCCGAGAAGCTGTGTGGCGGCGACGAGATCGCGCTGTGCGAAGCGCTGGCGCGCCGACGGGCTGGGCGTGACGGCAGCGGCGGGCGGCGGTGCGACGCGGCGATCGAGCCGCTCGAGCGCGAGCTGGCCGTAGAATTGATCGTTGAAACGCGCCGCCCGGTTGAACAATTGCTGTGCGCGCTCGGTTTGCCCCGCCTGCTGCGCGGCGCGCCCGGCCCAGTAGAAGCCCTTGGTCTGCGTCTGCGGCGAGCGGGCCGCGTTCGCATATTTCTCGAACAGCACCACAGCATCTGCGGGGCGGTTGAGCTTCAGCAGCGCCGAAGTTCCGCCGAGCCAGGCGATGCTCGTATATTTGTCGCGCTCGCCATAGGATTTGGCGCTGACGTCGGTGCCCGCCGGATAGGCGTCGTCGACCTGCGCGGCGATCTGATAGGCGGTCATCCAGTTGCGATCCGCCGCCGCCGCCCGCGCCATCGTCAGCAAAGTGTCATACCATTTGTCGGCGTCCGCGGGACGGGTGACGAGCGTGCGCGATCGCGCCAGCGTCAGCCGCGCCGCCGCGCTCTGGTTGGTGTTGCGCAGATAATTAGCCCGGTCCTTGAGGACGCCGGCTTCCTGCTCGGCGGCGCGGCCCAGCGCGGCGACGCGCGATTCGGCGTCGGGCATCCGCGTCTGGAGTGCGATGCGGGTATCGTAAATCTGGCGGCGGCCCGCGGAGGCCATCGGCAGCACGCGCTGCGCGCTCGCGACGTCATTGTTGTCGAGCAGCATCTCCAGCCGCGCGTCATGGTCGCGCTGATCGAAGGTCGATCCGAATTGCGCGAGCAGCCGGTCCTCGTCGGGGCGCGGCAAGAGGCCGCCGCGCCATGCCGAGCGGGCCGCCTCGCGCGCTTCCTGCGTGCGGCCGAGCGCCTGGAGCGCAAACGCCTGGCGCGCGAAGCCGGTGTTGGTGAGCGGCGGATGGACGCGGAAGAAGGCGACCACATCGCTCGGCGACGTGCCGGAATCGAGATTGATCGCGCGCTCGGCGGTGCGGCGCATCGCCGTTTCGCCCGGCCAGCCGCGATAGCGGGTCAGGAACGCGGAATAGGACGAGAAGGGATAGCTGTCGCTTTGACGCAGGCTGTTCCACTGCGCGATCGCCTGGCTGACGTTCGCGGTCGGCTGGATGCGCTGCTGATATTGCTGCTGTGGTTGTTGTTGCTGATAGGCCGGCGGCTGCGCCTGCTGCTGACCCGGCGCGTATTGCGCGAGGCGAACCGGGGGCTGGGGGTTGACCGTGGCGGCCACCGCTGCGGCGGAAACGGCGGTGAGGGCGAGCGTCGCGATCCTTGTCTGCATGCTGGACAGAATGTGGTCCCCCTCCTTATCAGACGCTGAACGATCCCCGAACCGCCCGTCTTAGCGGTTGTTTATGAACGGATCGCTCCGGCAGGTGAAGGAGATAGTGATGTTTCGCGGGTCGATCCCGGCTCTGGTGACTCCTTTTCGCGACGAGGCGTTCGACGAGGGCGTCTATCGCGATTTCGTCGAATGGCAGATCGCCGAGGGAACCCATGGGCTCGTCTCGTGCGGCACCACTGGCGAAGCATCAACGCTGAGCTTCGAGGAGCATTTCGCGGTCGTCGCCGCCTGCGTCGATCAGGCGAAGGGGCGGGTGCCGGTCATCGCCGGCTGCGGATCGAACGACACGCGGGTCGCGGTCGCCAATGTCAAAAAGGCTGCCGAAGTCGGCGCCGATGCGGTCTTGCTCGTGCCACCTTATTACAACCGTCCCAATCAGGAGGGCATCTACCGCCACTTCGAGGCCGTCGCGCAGGCGAGCGCGCTGCCGGTCCTCCTCTACAACGTGCCGGCGCGCACGGTAACCGACATCCAAGTTGAGACGGCGGGCCGGATCGTGAAGGACTTCCCCAACATCGTCGGCATCAAGGACGCGACCGGCATGTTGGGCCGGGTGACCGCGCACCGCGCCGCGTGCGGGCCGGACTTCATCCAGATTTCCGGGAATGACGACACCGCACTCGGTTTCATGGCGATGGGCGGCGCTGGCTGCATCTCGGTGACCGCGAACGTCGCGCCGCGGCTCTGCGCCGATTTTCAGAACGCCTGCCTCGGCGGCGAATGGGCCGAAGCGCTGCGGCTGCAGGACCTTCTTTATCCGCTGCACATGGCGCTGTTCACCGATGCTTCACCCGGCCCGGTCAAATATGCGCTCACTCGCGTGCGCAAAGATTTCCCCTCCGCTCTCCGCTTGCCCATGACGTCCGCCGGCGAAGCGAGCCGTCGCGCCGTCGACGCGGCGCTGGCGCACGCCGGGCTCACCTGATGGCCCGTCCGCGCCCCGAGACGTTCGACAAGCAGAATGTGGTCGCCGAGAACCGACGCGCGCGCTTCGATTATGCGATCGAGGACAAATATGAGGCGGGCATCGCGCTGACCGGCACCGAGGTGAAGTCGCTGCGCTCCGGCGAAGGATCGATCGCCGAGAGCTATGCCGAGGTCAAAGACGAGCAGGTGTGGCTGATCAACGCCAACATCCCCGAGTTCAGCCACGGCAACCGTTTCAATCACGAGCCAAAGCGCCCCCGCAAACTGCTGCTCCACGAGCGTGAAATCGCCAAGCTGCACGGCGCCGTCGCGCGCGAGGGCATGACGCTGGTGCCGCTTTCCGTCTATTTCAACGGCCGCGGCCGCGCCAAGGTCGAGCTGGCGCTCGCCCGCGGTCGCAAGGCGCCCGACAAGCGCGAATATCAGAAGGAAAAGGACTGGAAGAGGGAGCAGGGCCGCCTGCTGCGCGAGCGTGGTTGAGCGGATCGGCCGCTGGATCGCGGCGAACACGCCGGATCGCGAGGAGCTTGCCAAGAGCCGCTGGCTGAAGCCCGTCGCGCATCGCGTGCTGCGCAGCGACCTGTGGCGCTTCACCCGCCGGTCGGTGCCGCGCGGTGTCGCCGTCGGGCTCCTGATCGGCATCTTCCTGATGATCCCGGGGCTTCAGATCATCGGCGCGGCGCTGCTCTGTGTGCCGTTCCGCGGCAACATCCCGATCGCCGCAGCGATGACCTTCCTATCGAACCCGGCGACGACGCCGTTCATCATGGTCGCGTCGATCTATATCGGCAACAAGCTTGGCTTTCACGCCGATCTCGCCTCCTTCTGGCGGCTATACGACAGCGGCGCCGGCGCCAAGGAATGGCTGCGCTGGCTGGCGTCCGATGCGGCGCCATCGCTCGTCACCGGCCTCTTCATCATCGCCGCGATCAGCGCCGTGATCGGCTATGTCGGCTCGGTCTGGGGCTGGCGCTGGTGGACGGGGCGCAAATGGCGCCGCCGCGTATGGGCTGCCAAGATCCGCGATTGATCCCAGGCGCTTCGGCGCTATAGTGTCTTAATACCCCACATCGCACCAAGGATATGTCATGCGCTACCTGATCGCTCTGCTGTGGGCGTCCACGGCTGTTGCCGGTTATGCCGTTTCCGCCGCCGCGCAGGATGCACCGGCGCCCGCCGCGGCGCCTGCCGCCGCTGCCAAGCCGACGATCGGCGATTTCGGGTTCGACGCTGCCGGCATGGACCGCAGCGTCAACGCTGGCGATGATTTCTACGCTTATGCCAATGGCACGTGGGCGAAGGACACCGCAATCCCGGCGGACCGCTCCAACTACGGCATGTTCACCATGCTCGAGGAGCTTTCCAACGAGCGGACCCACAAGATTCTCGAGGAACAGCAGAAGGCGGCCGGCTCGAAGAGCGGCGATTTCTACGCGAGCTTCATGGACCGCGCGGCGGTCAACAAGGCGGGGATCGCGCCGCTGCAGCCCACGCTGAAGGAAATCGACGGCGCCGACACCCCCGCGGCGCTCACCGCGGTGATGGGCAAGCTCAGCCGCAAGGGGATCAATCTTCCGTTCGGTACCTACGTCGACTCGGACGACAAGAGCCCCGACTCGCCGATCTTCCAGATCCTCCAGGGCGGGCTGGGGCTGCCCGACCGCGACTATTATCTTAGCGAGGATCCGGGCCTGGTCTCGAAGCGCGAGGCGTATCGCGGCTATATGGTCAAACTGATGGCGCTGGCCGGCGAGAAAAATGCCGAGGCGCGCGCCAAGGCGGTGCTCGACCTTGAGACTGAGATCGCACGCCTGCACTGGACGCAGGTCGACAGCCGCGATGCCGACAAGACCTATAACAAGATGACCGCGGCCGAGCTCAAAAAGGCCGCGCCAGCGTTTAACTGGGACGGCTATCTGAAGGAAATCGGCGTTGCGCAGCAGCCGGCGTTCCTTGTCCGCCAGCCGACCGCCGTCACCGGCATGGCGGCGCTGATCGCGAAAACGCCGGCCGCGGTGCTCAAGGATTACACCAAGGTCCATACGATCGACGAAATGGCGCCCTATCTCTCGCAGCCGTTCGTCGATGCGAATTTCGCCTTCCACGGCACCTCGCTCAACGGAACGCCGGAAAATCAGGCGGACTGGAAACGCGGCGTGACGCTCGTCACCGGCGCGATGGGCGAGGAAGTCGGCAAGATCTACGTCGAACGCTATTTCCCGCCCGAATCCAAAGCTGCGGCCGACACGCTGGTCAAGAATGTGATTGCCGCGATGGACCGCCGCATCCAGGGCCTCGCCTGGATGGCGCCGGAGACCAAGGCGCGCGCCCGCGCCAAGCTCGCCGCCTTCACGCCCAAGATCGGTTATCCCGAGACGTGGCGTGATTATTCGGCGCTCACGGTCAAGCGCGACGATCTGCTCGGCAACGTCATGCGCGCCAACGAGTTCGAACATGCCCGCGGTATTGGAAAGCTCGGCAAGCCGATCGACCGGACCGAATGGTTCATGACGCCGATGACGATCAACGCCTATGCCAATTTCGCGTGGAACGAGATCGTTTTCCCGGCCGCGATCCTGCAGCCGCCTTTCTTCGATCCGTATGCCGACGCGGCGATCAATTATGGCGGGATCGGCGCGGTGATCGGCCACGAGATCAGCCACCATTTCGACGACCAGGGATCGAAATATGACGAGACCGGATCGCTCAAGGAATGGTGGACGCCGGGCGACGTCCAGCGCTTCAACGCGCTCACCGACAAGCTCGGCGCGCAGTATGACGGTTACGAGGTGTTCCCCGGCAAGTCGGTCAACGGCAAGCTGACGATGGGCGAAAATATCGGCGATCTCGCCGGCGTGACGATCGCCTATGACGCCTATCAGGCGACGCTCGGTGGCAAGCCGGCGCCCGCGATCGATGGGTTCAGCGGCGATCAGCGCTTCTATCTCGGCTGGGCGCAGGTCTGGCGGCGCAACTATCGCGACGACAATCTGCTCCAGCGGCTGATCACCGATCCCCACTCGCCCTCGAAGCAGCGCACCTATGTCGTCCGCAACTTCGACCAATGGTATAAGGCCTATGGCGTGCAGCCGGGCCAGAAGCTCTATCTCGCCCCCGACCAGCGCGTGCACATCTGGTAGCCCAAGCCGCGCTTGACCCGCTGTGCAGCGCGCGCACAGTGGGGTGATGGCGACGGCAGCATTCGATTCCGTGACTCCGCGGCAGAGGGGCCGGCTGGGTGGCTGGCCCGGCGCGGCCGCGTTGGCTGTCGCGGTGGCGTCGGCGGCGCTCGTCTTCTGGGTGCTCGGCGATCCGCTTATCGCATGCGTGTTCCTCGCGGGTCTGGTCGGCGCGGGCGCGATCCTCATTGCGCGGGGCTCCGCAGCCCCGTTGATCTTCGAGGCGGACGCGGCGGACGGGATCGACGTCGCATTGCTGCGCGCGGCGCTCGATGCCTCCAGCGCGGGCGTGGCCATTACCGGCGCGGCGGGCGATATGATCGCCGCCAACCATTGCTACGTCGGCTGGTTCGGCGGCGATACCGCGCCGCAGACGATCAGCGCGGAGGGTGCGGGCGAAGCGCTGATGAGCCACGCGCCCGGCATCGCCCGTCGCGACGGATCGGCGACACTGCCCGGTTTGCGTTTCGGCGACGTGACTTTGGACGTAACCGTCGAACCCGTCGGTCTCGGCGGCTCCTACCTACTCTGGCGCTTCACGCGTGCCGACGACATCGACCTCGTCCGCGATGCAGGGCGGCTGGTGACCGGAGAAGGCGGAAGGCGGCTGGGCGAAGCCGGGCTGATGGCCGCGCTGGTCGATGGCGAGGGGCGGGTGATCGGCGCCAACGCCGCGTTTGCGGCGCGCGCGACGGGGCAGGTCGATGGCGACGCTGCGGGCAAGTCGCTGGTCGAGATGCTGTTCGGCGGCGAGGATGGCGGGCTGCGCTTCGTATCGGAAGGGCGTGCCGCGCCGCCTCTTCATCTCATCCAGATCCCGCTCACCGATGCGGTCGAGACGCCGAGCTTCTTCGTGATGCTCGACGATCCCTCGGGCGGTTTCGGGCGGCTCGGCAAGGAAGAGAGCGCCAGCGTCAACGCGCTGGTCGATTTCCTGCCGCTGGGTCTCGCGCTCGCCAATGTGGATGGCCGCTTCGTCTATATGAACAAGGCGTTCCGCCGCGCCGCGGGGCTCGCCCGCGACGAGCTTCCCGCCTATCCCGGCGATCTCGTCGTCGATATCGACAAGGCAGCGCTTTCGGATTCGGTGCGCCGTCTGGCGCGGGGACCGGCAACCTCAAGCAGCATATCGCTCCGGCTCCGTGCGCGTCCGGAGGAGTCGGTGCCGGTCACCATCGCCGGGGTCCGGGGGCTCGGTGAGGCGGCAGTGATTCTGGCGCTGAAGGATTCGAGCGAGGAGGACAAGCTCAAGCACCAAGTTGCGCAGGCGACAAAGATGCAGGCGGTCGGCCAGCTCGCCGGGGGTGTCGCGCATGATTTCAACAACATCCTGACCGCGATCATCGGCCACTGCGATCTCATGCTGATGCGCCACACGCCGGGCGACAGCGATTATGACGACATTCAGCAGGTCCGATCCAACTCCAACCGCGCCGCTGGGCTCACGCGCCAGCTCCTCGCGTTCTCCCGCCAGCAGACGCTGCGCCCGCAGGTGCTGCAGCTTCCGGACGTGATTTCCGAGGTCTCGACGCTGCTCAAGCGGCTGATGGGCGAGACGGTGCAGCTGCAGGTGAAGCACGGTCGAAACCTGGGATCGGTTCGCGCTGACCCCGGGCAGCTTGAGCAGGTCGTCGTCAACCTTGCCGTCAACGCGCGCGACGCGATGCCGGGCGGCGGGACGCTCACCATCCAGACCTATGCGATGCCGTCGGACGAGGTGCGCAAGCTCGGCTACGAGTTCCTGCCGATCGGCGACTATACCGCGCTGAAGGTGATCGACACCGGCACCGGCATTCCGGCGAACGTGCTGCCCAAGATCTTCGAGCCCTTCTTCACGACCAAGGAAGTCGGCAAGGGCACCGGGCTCGGCCTCTCGACCGTCTACGGCATCGTCAAGCAATCGGGTGGCTTCATCTTCGCCGATTCGGAGGAGGATGTAGGGACCAGCTTCACCATCTACCTCCCCGTCAACCGCGCCGAGCCGGCGCCGACGCGTGTGAAACGTGCCGAAAGCGCGGGCGAATTGTGGGGCACCGGCACCGTCCTCCTGGTCGAGGACGAGGCGATGGTCCGCGCGGTCGCGGAGCGGGCGCTGACGCGGCACGGCTATACGGTGTTCACGGCCGAGAATGGAGAGGCTGCGCTGGAGATCCTCGCGCGCGGAGACCAGATCGATCTCATGATTTCCGACGTCGTGATGCCGACGATGGATGGGCCGACCACGGTCCGTGAGGCGCGCAAATCGCATCCCGATCTGCCGATCCTCTTCATCTCCGGCTATGCCGAGGAGCAGCTACGCAAGTCGATCGATCTGGAGCGTGTCGCCTTCCTCTCCAAGCCTTTCTCCATCCAGCGCCTGGCCGAAGCCGCGCGCGATGCGCTCGCGCAAAAATAAAATCTTTCGATTCCGGCGGGATGAACGTAAGCGCGCGAAATGTATGAACCGCGTTCCATCCTCATCGTCGAAGACGAGCCGCTGATTGCCATGATGCTCGAGGATTTCCTCGATTCGCTCGGCCACCGTATCGTCGGCACTGTCGATAGTGTCGAGGAGGCGCTGGATCGCGTCGCTCAGGGCGGGTTCGATGTCGCCATCGTCGACGTCCAGCTCCGCGGGGGCGAGAAGGTGTGGCCGGTCGCCGACAAACTCGCAGAGACGGGCGTGCCGTTCGTGCTCGCGACGGGCGGCCATGTCGATCCGCCGCCTGCCGAACATGCGGCGGTGCCGGTGTTGGCGAAACCCTATACGATCGATGCCATCCAGCCCGCGATCGAGGCCGCGATCGCCGGCTGATCGGCGCTAAGGGGAGGGGCCTTTGCCGACCGTCCTGCTGCTGATCGGCTCCAACGTCTTCATGACGATCGCCTGGTATTGGCATTTGAAGGGCGGCAACGCGAAGCCGATCCTGCTCGTCATCCTGATAAGCTGGACAATCGCCTTTGTGGAATATTGTCTTGCGGTGCCGGCCAATCGGATCGGCTATCTGAACGGCTGGACGCCTGGCCAGCTCAAGATCACGCAGGAAGCGATCGCGCTGATCGTCTTCGGCGGGTTCATGGTGCTTTATCTGGGCGAGCCGCTACACTGGCGGCACTTCGCGGCATTTGCGTGCATCATGGCCGCGGTCGCGTTCCTGTTCGTGGGGAAGTAATGCCTTACCTGCTCGTCTTTTTCGGCGGCGGACTGGGCGCGGTGTTGCGTTACATCGTGGGGCGCGGCGCCATCGCATTGTTCGGCCCCGCCTGGCCGGTCGGCACCTTCGCCGTAAATGTGATCGGCAGCGTCGCGCTCGGCCTGCTCGCAGGCTGGTTCGTCGGCCGCGGCATCGAGGACGAGCCGATCCGATTGCTGCTGGCGACGGGCTTTCTCGGCGGGTTCACCACATTTTCCGCGTTCAGCCTGGATGCGGTGTTGCTGTGGCAGCGGGGCGATACGGCCGCCGCCACGCTTTATGTCGCGGCGTCGGTGGCGGTGTCGCTCGCGGGGCTCGCGCTCGGCCTCTGGATCACCAGCACGCCCTAGGCAGGGGCGGGTTGCTGGCCGCGAAGCGGCGCCGACAGGTTGAGCATCTTCGCGGCGATCTCGCGCTCGCCCATCACCACCTGCTGCGCGCCGAGGCGGGTGAGGTGCTCCACCTCCGCGTCGGAGTGTGCGCGCGCAATGATGGCCAGGTCGGGCCGGGCCATGCGGGCCTTCTGTGATATCGCGCCGCCTTCGAACCCTTCCGGGATTGCAATGAGCAACTTGCTCGCCGTGTCGATCCCGGCCCGGTCGAGCGTCTTGGCGTCTGTGGCGTTGCCCATGATCACCGTCGAGCCATCTTCGTCGGCCTTGCGCGCGACGTCGGTCTGGTCCTCGATGACGACGAATTCGCGGTTGGTCTTGCGAAGCCCCGCCGCGATTAGCCGGCCGACGCGGCCATAGCCGATGAGTATGACGTGGCCGCTGGTCCCCTCCGGCACGCGATCGCGGCCCACCTTGGGCGCTGCGGCATCGGGGACGGGCTCACTGCGGTTGCGCAGGATCAAGCTGAAGATGAACGGGTTGAAGAAGATCGAAAAGATCGCGCCTGCAAGGACGAGATCGCGCGCCTCGGCGGGGAGGAAGCCGAGGCCGTAGCCAAGGCCGATCAGGATGAAGGAGAATTCCCCGATCTGCGCCAGGCTGGCGGAGACGGTGAGCGCCGTCTCGTTGGGATAACCGAAGGCGCGAACGATGCCGTAGGCGGCGATCGACTTGCCGAGCACGATGATCATCACCGTCGCAATCAGCGGCAGCGGCTGCTCCGTCACGATCGCCGGGTTGAACAACATCCCGACCGACACGAAGAATAGCACCGCGAACGCGTCGCGCAGCGGCAATGTTTCTTCCGCCGCGCGCTTCGAAAGTTTGGTTTCGCCGAGGATCATGCCGGCGAAGAAGGCGCCGAGCGCGAAGGAGACATCGAAGAAATAGGCCGCGCCGCCAGCGACGCCGAGCGCGATGGCGAGCACCGCGAGCCGGAACAGCTCACGCGAGCCCGTATGCACCACCCAGTGTAGCGCCTTGGGGATGAGCCGCATCCCGACGATCAACATCAGCGCGATGAAGCCGACGACCTTGGCGAGCGTGATCGCGAGCGCAGTAAAGATCGTCGCGGTGCTTTGTCCGCTCTGACCTTCGAGCGCGCCGGCGACGGCCGGCAGCAGCACCAGTGCCAGCACCATCGCGATATCCTCGACGATCAGCCAGCCGACGGCGATCCGCCCGCGCTCGGTCTGTACGAGATTGCGGGCCTGAAGCGCGCGCAGCAGCACAACCGTGCTGGCGACCGACAGCGCGAGGCCGAAGACCAGCGAGGCGGCGGTGCTCCAGCCCATCAGCCAACCAAGCCCCATGCCCATCGCCGTCGCAGTGGCGATCTGTGCGATCGCGCCGGGGACCGCGATATTCTTGACCGACATCAGATCGCGCACCGAGAAGTGCAGCCCGACGCCGAACATCAAGAGGATGACGCCGATCTCGGCCAGCTCGTTGGCGATCGCGCTGTCGGCAACGAAGCCCGGCGTGAACGGGCCGACGACGATGCCCGCGGCAAGATAGCCCGCGATGGGTGAAACCCGCAGCTTCTGCGCAAACGCTCCCAGAAAGAACGCCACGACGAGCGCAGCGACGATCGTGGTTATGAGGGGCGTGTGATGCGGCATTGCTTGCATATTTGCGGCCATGACAGACTGTTGCAACCCGGCAACGGCATGTTGCACGAAATATCCTATGGCACGCGCCGTGACGCCCGGCGCTGCGCTCCTTATAGCGGGCGGGCATTACAGGATTTTGCATGGCCCACCGTCTCGACCGGCTGAAGCCTCTGGAGGGCGATCAGCTCCGCGCCTCCAGTCCCGCTGATCACGCAGCGCTCTCGGCATCGGCCGGCACCGGCAAAACGCATGTGCTGACGGCGCGTGTGCTGCGCCTCCTGCTTTCCGGCGTCGATCCGGCGACGATCCTCTGCCTCACCTTCACCAAGGCAGGAGCAGCGGAGATGGCCGACCGCATCCACCGCCGGCTCGCGCATTGGGTGCGGCTCAAGGATGTCGATCTCGGTCTTGAGTTGCTCGCGCTGGGCGAAAGCTCCGGCCCCGAGGCGCGGGAGAATGCGCGGACATTGTTCGCCAGGGTGCTGGATGCCTCGGGCGGGGGGCTGCGCATCCAGACGATCCACGCCTTTGCGCAGTCGCTGCTCGGTTCGTTTCCGGCCGAAGCGGGGCTGGTGCCGGGATTCCGACCGCTGGAAGGGCGCGAGCAGCAGCTTCTCGAGCGCGAAACGCTGGCCGGGCTGCTCGTGGCTGCCGAGCGGAACGGCGACGAT
This sequence comes from Allosphingosinicella indica, assembly GCF_900177405.1. NCBI lineage: Bacteria > Pseudomonadati > Pseudomonadota > Alphaproteobacteria > Sphingomonadales > Sphingomicrobiaceae > Allosphingosinicella > Allosphingosinicella indica. Next base: position 2,756,180 of record NZ_LT840185.1, on the reverse strand, counting down.
GGGCTGATCCGTGACGTCCAGGCGCTCAGCCGCCGGCTGGGCGAGGGGGGGGCGGAAGCCTTCCTGATCGCCTGCGGACGCAAGGCGGCGGCGATGACGGCTCTCGGGCCGCGCGAGACGATCGAAGCGCGCCTGCGCGCTGCCTTCGACTTGCCCGAGGGCGACATCGAGGAGGCGATCGCGGCGGCCTGCGGCGATGCGGATTTTGACATGGCGAGCCTCGCGGCGGTTGCCGAGGCCAATGCGGCCTGGGGCACGGCCACCGGCATCAAGGCGGCCGAGGCGATCACGGCGTGGCGTGGCTCCGGCCCTGCGGAGCGCGCGGTGGCGATCGAGGCGCTGGCAGCGCTGGTGCTCACCAAGACGGGCGAGATGCGCGTGGCCGCGAAGGGCTTGCTCGGCGTGTCGCCCGATTACGCGGACCATGCGGGGCGGCTTGGCGAAGCCTGCCGGCGTCTGCGCGCGATGCGCAGCGTCGCCGCGCTGGTCGCGGCGCTCGCGGCAGGGCTGCGCGCCGGCCAGGCGTTCGCCGCGGCTTATGCCGGTGCCAAGCGCGCGGCCGGGGTTGCGGACTTCGACGATATCATCCGCTGGACCGAGGATCTGCTGACGCGTCCTGGCATGGGCGACTGGGTGCGCTACAAGCTCGACCAGGCGACCGACCATATCCTCGTCGACGAGGCGCAGGACACCAATCGCAGCCAGTGGGCGATCGTCGAGGCGCTGACCGAGGAGTTTTTCGCCGGGGAGGGCGCGCGCGGGCGGCACCGCACGATCTTCACCGTCGGCGATTTCAAGCAGGCGATCTTCCGCTTCCAGGGCACCGATCCGCGCCAGTTCGAGCGGGCACGGGCGCATTTCGAGGATCGGGCGGGCGCGCTGCGCGAGGCGGCGCTGGATGCCGATTTGGAACGCCTGCCGCCCGCTTTCCTCGATCTGTCGATGGACCGCAGCTTCCGCTCGGCGCCCGAGGTGCTCGGCGTGGTCGACCGGCTGATCGCGGACCTGGGCCACGAGAAATTCGGGCTCGTCCGCCGGCCCAACCCGCACGAGAGTCACCATACTGGGCGGCCGGGCTCAGTGACGCTGTGGCAGCCGTTCAGCGATGCGGCGGATGCGGAAGAGGATAGCGGTGAGGAGGGGTGGGTCAGCGACACTGTCCGCCGCTACGCTGCCCGCCTGGCGCGCCAGATCCGTGCATGGCTCGACGATCCGTTCCACGTCGCTTCCAAGGGCCGGCCGCTGCGACCCGAGGACATATTGATCCTCGTTCGCCGCCGCGGGACGCTGGCGGCGCTGATCGTCGCGCGGCTCCATGCCGAAGGCGTGCCCGTCGCCGGTGTCGACCGGCTGCTGCTGTCGGCGCCGCTTGCGGTGCGGGATCTGCTCGCCGCCGCGCGCTTCGCGGTGCAGCCGCTCGATGATCTCAACTTCGCCGGCCTTCTCGTCTCGCCGCTGTTCGGCTGGTCGCAGGACCAGCTCTACGCGGTTGCGCGGGAGCGAAACGGAGCACTGTGGGACCGGGTGCGCGATTGCGGCGATGCCGATACGCGCGCCGGGCTGCACGCGATCCTCAACATGGCCGATTTCGCGACACCGCACGCTTTTTTCGAGGAAATTCTGTCCGGGCCGATCGCTGGCCGCCGAAAGCTCGCCGCGCGACTGGGCGCGGAAACGCGTGATCCGGTCGAGGAATTGCTGTCGAGCGCGATCGAGTTCGAGAAGGGAGGCGCGCCGTCGCTCCAGCGCTTTCTCGACTGGTTCGCGCGCGGTGAGGTCGAGGTGGTGCGCGATCCTTCGCAGCCGATGGATGCGGTGCGGGTAATGACCGTCCACGGCGCTAAGGGATTACAGGCGCCGGTGGTGATCCTCGCCGATGCCTGCGTCGACCCCGATCGGTCGCGCGGCGGTTTCGAGAGTCTCAGGCTGGCGGAGGGCGAGGACGCGGTGCCGATCTTCCGCCCGCGCAAGGCCGAGCTCGCCGAGCCGCTCAAGTCCCATCTCGAAGCGCAGGACGAGCTGGATGCGGAGGAGCATTGGCGACTGCTCTATGTCGCGCTCACGCGGGCGGAGGAGCGGCTGGTGATCGGCGGTGCGCTCGGCGCTGCCGATCGCGGTGTCCCCCCGCAAACAAGCTGGTATGCCGCGCTCGACGCCACGATCGCCGCCATGGGCGGAGATTGGGAGAAAGACGGTCATTGGGGCCGCGCCCGTACTTATGGAGCCCCTCTCACGAAGGTGGCCCGGCAAGTTGCGGTGGAGCGTACGCTCGCCTCTTTGCCCGATTGGCTCGGCAAGTCCGCGCCGGTGGAGGCGCGCCCGCCGCGGCCGCTCGCGCCCTCGTCGATCGGCGAGGACGATGTCGCCAGCCCGCCGCCGGGGCCTGCGATGCGCGCCGCTGCCGAGCGGGGGCGCCTGCTGCATCAATTGTTCGAGCGGTTGCCCGACGTACCGGCGGAAGAGCGTGCGTCGCGTGCGGATCGCTGGCTGGAGCGGGCCGGGGGGATTGCCGACGCGACGCTCCGCGGTACGCTCACCGATCAAGCCTGCGCGATCATCGCAGATCCGGCGCATGCGGAGATCTTTTCGCCGGATGCATTAGCGGAAGCGCCGATCGCGGCAGTGATCAGCGAGGGAATCGTGGTGGCAGGCAAGGTCGATAGGCTGCTGGTCACGAAGGATCGCGTCCGCTTCGTCGATTTCAAGACCGGGCGGCTGGCGCCCAACACGCTGAGCGAAGTGCCCGATCAGCATATTCGACAGATGGGCGCCTATGCGGCGGCGCTCGCCGTCATATTTCCGGGCCGTGCGGTGGAGGCGGCGCTGCTTTACACCGCGGGTCCGACGCTCATCGATCTCGATCCGGGAATGCTCGCAGCCAATCGGCCCGAATTGCAGCCTGCGGGTGGTTGAGCCGGCGCACGCGCGATCCTACATCCGTCGCACGTTCAGGAGATAGCGACAATGGCGACCAAGACCGTAACCGACGACTCGTTCCAGCAGGATGTGCTCGGCGCCTCCGGCCCGGTGCTGGTAGATTTCTGGGCCGAATGGTGCGGTCCGTGCCGCATGATCGCCCCGGCGCTGGAAGAGATCAGCAGCGAGCTCGACGGCAAGGTCACCATCGCCAAGCTCAACATCGACGAGAATCCGGATGCCCCCGCCAAATATGGCGTGCGCGGCATCCCGACGATGATCCTGTTCAAGGATGGCGCTCCGGCCGCAACGAAGGTCGGTGCGGCGCCCAAGAGCGCGCTGCAGGGTTGGCTCGAAGGCGAACTCTGAGGCCCTGAAGCAAGGCGTCGAGGGGCCTTTGCCTCTGAGGATCGGCGTCCCGGCTCAATTGACTTGACCGGGCGCCAATCCTACATCGCGCCCGGATTTCAACAGGCTGGGCGCGGTATCGTCGCGCGCGGCCGATTTGCTCATAAAAACGACTGGAACGTCCATGCTCGGCGGCATTGCCAAAGCTCTCTTCGGTTCCTCCAACGACCGTTACGTCCGCTCGCTCCGCAAGATCGTCGAGAAGGCCAATGCGCTCGAGCCGGAGATGCAAGCAATGAGCGACGACGAGCTGCGCGCCCGGACGCCGCATTTCCGCGAGCGGCTGGCCGCTGGCGAGACGCTCGACGACCTCCTGCCCGAAGCCTTCGCAACGGTCCGCGAAGCCTCGGTGCGCGTGCTCGGGATGCGCCATTTCGACGTGCAGATGATCGGGGGCATCGTGCTCCATCGCGGCTCGATCGCGGAAATGCGCACCGGCGAGGGCAAGACGCTGGTCGCGACGCTCGCGACCTATCTGAACGCGCTCGACGGCAACGGCGTCCACGTCATCACCGTCAACGACTATCTGGCCCGGCGCGATGCCGACTGGATGGGCCGCATCTACCGCTTCCTCGGCATGAGCGTGGGCGTCATCGTGCCCAACCTCTCCGACGGTCAGCGCCGCGACGCCTATAACGCCGACATCACCTACGGCACGAACAACGAGTTCGGCTTCGATTACCTCCGCGACAATATGAAGTTTGACCGCTCGCAGATGGTGCAGCGGCCCTTCAGCTACGCAATCGTCGACGAGGTGGATTCTATCCTGATCGACGAGGCGCGCACGCCGCTCATCATTTCCGGCCCGACCGACGACAAGTCGGAGATGTACAAGCTGGTCGACGCGGTCGTCCGCGACATCGAGGCCGAAGATTACGAGATCGACGAAAAGGCCAAATCGGTGGTCCTCACCGAGGACGGCACCGAGCGGATGGAGCGGCGGCTCGAGGCGGCCGGCCTGCTCGTCGGTGCCAACCTCTACGATTTCGAGAATACGCAGGTCGTCCATCACCTGAACCAGGCGATGCGCGCGAACCTGATCTTCCGCCGCGACACCGACTATATCGTCAAGGACGGCAAGGTCGTCATCATCGACGAGTTCACCGGGCGCATGATGGACGGCCGCCGCTGGTCCGACGGGCTTCACCAGGCGGTGGAAGCGAAGGAAGGCGTCAAGATCGAGCCCGAGAACCAGACGCTCGCCTCGATCACCTTCCAGAATTACTTCCGCATGTATCCGAAGCTTTCGGGCATGACCGGCACGGCGCTGACCGAGGCGCCCGAATTCTTCGACATCTACAAGATGAACGTCGTTTCGATCCCCACCAACGTGCCGGTGCAGCGGATCGACGAGGACGACGAATTCTACAAGAACCAGCACGATAAGTTCGCCGCCATCGCCAAGGCGATCAAGGCGAAGCAGGACACCGGCCAGCCGGTTCTGGTCGGCACGGTCTCGATCGAGAAGTCGGAGCTTCTGTCGGAATTTCTTCAGCGCGAGGGCGTCCGTCACGAGGTTCTCAACGCGCGCTTCCACGAGAGCGAGGCGCATATCGTGGCGCAGGCGGGCCGCATTGGCGCCGTGACCATCGCCACCAACATGGCGGGCCGCGGCACCGACATCCAGCTCGGCGGCAACGTCGAGTTCCGCGTCGCCGACGAGGCCGGCGACATGCCGGAGGGTCCCGAGCGCGACGCCGCGGTCAAGCGGATCGAGGAGGAAATCGAGGAAGAAAAGGCGCGCGTTCTCGCCGCCGGCGGTCTCTTCGTGCTCGGAACCGAGCGGCACGAGAGCCGCCGTATCGATAACCAGCTTCGCGGCCGTTCGGGCCGCCAGGGCGATCCCGGCCTGTCGCGCTTCTATCTCAGCCTCGACGACGATCTGCTGCGCATCTTCGGCCCGCAGACGATGTTCGCGCGGATGATGAACAAGAATCTGGAGGACGGCGAGGCGATCATCAGTCCTTGGATCTCCAAGGCGATCGAGACCGCGCAGAAGAAGGTCGAGGCGCGCAACTACGACATCCGTAAGCAGCTGGTCGAATTCGACGACGTGATGAACGATCAGCGCAAGGTGATCTATGAGCAGCGCTCCGACATCATGGATTCCGATACCGTCGGCGATGTGATCGAGGACATGCGCGCGGAAACGGTGAACAACATCGTCGGCGAGGCCTGCCCGCCCGAGACCTATCCGGAGCAGTGGGACATCGACCTGCTGAAGGCGCGGCTCGACGACACGTTCGCGCTCCAGCCGCCGATCGAGGATTGGCTTAAGGAAGAGGAAGTCGATCCCGAAATCCTGGTTGAGCGGATTTCCGCGCTTGCCGATCAGCAGATGGCCGACAAGATCGCGCCGCTCGATCGCGACGGCTATGTCCAGGTTGAAAAGTCGATCCTCATCGAGACGCTCGATCATCACTGGAAGGAGCATCTCTCGATGCTCGACGCGCTGCGCCAGGTGATCCACCTTCGCGCCTATGCACAGAAGAAGCCGATCGACGAATATAAGCACGAGGCCTTTGCGCTGTTCGAGCGCATGCTGGGATCGATCCGCGAGGATGTGACGCGCCGCCTTGCGCTGGCGCAATTCACGATGACCGAACCCGATCTGCCGCCGATGCCGGACTTTATCACGACCCACATCGATCCGCTGACCGGCGAGGACAATAGCGCCGACATCGATGCGGCGACGGGCAACGTCCTCTCGCGACTGCCGCCGATGCAGGCGATCCAGCCGGACATGCCCGAGGCATTCGACGAGAATGGCGCGCCGCGTGTCAGCCGCAACGCGCCTTGCCCGTGCGGATCGGGCCGCAAGTTCAAGCATTGTCACGGTGCGCTCGCCGAGGGCGGAGCCGCGCAAGCCTGATCACATGCGGTTAACCGCAATTTAGGGACGTTGCGGATATATAACGACCTCGTAAGGTAGAACTTTAGGGGGCGTCGATGGCAAGCAAGTCGAATGTGGCGAATGAGCAGCATGTTGCGGCTCCACGCGATCAGCGCGAAGGCCGGATTCGATTGCACCTGCTCGCAACGCTCGCGACGACGACCCGCACCCAATCGGTCGTGCTGCGCAACATATCGGCCGGCGGCGCGATGATCGAGACGCAGGATGCGCCGGCCGTCGGCAGCACCGTGCAGCTCAAGCGCGGCGCGCTCGACATTCTTGCCACCATCGTCTGGGCTGAGCGCAACCGTTGCGGCATGGAATTCGTCGAGCCGATCGATGCCGACCGGGTGGTCGAGCAATGGAACAGCCCGCCGGAAGATCTTTCGGCCGCGTCACGCGATCATTTCTGGCGGCTGCGCGAAGTGGATGCGCCGATGTCGGCGACCGACTGGCAGAACGTCCGCGATTGGGTTCGCGACGCCGACAGCGGCTTCGTCTCGAAGAGCTGAGCGGTCTCCGTCTACCGGGCCGCGAGGCGGCTTTACCCACAGCGACCAATCGCTATGTAGCGCGCCGTGCAGCGTCTCTTCGTTCTTATGTTCTGGCTGGCCGCCCTATTTGCGTTCGTGATGGCCGTCATTCCCGCCCCGCCCAGCTTGGCCTCGGACAAGATCGAGCACATGCTGGCTTTTTCCGTGCTGGCGGCGCTGTCGCTGCTTGCATATCCGCGCCTCCCCGCCTGGAAGATATTCCCTGCATTCGCGATGTTCGGCGGTGCGATCGAGCTGATCCAGGCGCTGCCGATCGTGGGCCGGGATGGCGACTGGTTCGACTGGCTTGCCGATCTCGCCGCCGCGGGGATGGTGCTGGTGTTGGGCAGTGGCCTCCGACGGGTGTACCGACGCGCCGCCGCTTCCGTCTGACGCGGCGCAACGTCAACCAATTCTCTAACGATCTGCGGAAAATGGCTCCCCGGGCCTGATTCGAACAGGCGGCCGTCCGATTAACAGTCGGATGCTCTACCGCTGAGCTACCGGGGAGCGGCCCTCAGGCGAGGCGCCCTATAGCCAGAAGTTTTCGGCGACTGCAAGCCGCCTCGGCGATTATTTCAGACCGCGAACTGCTCGGTCGCGATCCGCTCGTCGAGCGCGTGCCAGGGATCGAAAAGCAACGGCAGCGCTCGCTCGCGCTCGACGCGCACCTCGACGGTCGCGACGTCGCGGACTTCGCGCTGGTCGGCCACGGCGGAGATCGGCCGCTTGATCGGGTCAAGCACGCGAAAGCCGATGTGGAGATCATCGGGAATGAGCGCACCGCGCCAGCGCCGCGGGCGGAACGGGCTGATCGGCGTCAGCGCCACTAGTTTCGATCCGAACGGCAGGATCGGCCCCTGCGCGGAGAGATTATAGGCGGTCGATCCGGCCGGCGTCGCGACGAGGATGCCGTCGCAGACCAGCTCGGGCAGCACGACGCGGCCGTTGACTGACACCTCGATCCACGCGCTCTGGCGCGTTTCACGAAGCAGCGAGACTTCGTTGATCGCATGGCTGACGACAGTCTCGCCCGACACGGTGACGGCTTCCATGCGGAGCGGCGCCATGCGGAATTGCTTGGCGCCATTGACCCGCTCGCGGAGGCCCTCGACGCGGAACTCGTTCATCAGGAAGCCGACGGTGCCGCGGTTCATGCCGAATACCGGGCACACGCGTCCGCGATCGAGCATGTCGTGCAGCGTCTGGAGAAGAAATCCGTCGCCGCCGAGCGCGATCACCTGCTCGGCCTCCTCGACCGGCTGGAAGTCATATTGCTCGAACAGCAGCGCGGCGGCCGCCTGCGCGTGCGGGGAGGGTGAGGCCACGACGGCGGTGGGCTTGTCAGCGTTCTGCGTCATCCGCCCAATTGCTAGAGCCGGGCGCGACCTGCGGCAACCCGCAAGCCTGTGCCAAGGCGGGGCGGCGCGCGCGAAGGCGATTGGCGACCCGTTGCGCGCGGGCTATCACCGGCGGCACGCGCGGGGCGTCTTGAAGAGGGGTGACAGGGGATGAGCGTCGGAGGATCGCAGCCGATCTTCATCCTGTCATTTCGCCATCGCGACGAGCTTACCCGCACGGTCGAGGCTGCGGGCTGGCAACCGATCGCCGCCCGCCGCGCCGCCAATGCCGAGGCGCGCTTCGCGGCCTCCAGTGCCGGCGTCGCGATCGTCGATGCGCGCGGTGCGCTCGCGGAAGGTCTGGACGCCGTCCGTGCGCTGGCCGACGCCGCAGAGGCAAATGCGGCCGCCTTGATCGTGCTCGTGTCGCGCACCGACGCGGAAGCGCTCGATCGCGTCCATGCCGCCGGGGCGACCCATTTCCTTGTCAGCCCGTTCAGCGATCTGCAGCTGCTTCAGACGGTCCGCTTTGCGCAGCGGCATGCCGATCGTGTGACGGGCGGCTATCGGGCGCCGCGCCGGAGCGGCGATGCCGGTCCGCCGGTCAGCTCCTGGCGGTGGGAGCCCGGATCGCGCGCAGTGGAACTCAGTCCGGCGCTCGCGCGCCGCGTCGGCTTGGGCGAAACCGCGGGCGCCCGCATCAGCCTGTTGGACCTTTTCCGCAAGCTCGACGCTGACGGAAGGCGTGCGGCGCGCGGTGCGGTCGAGCGGACGATCGCGTCCGGCCGCGCCACCGCATTCGCCCACTCGGCGATCGACGAGGCGCCCGAGCGCCTGATCCACCATCTTCGCATCGGCGAGGGCGGCAGCGTGATCGCGCGCACCGAGACGCTCTTTCCCGACGACGCACCGGCGCAGTCGCGCGATGCCATGACTGGCGTGCGCGATGCGCGTGCGGGCCGGGCGTGGATCGATCAGCAGCTTGCCGTCGAGGGCACGTCGGGACTCGTGCTGATCCTCGTTGCGGTCAGCCGTTTTGACGCGATCAACGCCGCCTTTGGCCGTGCGGTCGGCGATGCGGTGCTGCAGGCGGCGGCGCGGCGGATCGAGCGGCTCGTCGACGCGGACGGATCGCAGCGGCTGGTCGCGCGCGTTGCGGGGGCCGAATTCATGGTCGCGATCGCGCCGCCTACCGGGCTTGCCGAGGGGGGCTTCATCGCTGCGCAGCTCGTCGAGGCCCTGGGGCGTCCGTTCATGTCGGGCGATCACGTCGTCACGCTCGGCTGCCGCGTCGGAGTAGTTGCGGCCGAGCCCGGCGACGATGCCGCATCGCTGTTGCGCAAGGGCAGCGCGGCGCTCGCCGAGGCGAAGTCCGAAGGCGGGCCGATCCGCGTGATCGAAGGCGGGGCCGAGGTCGCGTCCGGGCTGGACGATCGGCTCGAGGTCGATCTGCGCCGGGCGCTCGATCAGGACGAGATCCGCATCCTCTTCCAGCCGCAGATCTCGGTCGCGACCGGGCGAGTCATCGGTGCCGAGGCGCTGGCGCGCTGGCAGCATCCCGAGCTTGGCGAGCTTGGCGCGATGACGCTGTTCAACGTCGCCGAACGCTCGGATTATCTCGTCCAGCTCTCCGATCACGTTCAGCGCAAGGCGGTCGCGGTCGCTGCGGCCTGGCCGGAAAACCTCCGCGGTCTGCGTCTCGCGGTGAACGTCACCGCGCAGGACATGAAGAGGCCCGGATTTGCCGCGCAGTTCCTCGATCTGGTGGAGGATAGCGGGTTCGCGGCCGAGCGGCTGACGGTCGAGGTGACCGAAACCGGTTTGATCGAGGATCTGAACGGCGCCGCATCGCTGCTCGCGGAACTGCGCGAAGGAGGTCTGCGCGTCGCGATCGACGATTTCGGGACGGGCTATTCGAGCCTCGCCTATCTGAAGGCGCTGCCGCTCGACTATCTCAAGATCGACCGGCGGCTGAGCGAAGATATCGTCGGCAGCCCGCGCGACCGGATCGTGGTGCGCAGCGTCATCGAAATGGCGCGCTCGCTGGGGCTCGACGTGGTCGCCGAAGGCGTCGAGACCGAGGAGCAACTGGAGCTGCTCGCCCGCGAAGGGTGCAACGTCTATCAGGGCTTCCTGTGCGCGCCGCCGGTGACGGTCGACACGCTCGCCGCGCTGGTGGCCGAACGCGCCTAGGCGGCGCGCTTGCGGGACTTCTTCGCGCCGTTCGAGGGGATGACCCACGGCTGGAGCCCGTCGCGGATCAATGTCTCGGCGGCAACGGGGAGGCCGATGTAGAAGCCCTGCGCCATGTCGCATCCGAACAGCGCCAGCAGGTCGAGCGTCGCCTGGTCCTCGATTCCTTCGGCGACGACGCGGAGACCCAGGCTGTGTGCGAGATCGATGGTCGAGCGGACGAGCACCGCGTCATTGCCGTTGCGCGCGACGCCGGCAACGAAGGTACGGTCGATCTTGAGCTGATCCGCCGGGATGCGCTTGAGATAGGCGAGCGAGGACAGGCCGGTGCCGTAATCGTCGATCGAAATACCGAAGCCGGCCTCCTTGAGCCGCGCCAGGTTCGCGAAGGCCGCGTCGGCATGGGTGATGATCGCGGTTTCGGTGATTTCCAGCGTCATGTTCGGCCGCTGCCTGTCCGGCGCGGCGATGCCGATCGTCCGCTCGGCGAAACCGGGATCGGAGAGGCTGCGGCCGGAGATGTTGACCGCCATGCGGACGTCCATGCCGTTGGCACGGAGCATCGTCTGTTCCTCGACGGCGCGCGCGACGATCCAGTCGGTGAGCGGGTCGATGAACCCCGTCTCCTCGACCAGCGGCATGAATTCGTCGGGAGCGACCGCGCCGCGGGTGGGGTGGTTCCAGCGCACCAGCGCCTCGACGCCGGTAAGCTGGCCGGTCTTGAGATCGAGCTTCGGCTGGTAAGCGAGCCATACGTCGCCGGTGTCGAGCCCCTTGCGAAGCTCGCTGAGCAGCGAGAGGCCGCCGGTCGCGGCACGCTCCACTGCGGCGTCGAACAAAGCGAAGTCGCCGCTGACGACGCGCGCCTGATCGAGCGCGATCTGCGCACGTTCGACGAGCGTGGTGGCGGTCGCGGCATGGTCGGGATAGCCGGCAAGTCCCGTGGTGAGGCGCACGTCGACCCGGCTGTCGCCCACTTCCAGCGGCTCGGCGAGCACCTGGCGCGCATCGAGGAGGAGCTTCAGCGCATCTTCGCTGTTGCGCGCCGGGAAGGCGACGCCGATCGATGTGGACGAGAGGCGCCCCACGCTGGCGCCCGGCAAGCGCCCGTCGATCCGGCGCGCGGCATGGGCAAGCAGCAGCGATGCCTGCGACGCGCCGATCGCGGCGCGGATGGCGCCGAACCGATCGATGCCGAGCGCAGCCATGAACACCTGGCGCCCGTTGTTGCGCTTGATCATCACCGCCAGCGCGCGCTCTATGCCGGCGCGGTTGAGGAGATCGGTATCGGGATCGTGATGGGCGAGATGCGACGCCCAACGCTCGGCGCGCTCCGCCTCGGCGCGTGCCGCGACCGCCGCCTCGGTCCGCGCCTTGAGCCGCGCTTCGAGCCGCCGCCGCTCGGTGAGGAAGGTGCTCGCGGGAAGCGAGACGCACAGCACCGCTGCGAGGAACATCTGGTAGACGGGAAGCGTGCGGAGGAGCGGTAGCACTTCGGGCCGCCACCAGCTATCGGGGCCGATCGTGCTGAGCGTGATTGGGCCATAGCCGTTGAAAGTCGCCGCGCCGCCGATCATCGCGACCAGCAGGACGGTGAGCGCCGACCAGGCAGGCGGCAGCCGGAACGCGACAAGCAGCAGCGGCGGGAAAATCATGAAGAGAACCGGTGCCTTGGCCTGCGCGAAGACGAGCCCGGTGACGAGCACGGTGATGCCGACGAGCCCATAGCGCTCCAGCGCGGGCCGCTCCATCTCGTCCTTGGAAAAGCGCTTGTGGTTGGCGAGCAGCAGCAGGGTCGGTGCGACGAGGATGAGACCCAGCGCATCGACGGTGAACCAGGTCTGGAAATTGACCCACAGTTCGTAATTGGTGAGCGGCGTCGGCACGTCGACGATCAGGATCGAGACGGCAAGCCCGACGGCGGCCGCGGCGGAGACCACCGGCGCGACCGCCAGGAAGACGAACCGAGCGAGCCGCCCGGGACGCCGCAGATCGAGCGCGGCGCCGCAGAAGCGCCGTGCGAGCAGCGCTACGGCGCAGACTTCGCCGAGGTTGAGCGCCGCGTTGAGCACGATCATCGGCGCAGCGTCGCCGCGGACGAAATTGCCCGCCAGGTTGAGCGCGAAGCAGACCGCCATGACCCTGAGCGCGGGCTCGCGATGAAGCTGGAGAAGCGCCGCGAGCAGCACGCCGTTCGCCGGCCAGATGATGATCGTGCCGTAGCGCGTGGCGTTCCACTGCGAGATCGCGAGGCACAAAGTGTAGAGCGCGACGTAGACGAGCGGGGTCATTCCGGCCGCTTCGCCAGCGCCAGGCCGGAACAGCCGCCACTTGGGCTGCACCCTGATGGTCCGCTCCCGCTGCATCGGGATGCGTCCTAATGTGAAAGCGTAAACAATTCCGGTGCGGTGATTCTTCGTAAACCTCGTGCTTACCGCGATCTAACCGGCAGCCTTCGCAAGCCCCTTGGAAAGCTGCAGCGCGCCGTTGATCCGCGCCGCCGCGTCGGGCCAGCTTCGCGTCACCACCATCTTGCCGTCGGGGCGCAGCTTGGCGGTGCCCTGGAGGCGCTCGGCGTATGCGAGGAGGCCGTCGAGATTGGCGACGCCGCCGGTGTGGAAATGGACGAGCGCGCCGCGTGGCCCGACGTCCAGCTTCACGATCCGCGCGATGCGGCAATTGAGCTTGGTCTCGATGATCTTCAGGAGATTGTCGGTCGCCTGCGGCAGCTTGCCGAACCGGTCGATCATCTCGGCCGCGAACGCCTCGATCTCCTGCCGGTTCTCGAGCTCGTTCATGCGGCGATAGAGGCCCATGCGCAGGTCGAGATCGGGGACATATTCCTCGGGGATGAGGATCGGCGCGTCGACGGTGATCTGCGGCGAGAATTCGTCGGGACGCGCATCGAGCCCGGCATCGCCCGCCTTTGCGGCGACGATCGCGTCCTCCAGCATCGACTGATAAAGCTCGAAGCCGACTTCCTTGATGTGGCCCGACTGCTCGTCGCCGAGCAGATTGCCGGCACCGCGGATGTCGAGATCGTGGCTGGCGAGCTGGAATCCGGCGCCGAGCGAGTCGAGATTGGCGAGCACCTGCAGCCGCTTGTCGGCACCCTCGGTCACCGTCCGCGTCGCCGGCGTGGTGAAATAGGCATAGGCGCGCGTCTTGGACCGCCCGACACGGCCGCGAAGCTGATAAAGCTGGGCAAGGCCGAAGCGATCTGCGCGGTGGATGATGAGCGTGTTCGCGCTCGGGATATCGAGCCCGCTCTCGACGATCGTGGTCGAGAGCAGCACTTCATATTTGCGATCGTAGAAGGCGGACATCCGCTCCTCGATCTCGGTCGGCGCCATCTGGCCGTGCGCGGTGACGAAGCGCACTTCGGGCACTTCATTGCGCAGATATTCCTCGATATCCGGCAGGTCGGCGATGCGCGGCACGATGAAATAGCTCTGCCCGCCGCGGAAATGCTCGCGGAGCAGCGCCTCGCGCACGACGACCGGATCCCACGGCATGACGTAGGTGCGCACCGCCAGCCGGTCGACCGGCGGGGTCTGGATGACGGACAGCTCGCGCAGGCCCGACATTGCCATCTGCAAGGTGCGCGGGATCGGCGTCGCGGTGAGCGTCAGCACATGCACGTCGGCGCGAAGTTGCTTCAGCCGCTCCTTGTGGGTGACGCCGAACCTCTGCTCCTCGTCGACGATGACGAGGCCGAGCTTCCTGAACGACACGGTTTTAGCGAGAATCGCGTGGGTGCCGATGACGATGTCGATCTTGCCCTCGGCGATGCCCTCGCGCGTCACCTTGGCTTCGGCGGCGGGAACGAGGCGCGAGAGGCGGCCGATCTCGATCGGAAAGCCGCGGAACCGCTCCTGGAAATTGAGGAAATGCTGGCGAGCGAGGAGCGTGGTCGGGCAGACGAGCGCGACCTGCATCCCTGACATCGCGGCGACGAAGGCGGCGCGGAGGGCGACTTCGGTCTTGCCGAAGCCGACGTCGCCGCACACCAGCCGGTCCATCGGCCGCCCGGCGGAGAGATCGCCAAGCACGTCGCCTATCGCGCGATCCTGATCGTCGGTTTCCTCATAGGGGAAGCGATCGACGAAGGCGGCATAGCCGGTGTCCGGCTCTGCCACCGCCCCGGCGCGCGTGGCGCGGACGGCGGCAGTCTTGATGAGCTCGCCCGCGATCTCGCGGATTCTCTCCTTCATCCGCGCCTTGCGGCGCTGCCACGCCTCGCCGCCCAGCCGGTCGAGCGCGACGCCATCGCTCTCGCTGCCGTAGCGCGAGAGGATGTCGATATTCTCGACCGGAACGTAGAGCTTGTCGCCGCCGGCGTAGGAGAGGGCGACGCAATCGTGCGGCGCGCTCTGCACCGGGATCTGCGTCAGCCCCTCGTAGCGGCCGATGCCATGATCGGCATGGACGACGAGATCGCCCGGCGTGAGCGCCGCCAGCTCGCTCAGGAAGGCGTCGGTGCTCTTCTTGCGCTTGCGGCGGCGGACGAGCCGGTCGCCGAGCATGTCTTGCTCGGTCAGCAGCGCGATGTCGCGCGTGGTGAAACCGTGATCGAGCTGGACCACCGCCAGCGCGACGGAGGCGGAGCCCAGCGCCTGCTGCCAGCTCTCGACCTCGGCCAGCTTCTTCAGTCCATGATCTTCGAGCAGGCCCCTGAGCCGCTCGCGCGCACCCGCGGAATAGCTTGCGAGCACCACTTTGTGCCCGCTGCGGCGCAGCTCGGTGATGTGGGCGACGACCGCTTCGTAGATATTGGCGTTCTGCGCGCGCTCCGGCGCGAAGTCGCGGGGCGCATCGACTTCGAAATCGACAACAGCGGCGCTCTCCGGCTCGTGGAAGGGCGTCACCAGATGGACCGGCCGGTCCGCGATCGCAGAATCCCACTCGGTCGCTTCAAGATAGAGTGCTTTAGGCGCGAGCGGCCGATAACTGCCGGGGTCGCTCGACTGGGCCCGAGTGCGGTTGTCGTGATAGTCGCGGATCGCCTCAAAGCGCGCGTCCGCCGCGCCGATCGTGCCCGTGTCGCGCACCACCACGTCCTGCTCGCCGAGATGGTCGAACAGGGTCGCCAGACGCTCCTCGAACAGCGGCAACCAGTGATCGAGGCCAGCGATGCGGCGCCCCTCTGACACCGACTGGTAGAGCGGATCACCGGTTGCGGTCGCGCCGAACAATTCGCGATAGCCCGATCGGAAGCGCTTGATGCTGTCGGCATCGAGCAAGGTTTCGGACGCGGGAAGCAGGGTGAAGCCGTCGATCGTACCGGTCGTGCGCTGCGTCGCGGGATCGAAGCGGCGTACCGTTTCGATCTCGTCGCCGAAGAAGTCGAGACGGAGCGCCTGCTCCTCGCCGGAGGGAAAGAGATCGACGAGCCCGCCGCGCACCGCGAATTCGCCCGAATCCTGCACCGTCTCGACGCGGACATATCCATTGGCCGAAAGCAGCTCCGCCAGCTTGTCGCGGTCGATCCGCTCGCCGGGCGCGAGCCGCGCAACGAGCTGGCGGATGCGAAACGGCGTCAGCGTACGCTGTAAGACAGCATTTATAGTCGTGACGAGGAGCTGTGGGCGATCGGCCTTGCGTTGCAGCGCATGGAGCGTCGCAAGGCGCTCGGCAGACGCGCGCAGCGATGGCGAGCTGCGATCGTAGGGCAGGCAGTCCCAGGCGGGAAAGCTCAGCGTCTCCAGCTCGGGCGCGAAATAATGCGCGGCATCGACAATGTGTCGCATCGCCGCCTCGTCGGGCGCGATGAACACCGCACGGCCCTTCGCCGCGCGCGCCAGGTCCCCCGCGAGCCACGGCAGGAACCCCAACGGCGCACCGGCGAGCGTCAGCGGCGCGGATGCCGCGAGTATCTTCTGGAGGTCGGCGCTCATCCTTCGTGCCGGATATAATCGAGCGCGCGCATCTGGTTCATCATCGCGCCGCGATAGCGTTCGGGGACGGGCGCGGTTCCGATCGCCCATGCCATGATATCGACGTCCTGCTCCTCCAGCAGCACTTCGTACCAGGCGATCTCAGCGTCGCTCCAGGTCACGGCATGCGTATCGAAGAATCCGCCGATCAGCAGATCGGCCTCCTTGGTGCCGCGATGCCAGGCGCGGAACTTCAATCGCTTCAGGCGGGCTTCGCGGTCCATGTCGCTCCAACGGGAAATTGCCGGGCCGCGCTGGAGAAGCGCGCCGGCTTTGGCTAGGACGCCGATCTAGTCATGCGGCCCGATATTCTCAATCCGCTGTTTGCCGAGGTGGAGGCGCTGAAAGGCGTCGGGCCGGGCCTTGCCAAGCCGTTGGGCAGGCTCGGCCTTTCGCGCGCGGTCGATGTCGCATTTCACCTGCCGGTGAGCTGGATCGACCGCAAGCGCGTCGATCTGGTCGACGAGGCCGATGCCGGGCAGGTGGTGAGCGTGGTCGTGACGCCGGTCGACTATCGGCAGAGCGGCCCGCGCAGCCCGCTCAAGGTCCACGCCACCGATCGCGTCGGCAATTATCTCAGCCTCACTTATTTCAACAATCCGGGCTGGGCGAAAAAGCAGCTTCCGATCGGCGAGCCCAAGCTCGTCTCGGGGCGGATGGAGCGATACGGGCAGGAGCTCCAGATCGTCCATCCCGATCATGTGCTGGAGCCGGGCGAGGGCGTCGCGCTGCCAGAGCGTGAGCCGATCTATCCGCTTTCGGAAGGGCTGACCAACGGGCGGATGGGCCAGCTCGCCGCGCAGGCGCTGACCCGCGCGCCGGAGCTTGCCGAGTGGATCGAGCCGAGCCTGCTCGCGCGGCGTGATTGGCCCAAATGGAAAGAGGCGCTGGAGGCTGCGCATCGCGATGCGGCTGTGGTCGGCGCGCGCGAGCGGCTCGCCTATGACGAGATCTTCGCAAATCAACTCGCGCTGATGCTTGTCCGCGCATCCTCGCGCCGGCGGCGGGGACGGAGCCTGCAGGGCGATGGCCGCCTGCGCGACGCGCTCAGCCTTCCCTACGCTCCTACAGCCGCGCAGAGCCGCGCCATTGCCGAGATCGAAGGCGATATGGCGCAGGAAATGCCGATGGTCCGCCTGCTCCAGGGCGATGTCGGATCGGGCAAGACGTTGGTCGCGTTGATGGCGATGCTGATCGCGGTCGAGGCGGGCGCGCAGGCCGCGCTCCTCGCGCCGACCGAAATCCTCGCCCGCCAGCATTTCGAGACGATCGGCCGCCAGCTCGCCGGCACCGGCGTCACCGTCGCGATTCTCACCGGCCGCGAGAAGGGGCGCGCGCGCGAGTCGACCCTCATGGGTCTGGCGGACGGGTCGATCGACATCCTGATCGGCACCCATGCGATCTTTCAGACGCATGTCGCCTACAAGCGGCTCGGCCTGGCGGTGGTCGACGAGCAGCACCGCTTCGGCGTCGCGCAGCGCATGATGCTGAGCGATAAGGCCGAGCGCCCGCCGCACCTGCTGGTGATGACCGCGACGCCGATCCCGCGCACGCTGACGCTCACCCATTATGGTGAGATGGACGTCAGTAGGCTCGATGAAATGCCCCCCGGCCGCCAGCCGATCGAAACACGCGTCGTCAGCCTCGACCGCATCGATGAGGTAATCGACGGCCTCGGCCGCCATGTCGCTGCCGGCGGTCAGGCCTATTGGGTATGCCCGCTGGTCGAGGAGAATGAGGCGAGCGACCAGGCCGCGGCGGAGGCGCGCGCGGAAGTGCTGCGCCAGCGGTTCGGCGGTGCGGTCGGGCTCGTTCACGGCCGGATGAGAGGGCCGGACAAGGATGCGGTGATGGCGGCCTTTCAGAGCGGTGCGATCGCCGTGCTGGTCGCGACGACGGTGATCGAGGTCGGGGTCGACGTGCCCAACGCGACGTTGATGATCGTCGAGGGGGCCGAGCGGTTCGGGCTCGCGCAGCTCCACCAGCTTCGCGGCCGTGTTGGCCGGGGCAGCGAGCGGTCGGTATGCCTGCTGCTGCGCGGGAATGCGCTCAGCGAGAGCGGCCGCGCCCGGCTGGCGCTGATGCGGGAGACGAATGACGGCTTCCGCATCGCCGAGGAGGATCTGCGGCTGCGCGGCGCGGGCGAGATATTGGGGACGCGCCAGTCCGGCGAGGCGCAGTTCCGGCTGGCGAGCCCGGAGCGAATCGCGGCGCTCAGCCAGACCGCGCATGACGACGCGCGACTGCTCGTCGATCGCGACGGCGGGTTGCAGGGCGAGCGGGGGCAGGCGGCACGGATCTGCCTCTATCTTTTCGAGCGCGACGCGGCGGTCGCGCTGCTTCGCGGTGGCTGATCCGCGAAAGCGGGTTTCCTCCGCGCTCCAAAAAGCTAGTCTCGGCACGATGCGATTGGCTTTCGTCCGTAGAGCGTTGCTTGCTTTTGTGTTGCTGGCCGTCGCGCTGCCTGCGCAGGCAGCCGTCACCATCACTTTCTACTCGCGCGAGTTCGGCGAGCGCTTCCCGCATGCCTTCGTCGAGCTGGGTGGGACGATGGACCAGGACGGAACGCCGGTGTCGGGCACCTGGGGATTCACCGCGCGGACGCTTAGCCCGGCGATCCTGATGGGTTCTGTCCACGGCATGGTCGAAGCGGTGACCGACGGATACAAGGCGCGGAGCAACGCGCATTTCACCGTCACGGTAACCGACGACCAGTATCGCAATGTTTTCGCGGTGATCGAGGACTGGCGGACGCGGCCGGGCAAGTCCTACAATCTCAACAGCGCCAATTGCGTCCATTTCGTCGGCGAGATCGGGCGTGCGGCGGGGCTGACCGTGGTCAACGATCCCAAGCTGATGAAGAAGCCAACCAGCTATCTCATCGACGTGATGCGCCAGAACCCGCGGCTCGAAGCAGCCGGAAGGACGACGGTGGCACGCTGAGCGGCGGTCAGCCGGTCAGCACGCCGTGCTTCTTCTTGCCGGCGGATATGCGGACTTCGCCTGACACGGAAATCTCGCAATCCTCGTCGGCCTTCTCGCCGTCGATGCGGGCGCCGCCACCGGCGATGAGCCGCCGTGCTTCGCCCTTCGACGCGACGAGTCCGAGCCCGACCAGCGCATCGACCAGCGAGATCGTGCCATCCGCCACGGCGTGGGTCGGTAAAGCCTCGCCAGCCGCGCCTTCCTCGAAGGTGCGCCGTGCCGTCTCGGCCGCGTCACGCGCCGCGTCTTCGCCATGCGCCATCGCGGTGGCCGCGTCCGCCAGCACCTTCTTTGCCTCGTTTATCTCCGCCCCCGACAGCGCTTCCAGTCGCGCTATCTCCTCGAGCGGGATGTCGGTGAAGAGCTTCAGGAAGCGGCCGACGTCGGCGTCCTGCGTGTTCCGCCAGAACTGCCAGTAATCATAGGGGCTGAGCGCATCGGCGTTGAGCCAGATCGCGCCCTTCTCGGTCTTGCCCATCTTGCCGCCATCGGCGGTGGTGATCAGCGGAGTGGTGACGCCATAGACCTCGACGCCGTCCATCCGCCGGGTCAGTTCGATACCGTTGACGATATTCCCCCATTGGTCGCTGCCACCCATCTGCAGACGGCATGCGGCGCGCTGCGAAAGCTCTCGGAAATCATAGGCTTGGAGGATCATGTAGTTGAATTCGAGGAAGGAGAGCGATTGCTCGCGGTCGAGCCGGAGCTTCACCGAATCGAAGCTCAGCATCCGGTTGACCGAGAAATGCTGGCCGACCTCGCGGAGGAAGGAGATATATTCAAGCGCGTCGAGCCATTCGGCATTGTCGAGCATCACCGCATCGGTCGGCCCGTCGCCGAAGGTCAGGAAATTGGCGAAGACGCGCTTGATCGAGGCGATGTTGGCCGCGATCGTCTCGTGGGTCGAAAGCTTGCGCGCTTCGTCCTTGAAGCTCGGGTCGCCGATCTTGCCGGTGCCGCCGCCCATCAGCACGATCGGCTTGTGCCCGGCCTGCTGGAGCCGGCGCAGCAGCATGATCTGCACGAGGCTGCCGACGTGCAGCGACGGCGCGGTGGGGTCGAAGCCGATATAGCCGGGCACGATCTGGCGCTCCGCGAGCGCGTCCAGCCCCGTCGCATCGGTCGTCTGGTGGATATAGCCGCGCTCGTCGAGCAGGCGGAGCAGGGAAGATCGATACTGGCTCATGTCGCGCGCCGCATAGCCAAAGCCGCGCCTTGCGTCATCCCCGCGCACGCAGGGCTTCGCGCCGGGCGACGAGCGCGGTAATCGATCCGGATGCGACAAGTGCTTCTCTGCCACCCGGACACCCCGGCCATCGCCGTGCGCTCGGTCGAAGCCGAGTTGAGCATGGCCGGGGACGAGATCGTGCTGAGCTTCCGTGCAACACCGGGCGACGGATTGACGCTGCCGGCGGTCGCAGAACCAGCGCGCACCGATGCGCTGTGGCGGCACACATGCTTTGAGCTGTTCGTCAGCGAGCCGGACAGCGACGCCTATTGCGAGTTCAATCTGTCGCCCTCGACGCAGTGGGCCGCATATCGCTTTTCGGGTTATCGCGCGGGCATGACCGCGCTGGAAGTGCCTGCAATTCCGCGAATCGAGACGGCATGGCAGGGCAATGCCTTCATTTTGACCGCAGACCTTCGCCTTCCAGTGCGCCGTCGACCATTGCGCATCGGCCTTTCCGCTGTGATCGAGGAGAGCGAAGGCACCAAATCCTATTGGGCGCTGCGCCATCCGCCGGGCGTGCCGGATTTCCATCATCCCGATAGCTTCGCGCTCGAACGGCCTGTCCTTTGAGGCCGGTCCGTCACCCCGGACTTGATCCGGGGTCCACCTTCTTTACCAGCAGGCAGAGGGATGCCGGATCAAGTCCGGCATGACGAAGAAGGTTGAATGATGAAATTCGGCATCGACCGGCTGCTCGCCGAACCCGCTCTCCGCAAGCCGCTCGACGGCAAGCGCGTCGCGCTGCTCGCGCATCCCGCGTCGGTGACGGCGGACCTCACCCACAGCCTCGACGCGCTGATCGCGGCGGGGGTGAACGTCTCGGCGGTGTTTGGGCCGCAGCACGGCGTTCGCGGCGATCTCCAGGACAATATGATGGAGACACCCGACGAGATCGACCCGATCTACGGCATGCCGGTATTCAGCCTCTATGGCGAGGTGCGCCGCCCGACCGGCCAGTCGATGGGGACGTTAGATGTCCTGCTCGTCGACCTGCAGGACGTCGGTTGCCGCATCTACACCTTCGTCACGACCCTGCTCTACGTGCTGGAGGCCGCAGCGGCGCACGGCAAGGCGGTCTGGGTGCTCGACAGACCAAATCCCGCGGGCCGCCCGGTCGAGGGACTGACGCTCCGCTCCGGCTGGGAGAGTTTCGTCGGCGCGGGGCCGATGCCGATGCGGCACGGCATGACGCTCGGCGAGATGGGCGCTTGGTTCGTCGATCACTTCCGGCTCGATGTCGATTATCAGGTGATCGCGATGGAGGGCTGGGCGCCCGAGGCCGCGACCGGATTCGGCTGGCCGCCCGAACGCGTCTGGATCAACCCCAGCCCCAACGCTGCCAACATCAACATGGCGCGGGCCTATGCCGGCACGGTGATGCTCGAAGGCACGACGCTGAGCGAGGGGCGGGGGACGACGCGGCCGCTCGAGCTTTTCGGCGCCCCCGATCTCGACGCCCGCGCGCTGATCGCCAAGATGCGCGAGCGGGCGCCCGAATGGCTCGCGGGCTGCACCTTGCGCGACATGTGGTTCCAGCCGACCTTCCACAAGCATAGCGGCGCTCTGTGCAGCGGCGTCTTCATCCACGCCGAAGGGGGCGGATACGATCACACAGCCTTCCGTCCATGGCGCGTGCAGGCGCTGGGTTTCAAGGCGATCCGCGCGCTGCATCCCGGTTATGATCTATGGCGCGACTTCCCCTACGAATATGAGTTCGACAAGCTCGCCATCGACATCATCAACGGATCGCCGCTGCTGCGCGAATGGGTCGACGACGCTGCGGCGACGCCCGCCGATCTCGACGCGCTAACGCTGCCCGACGAAGCCACCTGGCAGGAAACGCGCGCGCCGTATCTGCTTTATCCGTGACCAGTGCAGGCGACCTGAGCCGCACCGCGGCCGCGTTGATGCGGGGGGGGCGGCACGAAGAGGCGATCAAAGCCTATCGCGCGCTGCTCGCCTCGCATCCCGATACGCCGTCCGCTTGGTACAATCTCGGCTATCTGCTCCGTCACGCGCGGCGCTTCGAGGACGCGCTCGCGGCTTATGCCGAGGCGCTCGGCCGCGGCATCGACGCGCCGGAGGAGGTGCATCTCAACCGCGCGGTAATCCTGATCGATCATCTCGCCCGGCCCGACGATGCGCAGGCGGAACTGGAAGCGGCGCTGGCGCTGCGCCCCGATTATGGGCCCGCGCTACTCAATCTGGGAAATCTGCACGAGGATCGCGGCGACCGCGAGGCGGCGCGCGCCGCGTACACGCGGGCGCTCGACGTCTCACCCGGAGGCTCCACTGCGCTCGTTCGGCTGGCCGGCTTGGTCACGGGAGACGAGCGTGCCGCGATGATCGCGCAATTGCAGCCGGCCTTTGCCGTTTCCTCCGGGGAGGAGCGCGCGGCGCTCGGTTTCGCGCTGGGACGGCTGCTCGACGCGGACGGCGACTATGATGCGGCTTTTGCCGCCTATCGCGATGCCAATGCGGCCAGCGGGGCGGGCGGATCAAGCTACGACCGGTCGCGTCATGATGCCTTCGTCGATCGGCTGATCGCTACGTTCCCAGTGGCGGCGGCACCGCCGCCTGTGGGCAAGCCGCCCGTATTTATCTGCGGCATGTTCCGCTCCGGATCGACGCTGGTCGAGCAGATCCTAGGCCGCCACAGCCGGGTGACGCCGGGGGGTGAGCTGGACATCATCAGCGCGCTGATCTGGGAGAGGCTGCGGCCTTATCCCGACGCTGTCGCTTCCCCGTCCGAAGATGCACTGTTGACTATCCGCGATGCCTATTTGGCGCAGGCACGGGCGCGACATCCGGGCGCCGATCTGCTGACCGACAAGCGTCCGGACAATTTCCTGCACATCGGCCTCATCAAGACGCTCTTCCCCGACGCGAAGATCGTCCACACGGTGCGCGATCCGCGCGACACCTTGCTGTCGCTCTATTTCCTCCATCTCGACGCCAGCCAGTCCTACGCGCAGGATCTGGAGGATGCGGCGCACTGGCACCGCGCCTACGCTCGACTCATTGCGCATTGGCGCGGCCTCTACGGCGCCGACATTCACGACGTCGATTATGATGCGCTGGTCGCCGATCCGCGTGCCGAGCTTGCGCCGCTGCTCGATTTCCTCGGCCTGGAATGGGAGGAGGGCCTGCTCGATTTCCACACCGCCGATAATGCGGTACGCACGGCAAGCGTCTGGCAGGTGCGCGAGCCGCTCTATCGCCGTTCGTCCGGGCGGTGGCGCAACTACGCGCATCTGCTTCCCGATCTTGGTCTCTAGGCCTCAGCTCTTCCGGCTGAGCTCGCGCATCGCGTCGTCGAGGCCGTCGAGCGTCAGCGGATACATCCGGTCCTTCATCAGCTCGCGCATGACGCGGATCGACTGCGAATAGCCCCAATGCTGTTCGGGGAGCGGGTTGAGCCATACCGCCGCGGGATAGGTGTTGACGAGGCGCTGCATCCAGACCGCGCCCGCTTCCTCGTTGAAATGCTCGACCGACCCGCCGGGGTGAGTGATCTCATAGGGGCTCATCGAGGCATCGCCGACGAGCACTAATTTATAGTCGTGGCCATATTTGTGCAGCACGTCCCAGGTCGGCGTCCGCTCGGAAAAGCGGCGGGCATTGTCCTTCCACAGCCCTTCGTAGGGGCAATTGTGGAAGTAGAAGAATTCCAGATTTTTGAACTCGCTGGTCGCCGCGCTGAACAACTCCTCGCAGACGCGGATATGCGGGTCCATCGATCCGCCAACGTCGAGGCAGAGCAGAAGCTTGACGGCATTGTGCCGCTCCGGGCGGAAACGCACGTCGAGCCAGCCCTGGCGCGCGGTGCCGTCGATCGTCGCGTCGAGATCCAGCTCGTCCGCCGCGCCCTCGCGCGCGAAGCGGCGGAGACGGCGGAGCGCGACCTTGATGTTGCGCGTGCCCAGTTCCTTGGAACTGTCGAGATTGCGGAACTCGCGCTTGTCCCACACCTTGATCGCGCGGCCGTGCCGGCCCTCGCCGCCGATCCGCACGCCTTCGGGATTGTAGCCGCCGTGCCCGTAGGGCGAGGTGCCGCCGGTGCCGATCCACTTGCTGCCGCCCTGGTGCCGGCCCTGCTGCTCCTCGAGCCGCTTCTTCAGCGTCTCCATGATCTCGTCCCACGAGCCGAGCGATTTGATCTCCTCCATCTGCTCGGGGGTGAGATAAAGTTCGGCGACCTTGCGCAGCCAGTCCTCGGGGACTTCGGCCTGTTCGGTGTCGTAACTCGTCTCGATGCCCTTGAAGACCTTGGCGAACACCTGGTCGAATCGGTCGAGCAGGCCCTCGTCCTTCACGAAGGTCGCGCGGGCGAGATAGTAGAACTCCTCCGGCCGCGCCGCGATCACCTCCGCGCCGAGCGCGTCGAGCAGCGTCAAATGCTCCTTCACCGACGCGGGAATGCCCGCCGCCCGCAACTCGTCGACAAAGGAGAAGAACATCAGTCCGCGGCGCGCTCGACCGTGCGACCGACCGAGGACACGTCCTGGCCGACGCCGCGGACGGTGTTGCAGGCGGCAGTCAGCAGGATGGTCGAGATGGCAGTGCAGAGGAGAATTTTGCGCATGTGCGGCCTTTCGTGGATTCAACGAGAAGAAGTCAGCCTTGCCGCCGCGCCATGAAGGCGAGCCGCTCGAACAGCATGATGTCCGCCTCGTTCTTGAGCAAGGCGCCGTGCAGCGGCGGGATCGCCTTGGCAGGATCGCGCGATTGCAGCACGTCGAGCGGCATGTCTTCGTGGAGGATCAGCTTCAGCCAGTCGATCAGCTCGCTGGTCGAGGGCTTCTTCTTGAGGCCCGGCACCTCGCGCACCTGGTAGAAGATGTCGAGCGCCTTGGAGACGAGGATCTGCTGGATGCCGGGAAAATGGACATCGACGATCGCCTGCATCGTCTCGCGGTCCGGAAATTTGATATAGTGGAAGAAGCAGCGGCGCAGGAACGCGTCGGGCAGCTCCTTCTCGTTGTTCGAGGTGATGACGACCACCGGGCGCTCGGCCGCCTTCACCGTCTCCTTGGTTTCGTAGACGTGGAATTCCATCCGATCGAGCTCTTGAAGGAGATCGTTCGGAAACTCGATGTCGGCCTTGTCGATCTCGTCGATCAGCAGGACGGGGAGGGTGGGCGAGGTGAACGCCTCCCACAGCTTTCCGCGCTTAATGTAATTGCCGATGTCGTGGACGCGCGGATCGCCGAGCTGGCCGTCGCGCAGCCGCGCCACCGCATCATATTCGTAGAGACCCTGGTGCGCCTTGGTGGTGGATTTGACGTGCCATTCGATGAGCGGCGCACCTAGCGCGCCGGCGATTTCATGTGCCAACACCGTCTTGCCGGTGCCAGGCTCGCCCTTCACCAGCAGCGGACGGCGCAGCGCGACCGCGGCGTTGACCGCGACCTTGAGATCCTCGGTCGCGACATAATCCTTGGTGCCCTCGAAGCGCATCCGAACCCTTTCCGTTCACGTCAAGGGTGTGGCTTAGGCAAGCGGGGAACGCGGTGCAAGTTTCGGGAGGAGGTGAAGATCAACCGCCCGCCCTGAGCTTGTCGAAGGGCTGTCCTTTCTTCCCAGCCCCGCAAGAAGTGCAGGGCTTCGACAAGCTCAGCCTAAGCGGAAGTGGTGGTGGAGGTGGATCAGGCCAGCGCGCGGGCCTGCTGGCGGGCTTCGAGCAGGTCCCAAAGGCCGCGGTGCTGAATGCTGATCTGCTCGGCGCCGAACAGTAGCGCGCGCTGCAGGGGCGGCGCCACCGCAAAGCGGTCGGCAGCCTCGGCGATCCGGTCGGCATTGCCGATCACATAAGGCGGAGCCTCGACCCCAAACCGTGCCGCCGCGAGGTCGACCACCGTGCGCACTTCGGCCCAGTCGAGCGCCAGCGCGAGCGCCGCGCCGAATGCGCAACCGCGCCGCTCGGAACAGGCGAGCATCGCGATCGCGTTGCGCTGGGCGAGCAACGCAGCATCGCTGTCCGCGGCGCCAGGGGTGCCGGGCACCGGGCCCGCAGCCACCGCGAGGTGGGTCAGGTAGCCGCGCTCGATAGCGAAAGCGGAAATTGCGTCTTCCAGCCAGGCTCGCGCGTCCTGATCGGGCGTGCGATTGGCGGCATGGTCGATCGCGCCGGGATGGCGGCCGTGCAAGGTGCAGAGGAAATGGATGGCGTCGGCAAGGTTGCTCGATGCCTCCGGCCCGTCGCGCAGCGCCGCGCTCCACAGATAGGGATGCGACGCGCTGCCCGACCGGGCGACGAGATTGCGCAGCAGTTCTCCCGGGCGCGGCGCGCCGGCGATGTCGAACGATGCTGTAGCCATCCGATGCCTTTCCGAACACTCGAGCGCGCTGGTGTACGGGCAGTGCTTATATCAAATGGCGTAAAGACAGGGTTTATGCGGTCTTAGCCATATTTGCGGGGATCACGGATAGGCGATCCGCATTTTGCCCGCCGCCGCGATCGCCGCGCCGACAGCATCGTCGACATCGCCTCCCGAAGCCAGCGCAACCGCCATGCGCCGGTTAGGGCGCGTGACGGGCTTACCGAACACGCGCACGTCCACCTCGCGGCCATTGCCGCCAAGCGCCAGCGCATCGGCGAGCCCGCCGATCGAAAAATCCTCCGCCTCGCGGTCGGCGAGGACGACCGCCGAAGCGGCGGCGGGATAGCGGAGAGCAATCTCGGGGATGGGCAGCCCGAGGATCGCGCGAACGTGCAGGTCGAACTCGGAGAGATTTTGCGAGAGCAAGGTGACCATGCCGGTGTCGTGCGGCCGCGGTGACAGCTCGGAAAAGATGACGCGGTCGCCGGCGACGAAGAACTCTATTCCAAAGATACCGTAGCCGCCGAGATCGTCGACCACCCGGCGCGCCATCGCCTGCGCGTCTTCAAGCGCCTGCGTGGACATCGGCGCCGGCTGCCAGCTTTCGCGATAATCGCCCTTTTCCTGCCGGTGGCCGATCGGCGGGCAGAAGAGAATGCCGTCGCGGGTGCGGACGGTGAGCAGGGTGATCTCATAGTCGAAGCGGATGAATTCCTCGACGATCACGCGCGCCCGGTCGCCGCGCATGTTGGCGACGGCATAATCCCATGCCGCCTCCAGGTCTGCCTCGCGCTCGACCGTGGTCTGGCCCTTTCCGGAGGAGGACATCACCGGTTTGATGACGCAGGGGAGCCGGGTATGCGCGGCGGCGGTGCGGACCTCGTCGAGGCTTTCGGCGAAACGGAAGCGTGAGGTTTCGAGCCCCAGCGTCTCGGCCGCGAGCGCGCGGATCGCATCGCGGTTCATCGTCATCTGCGCGGCGCGCGCCGAAGGCACCACCGTCGTCCCCGCCGCCTCGATTTCGGCGAGCACTTCGGTGCGGATCGCCTCGATCTCCGGCACCACGAAATCGGGGCTGTGCTTGCCGACGGCGGCGCGGAGCAGATCGGCGTCGAGCATCGAGAAGATCTCGGCTTCGTCCGCGACCTGCATAGCGGGCGCGCCGGCGTAGGAATCGCAGGCGACGACATAAGCGCCGAGCCGCTTGGCGGAGATGACGAACTCCTTGCCCAACTCGCCCGAGCCCAGGAGGAGGATCTTTGCGGTGAAGCTCATCGCCGCCTCCTAGGCCGGCAGGGACGGCGCCTCAAGCGCCGGTGAGAAATGTGGCTACGGCCTCGCGTTGGGCAGCGGTCATATGCAGCCCGCATTTGGTGCGCCGCCAGAGCACGTCTTCGGCATCCCGCGCGAATTCGTGGGTGCGGAGATAGGCGATCTCCGCCGCGCTGAGCCCCGCGCCGAAATCGCCGCCGAGCGAATGGGCGCCGCCGATCAGCGTCTCGACCCGCGTGCCGTAGGCGCGGAGCAGGCGACGGCGCTGCGTATCGCCCAGCCAGGGATATCGGGCAGCGGTCGCGGCATCGAGCGCGGCGAAGTCGGCGAAATCGCCGCCCGGCAGCGGTGCATCTGCCGTCCACGCCGGCGCGACAACGCCGAGCGTTTCCAACGCTTCCTCGGCAAGCGCGCGGGCGGTGGTGATCTTGCCGCCGAACACGCTCAGCAATTTCGGGCCGGGATCGGCATCCAGCTCGAGATGATAGTCGCGCGTCACCGCCTTCGCGTCGGCGGCGCCGTCGTCGTGGAGCGCGCGGATTCCCGCATAGCGCCATACGATGTCGGAAGGCGTCACCGCGCGGCGGAAATAGCGGTCCACCGCTTCGCACAGATAGCGTTCCTCGTCCGCGGACGGCGCGGTATCGTCCGGTGCCTCCACCGGAACGTCGGTAGTGCCGACCAGCGTGAAGTCCCGCTCATAGGCGATCGCGAAGACCACGCGGCCGTCGGGCTGCTGGAGGATATAGGCGTGATCGCCGTCGAACAGGCGCGGCACGACGATATGGCTGCCCTTGACCAACCGCACCTTCGACTCGGCACTTTCGGCGAGGCGTTGGCCGAGCACCTCGGCCACCCAAGGCCCGGCGGCATTGACGATCGCCGCCGCGCGCACCGTGCGCCCGTCCGAAAGCTTCGCCGACCAGGCATCGCCATCCCGCGCTGCCGAAACGAGCGCGGTACGGATCGCGATCTCCGCGCCGCGTTCGCGGGCATCCAGCGCGTTGAGCGCGACCAGTCGCGCATCGTCCACCCACGCATCCCAATAAGCAAAGGCGTGAGCGGCTTTAGCGAGCGGCGCGGTGAGCGCCGGATCACGCACGGTCCGGGTGCGCGGGAGGCTGCTGCCGTGCGCGAGCAGATCGTAGAGCATGAGGCCGGCGCGGATCATCCACCATGGCCGCATTCCGCGCGCGACAGGCAGCACGAAGCGCAGCGGGCGGACGATGTGCGGCGCCGTCTGCAGTAGCACCGCGCGCTCCTGCAGAGATTCGTGGACCAGCCGGAAGGCGAACTGTTCGAGATAACGCAGCCCCCCGTGGATCAGCTTGGAGGAGGCGGAGGAGGTGTGCGCCGCGAGATCGTCGCGCTCGACT
The DNA here is from genome assembly GCF_900177405.1 of Allosphingosinicella indica. Lineage (NCBI taxonomy): Bacteria > Pseudomonadati > Pseudomonadota > Alphaproteobacteria > Sphingomonadales > Sphingomicrobiaceae > Allosphingosinicella > Allosphingosinicella indica. The sequence continues at coordinate 2,726,774 of NZ_LT840185.1, read as the reverse complement.
AGCAGCGTCGCCAGCCCGCGGCCCGCGGCATCGCGCGCGATCGCGGTCCCGTTGATGCCGCCGCCGATGACGAGAAGGTCGTAACTCACCGGCGCCTTTTACCGCTAATCTGCGAAAGCTGGAATCCATCCGTGCTTCGTGTCACCAAAAGCCATGACCGAACGGGCCATCCTTGTGATCGACGCGGGCACGACCAGCACGCGAGCCATGCTGTTCGATCCGGACGGCGGATGCCGCGGCGTCGCGCAGCGTGACATCACCCAGCATTATCCCGCGCCTGGATTGGTCGAGCATGACGCGGCCGAAATCTGGGATCGGACGCACACCTGCATCGCCGAGATGGTCGAGGCGGCGGGCGGTGCGAACCGGATCGCGGCGATCGGCATCACCAATCAGCGCGAGACGATAGTCTTTTGGCGCCGCAGCAGCGGCGAGCCGCTGGCGCGCGCGATCGTCTGGCAGGACCGACGGACGGCGGCTGCGTGCGAACGGCTGCGCGAAGCGGGCGTGGAACCGCGCGTCCAGCAGGCGACGGGGTTGGTGCTCGATCCGTACTTCAGTGGATCGAAGATCGGGTGGGCGCTGAGCAACTGGCCGGAAGTCGCGGCTGCCGGGAGTGACCTAGCGGTCGGCACGATCGAATCCTGGCTGATCTGGAAGCTCGCCGGCGGGCGCCACGTCACCGACGCAACCAATGCTTCGCGTACTGCGCTCATGGATATCGGCACCGGCCGGTGGGACGAGGGGCTGTGCGACCTGTTCGGAGCCCCCCAAGGGGCCCTGCCAGAAATCGTCGATTGCGCCGGTCCGATCGCGACGACCAGCCTTTTCGGCGCCGCAATCCCCATTACCGGCGTCGCCGGCGATCAACAGGCGGCCGCGATCGGCCAAGCGTGCCTCCGGCCCGGCGACACCAAGGCAACCTACGGCACGGGTGCCTTCGTCCTGACCTGCACCGGCAGCGAGCGGACGATGTCCGAACATCGCCTGCTCGCAACGGTCGGCTGGCAACTCCATGGACAGCGCAGCTACGCCTTGGAAGGTTCGGTGTTCGTCGCCGGGAGCCTCGTCAAATGGCTGCGCGACCAGCTCGGCTTCGTGGCGACCGCGGCGGAAACCGAGGCGCTGGCGCGATCCGTCGCCGACAATGGCGGGGTGTTCGCGGTGCCTGCGCTCGCCGGGCTCGGCGCCCCGCATTGGCGACCCGATGCGCGTGCCGCGATCACAGGCCTCAGCTTCGCTACCGGCCGTGCGCATATCGTCCGCGCGGCGCTTGAGGCGATGGCGCACCAGACGTTCGACCTGATGCAAGCCTTTACCGCCGACGGCGCGCGCTGGGGGACGCTCCGGATCGACGGCGGCATGTCAGCGAACGACTGGATCGCGCAGGATCTGGCCGACATCCTGGAAGCGCCGGTCGAGCGCCCGGCATTTGTCGAAACGACAGCGCTCGGCGCGGCGATGCTCGCCGGCGTGGGCTGCGGCCTGTTCGGCTCGCTTGCTGAAACGGCCAGTGCGATGCGCGGCGAAACGCGCCGGTTCACCCCCGCGATGGACGCCCCAACCCGCGGCGCCCGCATTGCCGGCTGGCGACAAGCGGTCGGGCGCGTGCTCGACTAATCCTTAACCCGGCGCCGCTAGCATGGCGCGCGATGACCCAGCATATTCATCTGGTAGCGGCCGCCCGGCCCAATTTCATGAAGATCGCGCCGCTCTGGCACGCGCTCTCGGCGGCACCCGAGTTCGCCCCGGTGCTGATCCACACCGGCCAGCATTATGACGCCAACATGTCGGACGCGATCTTTGCCGATCTCGGCCTGCCGCAGCCCGATTATCATCTTGGCGTCGGATCGGGCAGCCACGCCGAGCAGACGGGCGGCGTGATGATCGCCTATGAAAAGATCGCCGCAACCGACCGGCCGGACTGGCTGATCGTCGTTGGCGACGTCAATTCGACCGCTGCCTGCGCGATGGTGGCGGCGAAGCTTTGCTTTACGGTTATCCATCTCGAAGCCGGATTGCGCAGTCGCGACCGGAGGATGCCGGAGGAAATCAATCGACTCGTCACCGACGCGATCGCTGACGTCCTGTGGACGCCTTCGCCCGACGGCGACGAAAACCTGATCGCCGAGGGCGTGGATCCCGCCCGAATTACCCGCGTGGGCAACATCATGCTCGACAGTTTCGAGCTGGTGCGCCCGGCAATCGAGGCCGCGGGAACCGCCGGCAGCCTCGGCCTGACGCCGGGGGGCTATGGCGTCGTCACCCTCCATCGTCCGTCCAACGTGGACGAAGATCACCAGCTCGAAGCGCTCGTTGATGCGCTCGCCGCGGTCCAGCAACGCCTGCCTCTCGTGTTCCCCGTGCATCCTCGCACCGCTGTGCGCCTCGATGCGACCGGGCTGGGGGGGCGTCTCGACAGAGCCGGCGTCAAGCGCGTGGCGCCGCAGGGCTATGTCGCCTTTATGAACCTCGTCACCCAGTCCGCTGCGGTCATCACCGACAGCGGCGGGGTGCAGGAGGAAACGACCTATCTCGGCATTCCCTGCCTGACGCTTCGCGAAAACACCGAGCGTCCGGTGACGATCACGCACGGTTCCAACCGGCTGGTGACCGCCGCGACCCTCTCGCGCGAAGTCGCTGAGGCGCTGACCATGCCGCGCGAAGGCTGGCGCCGGCCGGGCCTGTGGGACGGGCGGACGGCCGCGCGCTGCCTCGACGATCTCCGGCGCCGCAGCGGCCTCCTCGCGGAAGCGCGCAGCGCTGCCTGATCAGCCCGGCATGCGGTAGCCGGGCGGGGGCGGGGCGGTTTCGCCCGCCGCCTGCCAGCTATCGTCGATCATCTTGATGAGCGCCGAGAAGTCCTTGCCGCCGCCGCCGAGCTGCTCGAAGCGGGTGTAGAGTTCCTCCGCCTCGGCGCCCATCGGCGTGTAGCTATCGACGCTCTTGGCCGCTTCCATCGCCAGCCGCAGGTCCTTCAGCATGAGCGCTGCCGCGAAGCCGCCATCATAGCCGCGGTCGGCAGGCGTCTGCGGGCCGACGCCGGGGACGGGGCAGTAACTTGTCATCGACCAGCACTGGCCCGAGGCCTGGCTGGAAATGTCGAAGAAGGTCTGCGGATCGAGCCCCAGCTTCTGCGCGAGCACGAAGGCTTCGCAGGTCGCGGCCATCGACGCGCCGAGCAGCATGTTGTTGCAGATCTTCGCCGCCTGTCCCGCGCCCGCGCCGCCGGCGTGGATCACCGCCTTGCCCATCTTTTCGAGATGGGGCTTGGCGCGGGCGAAGCCGTCCTCGCTGCCGCCGACCATGAAGGTGAGCGTGCCCCCCTCCGCCGCGGCGATGCCGCCCGATACGGGTGCATCGACCATCGTCAGGCCATTCGCCTGCGCCGCTTCCTCCACCTCGCGTGCTGTCGCGACATCGATGGTGGAGCAGTCGATCAGGATCGCGGTGGTCGGCGCATTGCCGAAGACTGCGCTCTCGTAGACCTCGCGGACATGCTTGCCCGCGGGCAGCATGGTGACGACCGCCTCGGCGTCCTTGACCGCCTCGGCCGCAGAGCCGGCCACGTCGCAGCCCGCGTCCTTCGCCCGCGCAAGCGCATCGGCGGAAAGATCAAACGCACGGACGCTGTCGCCCTTGCTGGCGAGGTTCGCGGCCATCCCGCCACCCATATTGCCGAGGCCGATGAATGCTACGCGTGCCACTGTCGCTCTCCCAAACTGCTCGCCCTGAGCTTGTCGAAGGGCTGTACTTGTTTTTCGCCTGCGCGCAGGACAGGGCTTCGACAGGCTCAGCCCAACCGGTGACCGGAAACTAGCGTCCCGTCCACTCCGCCTTCCGCTTGGCGACGAAGGCGGACATGCCTTCCTTCTGGTCCTTGCTGCCGAACAGGCCGTGAAACAGGCGGCGCTCGAAGTTGATGCCCTGCGCCAGGGTCATCTCGTAGGCGGCATTGACCTGCTCCTTGGTGGCGATCGCGGCGAGCGGCGCCATGCTGGCGATCGTCTCGGCGAGCTTCAACGCCTCTGCAACGAGATCGGCGGCGGGGACGACGCGCGCGACGAGACCCGACCGCTCGGCTTCCGCGGCGTCCATCATCCGGCCGGTGAGACACATCTCCATCGCCTTCGCCTTGCCGATCGCGTGGGTGAGCCGCTGCGATCCGCCCATCCCCGGGGTGACGCCAAGCTTGATCTCCGGCTGGCCGAACTTAGCGGTGTCGGCGGCGATCAATATGTCCGCCATCATCGCAACCTCGCAGCCGCCGCCGAGCGCATAGCCCGCAACCGCCGCGATCCACGGCTTGCGCGTCGCGGTCACCTTCTCCCAGCCCTGGAAAAAGTTGGACGCATACATTTGCGCGAAGCCCTGATCAGCCATTTCCTTGATGTCGGCGCCGGCGGCGAACGCCTTTTCCGATCCGGTGAGCACCAGGCAGCGCTGGCCGTCGTCCGCGTCATAGGCGGCGAACACGTCGATCAGCTCCTTGAGCACCGTCGAATTAAGCGCGTTGAGCGCGTCGGGCCGGTTGAGCGTGACGAGCGTCACCGCGCCTTTCGCCTCGACCAGGATGGTTTGATAGTCGGCCATCATTCGTCTCCGTCGATCGGATGGGGAGTCCAGGCCTCGCGGGGGGGCAGGGGCTCGAAGAAGCTGTCGACCATCGCCGGCGTCACCGCCTCCGGGGTCGCGGGATTCCAGCGCGGCGCATTGTCCTTGTCGATAAGCAAAGCGCGCACGCCCTCGTAGAAATCGCCGTGGCGAAACATGCGGGTGACGATGCCGAATTCCATGCGCATCTCGTCGAGGAAATGCGGCTGGCGCGGACTTTCGACCAGCATCCGGAGGCTGACCTTGCACGCGGTGGGGGATTTTTTCGCAAGGATGTCGAGTTGCTGCTTTGCCCAGTCGCCGCCATCTGCTCGGAGCGCGGCGAGGATCTCTTCATACTCGTCCGACGCGAACAGCCGGTCGATCAGCGGCAGGACTTCGGCGATCTGCGAAGGCGGCGGCGCCACTGCTTCGCCCGCAAGCAGGCTCTCCGCCTTTTCCGGCTCGCGGCAGAGCTGCGCCTTGAGCGCGTCGAGACGCTTCGACGGGATGTAGAAATTGGCGAGCCCGAGCGCGACGCAGTCGGCGCCGTCGATCCGCGCGCCGGTGAGCGCAAGATATTGCGCGACCCGCCCGCGCAGCCGCGATAGATAGCGTCCGCCGCCGACATCCGGGAAAAGCCCGATCGTCGTCTCCGGCATCGCGAAGATGGTGCGCTCGGTGGCGACGCGATAGCGGCAGGGGCAGGCGATGCCGACGCCGCCGCCCATCGTGATCCCGTCCATGAACACTACGCCGGGCTTGGCGTAGGTGTACATGAGATGGTTGAGCCGATATTCCTGGAAAAAGAAGGCCTGGCCCGCAGCGCCGTGGCCCTGCGCGCTCTTCGCGATTGTCACCACGTCGCCGCCGGCGCAGAAGCCGCGGCCTTCGGCATGGTCGATGATGACGAGCCGGACGCTGGGATCGTCCTGCCATTCGAGCAGCGCCTGTGTCATTTGACGGACCATCGGCAGGTTGAGCGCGTGGAGCGCCTTCGGCCGGTTGAGCCGCAGCCGCCCCGCGCGGCCGTCGATATAGGTCAGGGTGTCGGTACTGGCGTCGTCGATCATTCTTGTCTCTTGGTCCCCGCTCATTTTCAAATCCGTCCGGGCTAAGCCCGTCGAAGCCCTGCCGTTTCGGTGCCGAAGACAGGGCAGCCCTTCGACAAGCTCAGGGCAAGCGGCCGAAGCTAGCAACGCTAACCGTGCACCACCCGCACATAGCTTCCCGGCGCCGCTTCGATCGCATTCTGGGGCTTCCGCGCCTTGACCTTGCCCGAGCTGTGCGCATCGAGCCACGCCGTCCATGCCGGCCACCACGAACCTTCGTGCCGCTCCGCGCCCTCCAGCCATTCCGCCCCGCTGTCGGGCCGCGCTTCGCTGGTCCAATAGCCATGTTTATTGGCCGCTGGCGGATTGATGACGCCGGCATTGTGGCCCGACCCGCCGAGGATGAACTGCACCGGCCCGCCGAAAAGCTTGGTCCCGTCATAGACCGCTTCCCAGGCCGACACGTGGTCGTCCTTGAGCGCGATGACCATGACCGGCGTCTCGATCACACCGAGATCGATGACGACGCCGCCGACCTCGAAGCCGACGCCGGCCTTCAGCGCGTTGCTGGCGAGAAGGCCGCGGTTGTAGCTTTTGAGGAATTCCGCCGGGATGCGCGCGCCGTCCTCGAACCAGTGGAGCAGATCCGAAGCCGGCGCGGGCTTGTCGAGCAGATAATGATTCACCACCGATGACCAGATGAGATCGTTCGAGCGCACCGCGGCGAAGAGTTGCTGCAACTCGGTCGAGTCGATGAAGCCGCGCTTGGCGAGATGATCCTCGAGCGCGTCGAGATGCGCTTCGTGGACGAAGGCCGACCAGTCGCGCATGTCCGCGAAATCGACCATCGATCCGATTAAGGTCGCGCTGTTCACCTCTTCCGCCCGGCCCTTCGCGGCGAGCCATGCCAGCGTGATTGCGACCAACGTTCCGCCGAGGCAGAAACTGAACAGATCCACTTTGTCCGCCTTCGCGGCCTCGCGCGCCGCGCCGATCGCCTCCACGATCCCGTCCAACACATATTGTTCGACGCCCATGTCGCGGTGGCGCTCGTCGGGATTGACCCACGAGATAACGAAGACCGTCCGCCCCTGATCGACCAGCCATTTGACGAGGCTCGACTTCGGCTGAAGGTCGATCATGTAATATTTGTTCACCAGCGGCGGGACGTAGAGCAGGGGCTCTGCCGCGACGTCCTTGGTCGCCGGATCATATTGGATGAGCTGGAACAGGTCGTTTTTGAAGACGACCGATCCCGGCGTCGCCGCCAATGTCTCGCCGACCACGAAATCGCTGTCCGTCCGCCGCCGGACGATGCCCTTGCCCGCCGCGACATCCTCCAGCAGATTGCCGAAACCCGCGGCGAGATTAGCGCCGCCCGTCTCGATCGTCCGCTGGACGACCTCGGGATTGGTCATCGCAAAATTGGTCGGAGCGATCGCATTCAGATATTGATCGGCGAGGAAGTTCATCATCGCCGCATTCGGCCCGTCGCCGCCCGCCGCGCGCACCGTCTCGCGAAGCTGCTTCGATGCGAGCAGATAGGCGTCGCGCAGCGTCCGGAAGTAAGGCTGCTCCTGCCATTCGGGATGCGAGAACCGCCGGTCGCGCGGCTTTTCGGTGGGCGTCGCACCGGGTGTCAGCGCGTTGGTCCAGAAGCTCGTCCACTCGCGTGCGGCGTCCATCTGCACCTGCAAAAGCTGCTCGGGACGGAAACCAGCGGCGAACTCCGCCATCGTCTTGAACAGCGCCAGGGGATCATACGGCTTCGTCGCCGCCGCTGCGGCCGGCGCCGTCGCGGCAGCCTGTGCCGCGGCACTCACCTTGTCGAGCGCCGCACTCCACTGCGCGGCGATCCGCTCGCCGCTCTCCATCGCATCGCTGCTCACTGGCGGGTCAACTCCCGGCCAACGATCATCCGCATGACCTGATTTGTACCTTCCAGGATCGAATGGACGCGAAGATCGCGCCAGAAACGCTCGATCGGGTAATCCTGCAGATAGCCATAGCCGCCGTGAAGCTGGAGCGCGCGGTCGACGATCGATGAGCCGCTGTCGGTGGCGAGCCGCTTGGCCATCGCCGCAAACCGCGTCTTGTCGGGCGCATTCTCGGTCACCTTCACCGCCGCCGCATAGAGCAGCATCCGCGCCGCTTGCAGGTCTGTATCCATGTCGGCGAGCGTGAACTGGGTGTTCTGGAAATCGGCGATCGGCTGGCCGAACTGCTTGCGCTCCTTGGTGTAGGCAATGGCTTCGTCCAGGCAGCGTTGCGCGCCGCCGAGGCTGCACGCGCCGATGTTAAGGCGGCCGCCGTCGAGCCCCATCATGGCGATGCGGAAGCCCTCGCCCTCGCCGCCGACGAGGTTCTCCGCCGGCACGCGGACGCTGTCGAAATTGACCTGCGCGGTCGGCTGCGAATGCCAGCCGAGCTTCTTCTCGTTGGCGCCGAAGCTGACGCCGGGCATGTCCTTCTCGATCACCAGGCACGAAATGCCCTTGGGCCCCTCGACGCCGGTGCGGACCATGCAGACGTAGACCTCGTTCTCGCCGCCGCCGGAGATGAACGCCTTGGAGCCGGTGACGACATAATGGTTGCCGTCTTTTACTGCCTTGGTCTTGAGCGCCGCGGCGTCCGATCCCGAGCCGGGCTCGGTGAGGCAGTAGGAGCCGATCCGCTCCATCGTCACCATCGACGGCAGATATTTATCCTTCACTGCCTGCGCGCCGAAGCGGTCGATCATCCACGACGCCATGTTGTGGATCGAGATGAAGGCGCTGGTCGAAGGGCAGCCATAGGCCATCGCCTCCATGATCAGCGCGGCTTCCAGCCGGCCCAGCCCGATACCGCCCGATTCCTCGGAAACATAGATGCTGCCGAAGCCGAGCTCGGCGGCGGAGCGGATCGTGTCGCGCGGGAAGATGTGCTTCTCGTCCCACTCCGCCGCATGCGGCGTGATGGCGTCGGCGGTGAATTGCTGCGCCATCTCCTGGATCTGGCGCTGCTCTTCGGTGAGATCGAACTGGCTCATTGCGTTTCGCACCTCGTGTAGCGGAGCGGGCCGGGCATCGCGTCGTCGCCCTGGTCGCGGCGGATGAGCGTCTTGCCGCCATCCTGTCCGTCGAGCGTCAGGCGGCGTTCCCACGTCTGCCCTTCGCCCTCGAAATCGAAGTCGGCGACGATGCGCGAGCGGTCGCGTTCGACGACGCGGCCGAGCTTCGCGCGGGATTCGTAGAAGCGGATGGTGTCTGCTGCGATCCGCAGCAGGCCCTTGGCGTCGCCACGCGTGGACGTGCAATCCGCCGCCACGAGGCCCCAGCGGCCGCGCAGGGCGGCGGGGATCGTCGCCGTGCCCGAGAGTTCGTCCGGCGTCGCGGTCGCGGTGGGCTCCGGCATCGGCGATGCGGATGGGGCGGGGGAGGGCGTTGGGGTCGCTTCGCCGCTCGCCTCGGTGGGCTGCGCCACAGGCGTGTCGGTCACGGGTTCGGCATCATTCGCCACGATGTCGTTCGTCACCGGCGCGGTCTGCTCAGCCGGCGGCGATCCGCAGGCTGCGAGCGCCAGCACCAGCGCGAAGGGAAGGGCGTTACGCATCACTCGGCTCCTCTCGTCCTAACCGACGGGCTCAGCCCATCGTCGGGATGACGAACGCATTCTCGCCCGTGGCGCTCCCGTCGGGCCAGCGCTGGGTGATCTTCTTGGACTTGGTCCAGAAGCGCACGCCCTCCGGCCCGTGCTGGTCGATGTCGCCGAAGCCCGAACGCTTCCACCCGCCGAAGGTGTGATAGGCGACCGGCACCGGGATCGGCACGTTGATGCCAACCATGCCGACGTTGACGCGCGCCGCGAACTCGCGCGCGGCGTGGCCGTTGCGGGTGAAGATGGCGACGCCGTTGCCATATTGGTGCTCGCTGGGCAGCCGCACCGCATCCTCGAAACTCTCGGCACGGACCATCTGGAGCACCGGCCCGAAAATCTCTTCCTGGTAGGAACGGAAGCTCGGCTTCACGTGATCGAAGAAGGTCGGACCGACGAAGAAGCCTTTCTCGTGCCCCTGCAACGTGAAGCCGCGGCCGTCGATCACCAGCTCGCCGCCCTCGTCGGCGCACATCTGGATGTAGCTTTCGACCTTTTCCTTGTGCGCCTGGGTGACGACCGGGCCGTAGTGTGCCTCGGCATCGGTCGAGACGCCGACGCGCAGCCCCTCGATCGCGGGCACCAGCTTTTCGCGCAGGGCATTGGCGGTCTTGTCGCCGACCGGAACGACCACCGGCAGCGCCATGCAGCGCTCGCCCGCCGATCCGAAGGCGGCGCCGGCGAGGTCGTTGACCACCATGTCGAGATCGGCGTCCGGCATGACGATGCCGTGGTTCTTGGCGCCGCCGAAGGCCTGCACCCGCTTCCCGTTCGCGGTGCCGCGCGAGTAGATGTAGTGGGCGATGTCGGAGGAGCCGACGAAGCTGATCGCCTTGATGTCGTCATGGTCGAGGATCGCGTCGACCATCTCCTTGTCGCCGTGGACGACCTGGAGCACGCCGTCGGGAAGTCCCGCTTCCTTCATCAGCTCGGCGAGGCGTACCGGCACCGAAGGGTCGCGCTCGGAAGGCTTCAGGATGAAGGCGTTGCCGCAGGCGATGGCGACACCGAACATCCACATCGGGATCATCGCCGGGAAGTTGAACGGCGTGATGCCGGCGACGATGCCGAGCGGCTGGCGCATCGAATATACGTCGATGCCCGGGCCCGCGCCCTGCGTATATTCGCCCTTCAGCACATGCGGGATGCCGCAGGCGAACTCAATCACTTCCAGCCCGCGCTGCACGTCGCCCTTGGAATCGGCGATTACCTTGCCATGCTCGGAGGAGAGGAGCGCGGCGAGGCTTTCCATATTGGCCTCGACCAGCTCCTTGAATTTGAACATCACCCGCGCGCGGCGCTGCGGGTTGGTCGCCGCCCATTCCGGCTGCGCGGCGCGGGCGCGCTCCATCGCCTTCTCGAGATCGGCGGCGGTGCCCAGTCGGACGCGCGCCTGCACCTGGCCGCTGTTCGGATCGAACACGTCGCCGTGACGATCGCCCGACGCATGTGGGCCGCCGTCGATGAAATGGTCGATGTCGCGCATGTCTGGGTCCGAGTCCTTCGGGTGATGGGGGATTGCGGGCAGGCACTAGCCAAGCGGGGCGGCAAATGCCAGTTGCCGCGTGAAGAGGAGACAGGTGCATGAAGCTCGGATCGCTCAAGAAGGGCCGCGATGGCCGGCTGGTCGTGGTGAGCCGCGACCTCGCCTGGTGCGCGGACGCCGGCCATATCGCGCCGACGCTGCAGGCGGCGCTCGACGATTGGGCGAATGTCGCGCCCGCGCTGGAGCTGCTCGCCATCGATCTCGCGCACGAGACGATCCCGATGATGCGCTTCCACGAGCGGATGGCAGCCGCGCCGCTTCCGCGCGCTTATCAGTGGGCGGACGGATCAGCCTATGTGAACCATGTCGCGCTGGTGCGGCAGGCACGCGGCGCCGAAATGCCGGAAAGCTTCTGGAGCGACCCGCTGATGTATCAGGGCGCATCGGACGAGATGCTTGGCCCGCGCGATCCCATCCCGCTCGCAGACGAAGCCTGGGGCTGCGATCTCGAGGCGGAGGTTGTGGTCGTTACCGGCGACGTGCCGCGCGGCGCATCGCGGGAGGCGGCGCTCGGCGCGGTCCGGCTCATTGGCCTCGTCAACGACGTGTCGCTCCGCAATCTCATCCCGGCCGAACTCACCAAGGGGTTCGGTTTTCTCCAGTCGAAGCCGGCGAGCGCGCTCTCGCCGGTGTTCGTCACGCCTGACGAGCTCGGCGATCGCTGGAAGGACGGCAAGCTGCACGGCGAGCTCAAGGTCGATCTCAACGGCGAGCCCTTCGGACGCGCCGATGCGGGCGAGGACATGACCTTCGATTTCGGTACCCTGGTCGCGCACCTCGCCAAGACGCGCAATCTCGGTGCGGGGACGATCGTTGGCTCAGGCACCGTCTCCAACCGCGACGCCGATGGCGGCCCCGGCAAGCCGATCGCGCGCGGGGGTAAGGGCTATTCGTGCCTTGCCGAAGTGCGCACGGTGGAGACGATCCTCGATGGCAAGCCCGCGACGCCGTTCCTGAAAGCCGGCGACAGCGTCCGCATCTGGATGGACGACGAGAGCGGTCATCCGATCTTCGGCACTATCGAGCAGGAGGTGGTTTCAGCCTGAATCGTCTTGCACCGGGCGCGCCCGCGCCCGACATGGGCGCATGGCCAAGAAACCCGCCGGTCTCCCGACGCGGCAGCAGATCCTCGATTTCATCAGCGCATCCGACCAGCCGGCCGGAAAGCGCGAGATCGCGCGTGCCTTCGGGCTGAAGGGCAATGAGAAGATCGCGCTCAAGCACTTGCTCCGCGACATGGGCGACGAGGGGCTGATCGACAGCGCCCCCGGGCGCGCCTTCCACAAGATGGGCGGCGTACCGAAGGTGACGGTGCTGCGCGTGACCGACGTGGACGAATCGGGGCAGGTCTGGGCGGTGCCCGAACGGTGGGAGGCCGAAGCGCCCGAACCGCGGCTGCGGCTGCTGGAGCGCGGCCGCAGAGGTGCGCTCGGCGTCGGCGATCGCGTGCTGGCGCGGACCGAAGAGCGCGGCAATGGCATCGTCGCGCATCCGATGAAGAAGCTGCTCAAGGGCAGCGAGCTGGTGCTCGGCGTGCTCCACGCCGAAGGGAAGGGGCTGTGGCTCCGCCCGGTCGAGAAGAAGGAGCGGCGCGAGCTTCCTGTGTCCGACGCCGGCAAGGCCGAGCCCGGTGATCTGGTGCTGGCCGAGAAGACTGGGCGCCCGCCGCGGATCACCGCGCGGGTCACCGACATCCTCGGCGATCCGTTCGCGCCGCGCAGCTTCAGCCTCATTGCCATCCACAAGCATGGTATCCCGCACGAATTTCCCGATGCGGTGGTCGAGGAGGCCGAGCGGGTCGCGAAGCGCGATCTTGGGGCGCGGGAGGATCTGACGCATCTTCCGATTGTGGCGATCGACCCGGCCGACGCGCGCGATCATGACGATGCGGTCTGGGCGGCGCCGGACGACGATCTCGCCAACGCGGGTGGCTGGAAAGCGATCGTCGCGATCGCCGACGTCAGTTTCTACGTCCGCCCCGGCTCCGCGCTCGACAAGGAAGCGCGCAAGCGCGGCAACAGCGTCTATTTCCCCGATCGCGTCGTTCCGATGCTGCCGGAGGAACTGTCCGCGGACATCTGCTCGCTGAAGGCCGGCAAGGACCGCGCCGCGCTCGCCTGCCATCTGACGATTGCGAAGGACGGCCAGCTCAAGGCTTGGCGCTTCACCCGCGCTCGCATCCGAGTCGCGGCGAACATTGCCTATGAGGATGCGCAGGCGGCGATGGATCAAATCCTCCCCGGTACGGGGAGGGGGGCCAGCGAAGCTGGTGGAGGGGGATCCGAGACCTGCCGTGCGGGCGGAGAGCCCCCTCCACCCCTCGCTGGCGCGAGCGGTCCCCCTCCCCGTGCCGGGGAGGATCTGGCAGAAGTCGCTTCCTCTCCCTGCGCGCTGTCCGATGACGATCTTGCGCCCGTGCATCCCGATCTGGTGGAACAGGCGCTGAAGCCGCTTTGGGCGTGCTGGCGCGCGCTGTTGAAGGCTCGGGAAAAGCGCGAGCCGCTGGAGCTCGACCTCCCCGAGCGCCGGGTCGAGCTGGACGAGAAGGGGCGGATCGCCTCGGTCGCGCCGCGCGAGCGGCTCGATGCGCACAAGCTGATCGAGGATTATATGATCGCCGCCAATGTCGCCGCCGCCAAGGCGCTGGAGGCGAAGAATGCGCCCGTCATGTACCGCGTCCATGAGGCCCCGAGCCGCGAGAAGCTGGTTGCGCTCAAGGACTATCTCGAGACGTTCGAGATCGCCTTCGCGCTCGGCCAAGTGATTCGGCCCGCGACCTTCAACCGGTTGCTCGAGCGGGTAGGGGAGTCTGACTCACGCCCGGAGATCATGGAGCAGGTGCTGCGCACCCAGACGCAGGCCTATTATGCGCCCGAGAACCACGGCCATTTCGGCCTTGCGCTCGGCTCCTACGGCCATTTCACGTCGCCGATCCGGCGCTATGCCGATCTGGTCGTCCATCGCTCGCTTGTCCGCGCTTATGGCCTGGGCGAAGGCGGTCTCAGCGACGACGAAGCGTCATCTATGTCGGTTACCGGCGAACTCATCTCGTCGCTGGAACGCCGCGCGATGGAGGCCGAGCGCGAGACGATCGATCGCTACGTCGCCGCCTATCTTGCCGACCGCGTGGGCCAGATCGTTCGCTGCCGCATCTCGGGCGTCCAGCCGTTCGGCTTCTTCGCAACCGTGGAAGGCCTTGGGGGCGACGGGCTGGTGCCGGCCGCTACCTTGGGCGGCGAATATTTCCGGTATGACGAGGCGAGCCAGGGCCTGATCGGCGACGATACCGGCACGACATTCAAGCCCGGCCAGCGCCTAGACCTACGGTTGGCGGAGGCCAATCCGGTGAGCGGCGCGCTGCGTTTCGAGCTTCCGGACAGCGAGGCGGCTACATCGCCGCGGAGCGGCCCGATCCGCGATGGCAAACGGACACAAGGGCGGCGCGGCAGGCCTTCCAACATCCGCCATCGCGGACGCCGCTGAAAAAATTCCGTGAGCTGGAACCGGGGCAGGGGAGGGACGTTCTCACCGCACCCCAACGATAGACCAGCCCCTCCCCCACCCCAGCTGGCTATCACCCAAAAGGCGCTCCGGCTCAGGCCGGGGCGCCTTTTTCCTTTGAGCTAAGCTGCTTGCGGCGAATTAGGCCGTCAGCGTCGCCGGCCGTCGACGCTCCATGCGCCGGGCCCGGCGAACACCAGATAGAGGAAGACGAAGCAGTAGAGGATCGCTGCGTCGCCGCCGTTGTTGACCGGGAAAGCATTCTGCGGCGCGTGCGCGGTCCAGTAGGCGACCGCCATCGTGCCCGAAGCGAGGAACGCCGCGGGCCTGGTGAACAATCCCAGCGCAATCAGCGCGCCGCACGCGAATTCGACGAGCCCGGCATAGGCGCCCATGTTATTGATCGGGATGTTGGCAAGTTTGCCCGGCGGGAAACCAAGGAGCTTCTGCGTGCCATGCTCGAGAAAAATCAGACCGGAGACGATGCGCAGGATACTCAGCATCTTCGGCGACCAGGCGTTCAGTTGGCGGGTGTTCATCGTCCGACCCTCCTGTGACGACGCGATGCTAGCCGGAACGCGAAACGCGTCAACGCTCAGCCGAGCATCGTCCAGACGCCCCATGCGGTCAGCGGCAGGCCGAGGATCAGGCTGAGGAGCTTATGCGCTTTCGCCGGCTGTGGGATGCCGACCTGCCGGACGAGCACCTGCTGCTCGTCGCTCAGCTCCGATCCGCCCGGCAGGATCGCATCAAGCACCATCGAAAGACCGATGAGGATTAGCCCAAGCCCCAGCCACCAAGATCGGCCGTCGTCGATGAACCGCGATCCGATCGCGGCCGCGGCACCGCCGCCGAACAGCGCATAGCTCACGACCTTGGTCGGCGTGGCGGCGCCGAACAGCGCCCTCACAGCTTGGGCAGCGTCACGCCGCGCTGGCCCATATATTTGCCCGCGCGGTCGGCATAGGTCGTCTCGCAAGGCTCGTTGCCCTGCAGAAACAGGAACTGACACGCGCCCTCGTTGGCATAGACCTTGGCGGGGAGGGGCGTCGTGTTGCTGAACTCCAGCGTGACATGGCCTTCCCAGCCCGGCTCCAGCGGTGTGACGTTCACGATTATCCCGCACCGTGCATAGGTCGACTTGCCGAGACAGATGACCAGCACGTCGTGCGGTACGCGGAAATATTCCACCGTTCGCGCCAGGCAGAAGCTGTTCGGCGGGATGATGCAGACGTCGGTCTTGCGATCGACGAAGCTGTTGTGCGCGAAGTCCTTCGGATCGACGATCGCATTGTCGACGTTGGTGAAGATCTTGAACTCGTCCGCCACGCGCGCGTCATAGCCGTAGGAGGAGAGGCCGTAGCTGATTGTCCCCTCGCGCCGCTGCGAATCAACGAACGGTTCGATCATCGCATCCCGCGTCGCCCGATCGCGGATCCACTTGTCGGACATGATGCTCATTGCGCGGATCGATTCCCTTGTTTTGCCGGTCGGGCTTTCGCCGGAATGGCGGGCGAGGGCAAGGTCACGCCTTGATGTGCAGCACGCAGAGCAGCGTGAACAGGCGCCGCGCGGTGTCGAAGTCCATCTCTACCCGGTCGGTGAGCGCGTCCCTGAGCAGCTCGGCGCCATCGTTGTGCAGCCCGCGCCGGGCCATGTCGACGGTCTCGATCCCTTCGGGCCGGTCGCCGCGGATTGCCTTGAAGTAGGAATCGCAGATCGCGAAATAGTCGCGGATCGGTCGGCGGAAGCGCGCGAGGCCGAGACGGATGGTGTCCAGTGGCGCTCCGTCCTCGTCTTTGAGTTCGATTGCTAGGCGCCCTTCCTCGATCCTCAGGAACAACCGGTACGGCCCTGGATGCCCATTGGCGGCAAAGCTGTTGTCTTCGAGAAGATCGAAGACCGCGACACGCTTCTCGCGCTCGATATCGTCGCTGCGGCGCAGGATGCTGCGCTCGTCGAGCTCGATGTCGATGATCCGGGCCATGCGTCTTTGTTAGCGGGTGCAGCATGAGCGGGAAAGCCGACTTA
Source organism: Allosphingosinicella indica (assembly GCF_900177405.1). NCBI lineage: Bacteria > Pseudomonadati > Pseudomonadota > Alphaproteobacteria > Sphingomonadales > Sphingomicrobiaceae > Allosphingosinicella > Allosphingosinicella indica. The sequence goes on along the minus strand of NZ_LT840185.1, from coordinate 2,710,418 downwards.
TCCCCGCATTCCCCACGCGCGGCCGTTCCCGCCAGCGGCCGAAGCGCGTAAGGGCAGCGCATGGCCACTCCCTTCTCCGTCGTCGAATCCGCCGAAACGCCTGCGCCCGTGCTGCCCCATAATGTCGAGGCGGAAGCCGCGCTGCTCGGCGCGCTGATGATCGACAACAGGCTGGCCGAAGACATTCAGCTCAAGCTCCGCCCCGATCATTTCTTCGAGCCGCTGCACGGCCGCGTCTACGAATCGATCCTGAAACTGGTCGACAAGAATATGATCGCCTCGCCGGTGACGCTGAGGCCTATGTTCGAGGCGGACGAGGAGATGAAGCAGCTTGGCGGCCCCGCCTGGCTCGCGCAGCTCACCGGATCGGGCGCGGCGATCATCGGCGCGCGCGACTTCGCCGATCAAATCTACGAGCTGGCGTTGCTGCGCGCCTTGGTCGGCGTCGGGCGAGAGATGGTCGAATGTGCGCTGGATACCAGCCAGGACATCGACCCCAAGAGCCAGATCGAGGATGCCGAGGCGGCGCTTTACCGTGTCGCAGAGGAAGGCGGCGGCGAGGGCTCGGTCAAGAGCTTCGCGGTCGCGACGCGCATGGCCGTCCAGCTCGCCGAGAAGGCGCTCAGCACCGGCGGTGGCCTGTCGGGCGTCACCACCGGGCTGGAGACGGTCAACACCCGCACCGGCGGCCTCCACCCTTCCGACTTATTGATCCTCGCCGGCCGTCCCGGCATGGGCAAGACCTCGCTCGCCACCAATATTGCCTTCAACGCGGCGACGCGGCTGGTCCGCGATCTGGAGGATGGCATCGCGCAGGAGAAGTCGGCCGGTGCCGCGGTTGCATTCTTCAGCCTGGAAATGTCGGCGGACCAGCTCGCCACCCGCATCCTCTCCGAGCAATCGGGGATCAGCTCCGAGAACCTGCGCATGGGCCGGATCAGCCAGCAGGACTTCCGCGGCCTCGCGCGCGCTGCGGCGGAACTCGAGGGTCTGCCCCTCTACATCGACGACACGCCCGGCCTCACCATCGCGGCGCTGCGCACCCGCGCGCGCCGGATGAAGCGCCAGAAGGGGATTGGGCTGATCGTCGTCGATTATCTCCAGCTTCTACAGGGGACCGGCAAGGGCGGCGATTCCAACCGCGTGCAAGAGATTTCCGAGATCAGCCGCGGCCTCAAGACGCTGGCCAAGGAGCTGTCGGTTCCGGTGCTCGCGCTGTCGCAGCTCAGCCGCGCGGTCGAGCAGCGCGAGGACAAACGCCCGCAGCTCTCCGATCTGCGCGAATCCGGGTCGATCGAGCAGGACGCGGACATCGTGCTCTTCGTCTACCGCGAGGAATATTACGTCGCCTCGCGCGAGCCCAAGCGGCCAATCGACGGCGATGACGCCAAGACCTTCGAAGCGCACGAAGCCTGGGCCCGAGACATGGAGCGCGCCTACGGCCTTTCCGAGCTGATCATCGCCAAGCAGCGCCACGGCGCCACCGGCAAGGTGAAGCTCAAGTTCGACAGCCGGATCACCAAATTCTCCGACTATATCGACGAGAGCTACCTCCCCGAAGCGCGCGGCTAACGGGCGCTTACGCCCCCGCATTCTCCGCATAGGGATCGCGCAGGCCCACGCCGATCGCCGCGCGGGCCTGTTCGGCCTCGCTGCTCGTCACCGGATAGGCGCAATAATCGGCGGCGTAGAAGGCGCTTGGGCGGTGGTTTCCGCTGATGCCGACGCCGCCGAACGGTGCGCTAGAAGGCGCGCCGTTGGTCGGCTTGTTCCAGTTGACGACACCCGCGCGGACGTTCGCCCAGAAGCGGTCGTAGAGCTGCGGGCTGCCGCCGATCAGCGAGGCGGCGAGGCCGAAGCGAGTGTTGTTCGCCTCGGCGAGCGCGGCGTCGAAATCGGCGACGCGGACGATCTGCAGCACCGGGCCGAACAGCTCGGCGTCGGGGCGATCGGAGACGCCGGTGACGTCGAGAATAGAGGGAGTGAGGAACGGCTTGCCATCGTCCGGCCGCTCGAGATGCTTCAGCGGCTTGCCGCCCTTGAGCACGAGATCGAGGTAGGCGGCCTGGAGCTGATCCGCGGCGCCATTGTCCACCACCGGCCCCATGAACGGCGCCGGATTGGCGTGCGGATGATCGACGATGATCCGGTCGGTCAGCTTCAGGATCGTCTCCACAAGCTGCTCGTGCTTGCCGTCCTCGACGATCAGCCGCCGCGCCGCCGTGCAGCGCTGGCCGGCCGACAGGAAGGCCGACTGGACCGCGATCACCGCGGCAGCGTGGATATCGGGCGCCTGCCAGACGACGAGCGGGTTGTTGCCGCCCAGCTCCAGCGCAAGGATCTTGTGCGGCGTCTCGGCAAATTGCCGGTGCAGCGCCATCCCGGCGCGGGCTGATCCGGTGAACAAAAGCCCGTCGAGCCCCGGATGCCCCGCTAGCGACTTGCCCTGCTCCGGTCCGCCGATCAGGCAGCGCACCACGCCTTCGGGTACGCCCGCCTCGTGGAAATAGCGCACCAGCCGTTCGCCGACCGCGGGCGTCTTCTCGGAGGGCTTGAACACCACTGCATTGCCGGCGAGCAGCGCGGGGACGATGTGGCCGTTGGGAAGATGCGCGGGGAAATTATACGGGCCCAGCACGCCGAGCACGCCATGCGGCTTGTGGCGGACGGCGACGCGCGCGCCCATCGCGCCCTCCATGCGGCGCTGCGACGTGCGTTCGGAATAAGCCGAGACTGAAATGTCGACCTTGCCGACGACGGCATCGACCTCGGTGCCCGCCTCCCACAGAGGCTTGCCCGTCTCGCGCGCGATGAGATCGGCGAAATCGTCCTTGGCGGCGCGCACCACATTGGCGAAGCGGCGTAGCGTCTCGACGCGCACGGCGAGCGGCTTGGAGGCCCAGCTTCCCCAGGCGGCGCGCGCTGTGCGCACCTCGGCATCGGCATCGCCGATCGCACCGCGCCACAGCTCGGCGCCGGTCGCCGGTTCGGTCGAGATCAGGCTTTCGGCCATGGTTACTCCGCTACAGGTCTGGAGATGACGTAGGAAATGGGCGGGACAAAGGCCACCCCCGGCGTCGCCGCGTCACGCGCGGCCGGCCAGGGCGTCGCCCATCCGCCGGATCCCCGCGATCTTGGCCTCGAACGCCGACCAGTCGTCCGCCTCGTCGATCCGAGACCAGATCGTCTCCACCTCCTCGATATGCATCGAGCAGGGCGCCGCGTCGGACCAATAAGCATGATCGAGCGAACCGGTGGACGTGTAGTCGCCGATCGCGGCGCGTAAATCCGCGAAGGCCTCGTCGTCATACGTCGGCTCGCTCCGCCGCAACGCGCCGCCGCGCCAGTCGAAGAAGAAACGGTCGATCTCGACGGTGCGGCGGGCCAGCGCGGTCTGGATGGCGAGAAGCAGTGCCTCGTCGGCTTCCTCGTTCCGCGGCGCGATGCCGAGCCGCGCGAACACTGTGTCCCGCAACGCCGTCTGAAATGCTGCGGGAAATCCGTCGAGCAGCGGCTGGAGCGTTTCCGGATCGGCGATCGCCGTCAGCGCGCGGGCCAGTTGGGCGACGTCCCAGTGGATTGCCTCGGGCTGGCGGCCGAAGCTGTAGAGGCCGTTGTGATCGAAATAGGCGGCGGTGAAATGGCCGTCCCAGAAGGGCGTGAAGCGCCACGGCCCATAGTCGAAGCTTTCCGCGGTGATCGCGATATTGTCGCTGTTGAGCACGCCGTGGACGAAGCCCGCCGCGATATAGGAAGCGGCAAGCCGCGCCGCCGCATTGACGACGTGGCCCAGCAATCGCGCCGCAGGCTCTCCGTCATTGCGAGCGGAGCGAAGCAATCCAGCTCCGGCCTCCGACGCCTGGATTGCTTCGTCGCTTTTCTCCTCGCGATGACGGTCGAGATAATATTGCTTCAGGCACCAGTCCGTCAGCCGCCGCATCTCCTCCGGCTGGTCGAGCATCGCAAGCCGCTGGAAGGTGCCGATGCGGATGTGGCTGTGCTGCAGCCGGACGAGCACCGCCGAGCGGGTGGGCGAGGGCTCGTCACCCCGCTCTAGCGCTTCGCCCGTATCGATGAGCGAGAAGCTCTTGCTGGTCTCGACGCCGAGCGCCTCGAGCATCTCGGTCGCCAGCACTTCGCGCACGCCGCCCTTCAGCGTCAGCCGCCCGTCGCCGAAACGGCTATAGGGCGTCTGGCCCGATCCCTTGGTGCCGAGATCGAGCAGCCGATCCCGCGCGTCGCGGAGCTGTGCGAACAGAAAGCCGCGTCCGTCGCCGATATCCGGGTTGTACACACGGAACTGATGGCCGTGGTAGCGAAGCGCCAGCGGCTCCGGCAGATTGTCTGGCAGCGCCGCAAACCGCCCAAAATGCTGGAGCCACTCGTCGTCCGTCAGCTCGCCGAGTCCCACCGTCCCCGCATGGCGCTGATTGCGGAAGCGGAGGATCGTCTGCGGAAAATCCGCTGCTTCGACGCGATCGTAAAAGGCGTCGCCCAGTTCGAGGATGGCGGGATCGGGGCGATATGGTTGCGGGGTGGCGCGCATCGGGCGATAGGGGCTTTCGCGTGAAGAGGGGCGTTAGATGGCGGACTGGTCCGACGGTTACTGGAACTCGAGCGACGGGCTGAAGCTCCACTATCGCGATTATCCCGGCCCCGCTACGCGCCCACCGATCCTTTGCGTCCCCGGCCTCACCCGTAACGCGCGCGACTTCGCGGCGGTGGCCGAGCGGCTCTCGCCCGAGTGGCGGGTGCTGTGCATCGAGCTTCGCGGCCGTGGCGAGAGCCAGCATGCCAAGGACGCGATGAGCTACATGCCGATCACCTATGTCGCTGACATCGAGGCGCTGATCGCGGAGTTGGGCCTCGACCGCTTCGTCATGTTCGGTACTTCGCTCGGCGGGCTCATCACCATGCTGCTGTCGATGAACGACGGGGGCAGGATCGCGGGGGCGATGATCAACGACATCGGGCCCGTGATGGAGGAGGGCGGGCTGGAGCGGATCCGCGGCTACGTCGGCCGCTCGCAGAACTGGCCGACCTGGATGCACGCCGCCCGCTATTTCTCCGAAGCGCAGCGCGACGTCTTTCCGGGCTGGACACGCGACCAATGGTTGGCCTTCGCCAAGCGCGTGTGCCGGCTCAATTCCAAAGGCCGCATCGTATTCGATTACGACATGCGCATCGCCGAACCGTTCAAGGCGCCCGCGCAGGGCCCCGCGGGGTTCGATCTGTGGCAGGCATTCGCAGGGCTGGACGGCATTCCGTCGCTGGTCGTGCGCGGGGAGCGGTCGGACCTGCTGACCGCGGCGACGGTCGCAGAGATGATCCGCCGCAACCCGGCGATGGAGGCGGTGACGGTGCCCGGCGTCGGCCACGCGCCGACGTTGGAAGAGCCCGAGGCTGTCGCGGCGATCGACCGGTTGCTGGCGAAGGTCGCCGCCGCAGGCTGATCAGGCGACGAGCGTCGTCAGCATGTAGAAACCCGCGCCGATCAGCGCCGCCGAAGGCAGCGTCACCACCCAGGCGATGACGATATTGCCGGCGACGCCCCACCGCACCGCCGATGCGCGCCGCGCCGCGCCGACGCCGACGATGCAGCCGGTGATCGTGTGTGTGGTCGAGACCGGAATGCCGAGCCAGGTTGCCGAAAAGAGCATGATCGCGCCGCCGCTTTCGGCGCAGAAGCCCTGGTGCGGGGTCAGCCGGGTGATTTTCGATCCCATCGTGTGGACGATCCGCCAGCCGCCGAACAAGGTGCCGAGGCCCATCGCCGCCTGCGCCGAGATCACCACCCAGAAGGGCACGTAGAAGGTGTCGCCGAGCAGCCCCTGCGAGAAGAGCAGCACCGCGATGATTCCCATTGTCTTCTGCGCATCGTTGCCGCCGTGGCCGAGCGAGTATAGCGCCGCCGAGACGAGCTGCAGCTTGCGGAAGATGCGGTCGGCGAACGGCGCATTCACCCGCCGAAAAACCCACGAGCTCGCCAGGACGAGCAGTAATGCGAGCAGCAGCCCAAGCGTCGGGGAGAGGAAGATCGCGACCGTGGTCTTGGTGACGCCGTTCCAGATCACCGCCGACAGGCCTGCCTTGGCGACGCCGGCGCCGAGCAGCCCGCCGATAAGCGCGTGGCTGCTCGACGATGGGATGCCCGCCGCCCAGGTGATGATGTTCCAGCTTATCGCCCCCATCAGCGCACCGAAGATCACCGACGGGTCGATCACGCTCGCATCGACGATCCCCTTGCCCACGGTCTCGGCGACATGAAGGCCGAAGAACAGGAAAGCGATGAAGTTGAAGAAGGCGGCCCAGGCGACCGCGATGTGCGGCCGTAGCACGCGGGTGGAGACCACGGTCGCGATCGAATTGGCGGCGTCGTGCAGACCGTTCAGAAAATCGAACAGCAGCGCGACGCCGATCAGCGCGACGAGCAGGGGAAAGGCGAGTGTCGGGTCCATCGCGCGGCGGCTCAGGCGTGATCGATCACGATGCCCTGGATCTCGTTCGCGACGTCCTCGAACCCGTCGAGCACGCGCTCCAGATGGCTATAGATCTCGCGCTGGATGAAATAGGCCATCGGCCGCGTCTCGCCATATTGCTGGAAGGCGGTCTTCAGACCCTTGGCGTGGAGATCGTCGCCGACGCCTTCGAGATGGACAATGTTGCCGGTGATGCGATCGAGCCGCCCGCCGTTCTTGCCGACCGAACGGAGCAGCGGGATCGCTTCGGTCACGAGCCGCGCGGCTTGGCCGGCGAGCGCCGCCATCTCGCACATCGGCGGCTCGAAGCTCGTCACCTCGTATAGTGTGATCGCCTTGGCGGTCTGCTGCATCTCGTCGATCGTGTCGTCCATCGCGTTGATGAGCTTCGTGATCGCGCTGCGGTCGAACGGAGTGATGAAGCTGCGGCGCACCGCGTGGAGCACGTCGCGCGTGACGTCGTCAGCCTGATCCTCATAAGCGAAGATGAGCTTGCTACCCTCCTCGATACTCGTCTGACCGCCCAGCATCGCCGTCATCGCATCCGCGCCGCCCACGATCGTCGTGGCGTGCGCCGCGAACATCTCGAAGAAGCCGTCCTCGCGCGGCATCACCCGCCGAAACCACTTGAGCAGCGGGAAGCGGGCAGGCGGAGGCGGCGGCGCGGAAAGCATCGCCACCGGGACGCGGCCCGCTGCCAGCGGCGCCGGGTTGAAGGTGCGGATGATGTCCTTCAGCCCGGGTTCCTCCACGGCCGCGATCGCTTCCTCGCGGGTGAACCAGCGCGTCTCTCGCTCCTGCCGCTCGGGAAATCGGCCGCTTTGGATGGTGATACGCAAGCCGAAGACGTGGACGTTCGCGGTATCGCTCGTCCCGTTCTTCCGTTTCTTCTCATATCTGTAGGCGCCGATCTCCTCGGGCGAGACGAGTCCGGTGATGCCAGCTTCCTCGAATGCCTCCTCGGCCGCCGATTGGGCGGGCGAGAGACCGGGGATCGGATTGCCGCGAGGAATGATCCAGCGGCGCGTCGTCCGCGATGTCGTCAGCAGGAAGCGCGGTTCGGCGCCTTCGGCCACTTCATAGGCCAGCGCGCCATATTGGCGGATCACGATGCGGCTCTCCGGAAAGAAGCGTCCGTAACAAAAACGTCACGCGAAGGCCGCGCCTCTGCATCTTTCGATGTGAGTCGGCAAGGGCGGATCATTGGGGGCGGATTGCTGGGCAACGCCCGTTCGGACTCGCTTCGTCGCGCAAAAAGCACGAGATTCTGCTCTCGTCTCGCGACCGCAACGGCTCGGCTCCGGCCTATCGCAGCCGGTGCGGCAGCGGGGTTAACCATAGTCAGGCGGCGATTCGGGCGGAGTAGGTCCGTCGCCAAGGGGCAAGAACGATGACGATGGTTCAGGAACAGGCGGGGCTTCAGCGGCGCGATCCATTTTCGGCGCCGGGCAGTCAGATACGCGCGGTCAACGGCGCCGATCTCGCGCGCGGCATGACCTTGCTGCGCGCCAGCAACATGAACGTGATGCGGCTCCAGCTCGCGATGGAGAAGCGGGACCGCCGCGAGACGATGGCGGCGATGGACGACCTCGTCGGCCTCGATCGCGAGCTCAGTCATTTCGTCGCATCGATCCCCGCGACCCCGCCCGCCGACTCCGGACGAATGAGCCGCTGGGTCGACGAGCAAAAGAAGGCGGTCGTCGCCGATCGCCTCGTTCTGGCGCGGGGCAAGAGCGGCCCCGCGCTGCGCACCGGAGCGGACTTGGAACCGCCGCTCGAGCTTGGCCGCGATCAGGTGATCGCCGCCGAGCCGGTGCGCCCGCTGGAACAGGCCGAACCCGAGCTCTCGTCCTGGGTTCCTCGCTTCCTCTTCGCGCTCCTCCTTCTCACCCTCGCCGCGGGCGCGATCGCTTTCGCGCTCGGGCTTTTGGACCCGCTGCTGCCATGACCCCCGAAACCAAGACACTCGATGTGGCCAACAAGGATGCGCTCGAACGCGCCGAGACCTTCGAGGCCTATGACGCCATCCCCTCGCTCGATGCCCATGGCGAGGTGGCTCGGCTGATCCTCGCGGAAGTCGCGATGCTCACTAAGAAGTATCGCTGCGTCCGCCGCCACGACGTGCCGCATATAGCCGAGCTCAGCGGTCTCCTCGACGTCTTCTGGCAGGAAGTGAAGATGGCCGAGGCGCATCGCGAGAATCTGCTGCACTGACGGAATGGCAGGCCACGGATGACGGCGCCGCCCCGTCGGGGCATAAGGCGGCCATGCCCGTGCGCATCCTCCACGCCCATTCCACCTTCTCGCTCGGCGGGAAGGAGGCGCGCGCGACCCGCCTGATGAATGCCTTTGGCGATGCCGCGGAGCATAGCATCCTCTCCGCCATGCCCGATCGTCTCGAGGCGCGCGACGCGGTGGCGCAGGGTGTCGTCGCTCAATATCCTGACGATGCGCCTCCGCTCACCGGGATGCCGGGCCTGCCGCGGCTGTTCCGCCTTTCGCGGTATCTCAAACGCTTCGATCTGGTGCTCAGCTACAATTGGGGCGCGTTCGATGCGGTGATGGCGCGCTATCTCTTCGGCGGCCCGCCGCTCATCCATCACGAGGACGGTTTCAACGAAGACGAGGCCGCGCGGCTCAAGCCGCGCCGCAACCTCTACCGGCGGCTGGGGCTATCGGGTACGCACCGCCTCGTCGTGCCCTCCGCGCGCCTCGAAACGGTCGCGCGCACGGCCTGGGCGCAGCCTGCCGAGCGTATCGTGCTCATCGCAAACGGCATTGCGGTGGGCCGTTATGCGCAGCCGCCCGAGCCGGGCGCGATCCCCGGCTTCGAGCGTCGCCCGGGCGAGCTGGTCGTCGGCACCGTCGCGGGCCTCCGCGCAGTCAAGAATCTTCCGCGCCTCGTACGCTGCTTCGCCGCCGCGGATCTCGCCGATGCGCGGCTCGTCATCGTCGGCGAGGGGCCGGAGGCGGAGCGGATCGCGCGCGAGGCGGGCGCGCTCGGCATCGGCAACCGCGTGCTGCTTCCCGGCTTCCTTGCCGATCCGCACCGCTGGATCGGTCATTTCGATATCTTCGCGCTCTCGTCGGACAGCGAGCAGGCGCCGATCTCGCTGATCGAGGCGATGGCGGCCGGCCTTCCGGTGGTCGCGACGGCCGTCGGCGACGTGCCCGCGATGGTCGCGGACGACAATCGCCCGCTGATCGTCGCGCCCGAAGACGAGGCCGGTTTCGCGGCTGCGCTCCGCACGCTCGCCGAGCGGCGCGATCTGCGCCGGACGATCGGGGCCGCTAATCGCGCGCGCGCTGTCGCGGAGCATGACGAGGATGCGATGATCCGCGATTATGCCGCGCTTTACGAGGGAGCGATCAGCCGCCCCGGCGCGTTGTATCGGCCGCGCGGCTGATCTTTTTGCGCTAACGCCTCGTCGTGCCTATAGACGGGCTTTCGTCAATTCGGAGGCATGATGTTCAAGGGTCTGAGGCCCATCCGCTACGCTGGCCGCGAAGTCTGGCCGCTCGTAGAGGGCGGCAAGGGCGTATCGGCGACCAATCACATGAGTTCGGGCGCGTGGGCCGCGGCCGGCGGCATCGGCACCGTCTCCGCCGTCAACGCCGACAGCTACGATCCGGAAGGCCGCATCGTGCCGCAGGTCTACAATGCGCTCACCCGGCGCGACCGGCACGAGGAGCTGATCCGCTACGCCGTCGACGGCGCAGTCGAGCAGGTGCGCCGCGCCTATGACATGGCCGGCGGCAAGGGCGCGATCAACATCAACGTGCTATGGGAAATGGGCGGTGCGCAGCGCGTGCTCCACGGCGTTCTCGAACGGACAAAGGGTCTCGTTGCGGGTGTCACCTGCGGCGCGGGCATGCCCTACAAGCTCTCCGAGATCGCCGCCTCCTACGGCGTCAACTATCTGCCGATCATCAGTTCCGCACGCGCGTTCAGCGCGCTCTGGAAACGCGCCTATTCGAAGGCCGCGGACTGGCTCGCGGCGGTGGTCTACGAGGATCCCTGGCTCGCGGGCGGCCACAATGGTCTGTCCAATGCCGAAGACCCACTCCAGCCGCAGGATCCCTATCCGCGCGTCAAGGCGCTGCGCGATGCGATGCGCGCCGGCGGCATTTCCGACGAAGTCCCGATCGTCATGGCGGGCGGCGTCTGGAACCTCAAGGAATGGAACGACTGGATCGACAATCCGGAGCTCGGCCAGATCGCCTTCCAGTTCGGCACCCGGCCGCTGCTCACCCAGGAAAGCCCGATCCCCGATGATTGGAAGGCGCGGCTGATGACGCTGGAGGAGGGCGACGTGCTGCTCCACCGCTTCTCGCCGACCGGCTTTTATTCCTCCGCGGTCCGCAATCCGTTCCTGCGCAATCTCGAGGCACGCTCGCACCGCCAGATTGCATTCACCAAGGAATCGCTCGGCGACCATGCGTTCGAGCTCGACGTCGGCATCGGCACCAAGAAGAACCATTGGGTAACGCGCGGCGATCTCCTCCACGCACGCGAATGGTACGCGCAGGGCTTCACCGAGGCGGTGAAGACGCCCGACGAAACGCTCGTCTTCGTGACGCCCGAGGAAAAGACGATCATCCGCAAGGACCAGGCGGATTGCATGGGCTGCCTCAGCCAGTGCGCCTTTTCGTCCTGGGCGGACAACGAGAAGAACTCGACCGGCCGTCTCGCCGATCCGCGCAGCTTCTGCATCCAGAAGACGCTGCAGGACATCGCGCACGGCGGGCCGGTCGAGGAGAATCTCATGTTCGCGGGCCACGCCGCGTTCCGCTTCCGCAAGGATCCCTTCTACTCGAACGGATTCGTGCCGACGGTGAAGCAGCTCGTCGACCGCATCCTGACCGGCGACTGAGTCCAGCGCCGGGACATATCGTCCACACCGGTTGAACAGACGCGGGTTGCGGGCCTATGGCTGGCGCGTGGACCGCGAGGGGAGGCACGTCATGTTGAGGCCCGCGATGCTTGCTGCCGCAATCACCGCGGTGGCGCTGGCCGCGATGCCGGCGGCAGCGCAGGAAAAGCGTAAGACGCCCTATTGGGCTTCGATCTCCGCGGGCAAGGCGCTGATGCGCACCGGCCCGGGACGCAACTTTCCCGCCACTTGGCTCTACCAGCGCGCCGATCTCCCCATCGAGGTGATCGAAGTCTACCCCAATTGGCGCAAGATCCGCGATCCGGGCGGCACCGAGGGCTGGATGCTCGTCAACCTGTTGAGCGACACGCGCACCGCCATCGTGCAGGGATCGGGCGAACTCACGATGCACAAGAAGCCGGAGGCCGGCGCGCCTGTCGCCTATCGCGTGCAGCCTGGCGTCGTCGGCCGGATCAGCCGCTGCAAGGCGGGCTGGTGCCGGCTCGACGTGAAAGGCAAGGCGGGCTTCATCGAGGCACGCAATCTTTACGGTCTGAAGCCGGGCGAGGAACTCGATTGAGGGTCTGACGCTTCTGTCTGCTTCGTGCCAATAACCGATCTCTCCCCCCCACCGCCGCTTGCGCCCGACGTGGCGCTGTTCCTCGATTTCGACGGGACGCTCGTCGAGCTTGCCGAAGCGCCCGACGCGATTTCGGTGCCGCATCATCTGCCGCGCCTGCTGACCCGGCTGGGAGAACGACTCGACGGACGCATCGGGATCATCTCGGGCCGCGCGCTCGCCGATCTCGAACGCCATCTCGATTGCCGCGGCTTCGCTGTCTCCGGCTCGCACGGTGCCGAGCTGCGCCTGGGCGACGGCACGTCGCTCCCAGTCGAGACGCCGGAATCGCTGTCCGCCGCGCGGATCGCAGTGCGTGCGCTGGCTACGCGTTTTCCCTTGCTGATCGTCGAAGAAAAGCCGGCTGGTATCGCCGTCCACTATCGCCGCGTGCCTGAGGCCCAGGATGCCGTGATCGCTCTGATGACCGAGCTGGCCGAGGGCGACGGCTTCGTCCTCCAGCGCGGCAAGATGGTGGCAGAGCTGCGCCCGCGCGGGGCCGACAAGGGCGCTGCGCTTCGCCGCTTGATGAGGGAACCGAAGTTCGCGGGCGCGCGTCCTCTCTTCGTGGGAGACGATCTTACCGATGAAGACGCGTTCGCCGCAGCCGCGTCGATCAACGGCGCCGGCATACTCGTCGGTCCGCCGCGCAAGACCGCGGCGCGCTGGCGTCTCGCCGATGTCGCGGCGGTAGCGGCCTGGCTTGAAGAGGGAGCAAGATGAGGAACCTGTCGCTCTGGCCGATCGGCAATTGCCAGGTGAGCGCGCTGATCGACGACACGGGCACCTTCGTCTGGGGTTGCGCGCCGCGGATCGACGGCGACCCTCTGTTCTGCGGCCTGCTCGAGCCGCGCAGCGACGGCGAGAGTGCGCTCGGCGAATGGCGCATCACGCTCGAAAATCAGGACAAGGTCGAGCAGCGCTATCTCGGCAACACGCCAATCCTCTCGACGCGGATCACCGACACCGATGGCGGCGCGATCGAAATACTCGACTTCTGCCCGCGCTTTCCGCGCTCCGGCCGGATGTATCGGCCGGTGGCGTTCGTCCGCATTGTCCGCCCCGTCTCGGGCGCGCCGCGGATGCGCGTGCGGCTCAATCCAGCGAAGAATTGGGGATCGGAAGCGGCCGAGCGGACCAACGGCACCAACCACATCCGCTATCTGCTCAAGCCCCAGCCGCTTCGCCTCACCACGGACGCGCCGATCGGCCACGTTCTCGAAGGGCGCGCGTTCCGGGTCGAGAAGGCGCATCATTTCTTTCTCGGACCCGACGAGCCGTTCGTCGGCAATGTCGGCCATACGCTTGCGGCAATGCTTCACCAGACGTCGGACGAATGGCGGCTGTGGGTGCGCGGCCTCGCCATTCCTTTGGAGTGGCAGAAGGTCGTGATCCGCGCCGCGATCACGCTCAAGCTCTGCCAGCATGAGGAGACTGGCGCGATCGTCGCCGCAATGACCACTTCGATTCCGGAGGCGGCGAGTTCCGGCCGCAACTGGGACTATCGCTACTGCTGGATCCGCGACGCTTATTACACCGTCCAGGCGCTCAACCGGCTGGGCGCGCTCGACGTGCTGGAGAATTACCTCTCCTACCTGCGCAACATCGTCGACGAGGCGCAGGGCGGCCACATCCAGCCGCTCTACACCGTCAATGGCGATCCGAAGCTGGAGGAGTGGGTGGCCGAAGGGCTGGCGGGCTATCGCGGCATGGGCCCGGTGCGCGTCGGCAACGCCGCCTACACCCAGATCCAGCACGATGCCTATGGCCAGATCGTCCTTTCCAACGTCCAAGCTTTCTTCGACGAGCGGCTATTGCGCAAGGCAACGACCGACGATTTCACGGCGCTGGAGCGGGTCGGAGCGCGCGCGTTCGAGATGTATGACCAGCCCGATGCGGGGCTATGGGAATTCCGCACGCGCACCAGCGTCCACACCTACAGTTCGGTGATGTGCTGGGCGGCGTGCGACCGGCTCGCCAAGGCGGCGGACGCGATGGGCCTGGACGAGCGCGCCTCCTACTGGCGCGAGCGTGCCGACGAAGTGCGCGCCGTCATCGAGGAGAAGGCCTGGCACGCCGGCGAGGAGCGGTTCGCGGCTACGTTTGGCGGTGACGAGCTTGACGCGAGCCTGCTCCAGCTCATCGACATGCAATTCCTCGGCCGCGACGATCCCCGCTTCCTCGCCACCTTCGCCGCGGTCGAGAAGGGGCTGCGGCGCGGCGAACATATGCTGCGCTATGCCGCGGAGGACGATTTCGGCCTGCCCGAAACCGCGTTCAACTTCTGCACCTTCTGGCTGATCGAGGCGCTGCATCTCGTCGGCCGCGAGGAGGAAGCGCGGGCGCTTTACCTTAACATGCTTGAGCGGCGCACCCCCGCCGGGCTGCTATCCGAGGACACCGATTTCACGACCGGCGAACTGTGGGGCAATTATCCGCAGACTTATTCGCTCGTCGGCCTGATCAATTGCGCCGGGCTGCTCTCCCGGCCGTGGAGCGCGATACGGTGAGCCGCCTGATCGTCATTTCCAACCGCGTCTCGGCGCCCAAGGGCCAAAGCGGCGGATCGCAGGGCGGGCTTGCGGTCGCGCTCGCCGCGGCGCTGCGTGAATATCGCGGCATCTGGTTCGGCTGGTCGGGCGGCATGACCGATCATTTCACCGGCCACATCGATCTGCAGCGGCACGAGGGCGTGACCACTGCGACGATCGACCTCGAAGGGCAGGACGTCGACGAATATTACAACGGCTATGCCAACAAGACGCTGTGGCCGCTCTTTCACTATCGCATCGATCTCGCCGAATATGACCGCAGTTTCGGCAGCGGCTACGAGCGGGTCAACGAGCGTTTTGCCGAGACGGTCGCGCCGCTGATCGAGCCCGACGATCTCGTCTGGGTGCACGATTATCATCTCATCCCGCTCGGCCAGCAGCTTCGCCAACGCGGGCTCAAGAACCGGATCGGCTTCTTCCTGCACACGCCGTGGCCGCCGGCGCGCCTCCTGACGGCGCTGCCGTTTCACCAGCGGTTGGTGCGCTCAATGCTAGCCTATGATCTCATCGGCTTTCAGACCGAGGAATGGTTGCTCTCTTTCCGCCACTATATCGAGGAGGAGCTTGGCGGCACCGTGGACCCCGACGGCACTGTCCGTGTCGGCGATCGCACACTCAGGGCCGCGGCTTTTCCGATCGGCGTCGATTACAAGGATTTCGCCGACACCGCCGCCAGTCAGGAAGCCGCCGAGGCCTGCGCGACGCTTCAGGACTCTGCTGAACTCAAGAAGGTCATCATCGGCGTCGACCGGCTCGATTATTCGAAGGGCATCGAGGAACGGTTCAACGGCTACCGCCGCTTCCTGGAAGAGAATGACAATTGGCGCGGCAATGTGACCTTGCTCCAAATTGCGCCGCCCTCGCGCGGCGAAGTCCACGCTTATGAAGCTATCCGTGAGCGGCTCGACGAATTGAGCGGACGCATCAACGGCGAGTTCGCGCATGTCGACTGGGTGCCGATCCGCTATGTCAACCAGGGTTATGGCCGCGCCGCGCTCGCCGGCTTCTACCGCGCTGCGGATGTCGCGCTGGTCACCCCCTTGCGCGACGGCATGAATCTAGTCGCCAAGGAATATGTCGCCTCACAAAACCCCGACGATCCCGGCGTCCTCATCCTTTCGCGCTTCGCGGGCGCCGCGCACCAGCTTCGCGAGGCGATCATCATCAATCCCTACAGCAAGGACGAGCTGTCCGACGCGATCCGCTCGGCGCTCGAAATGCCGCGGGAGGAGCGCATCCGCCGCTGGAATGCGCTCATCGAAAGCGTCAAGCGCGACGACGTCGTCGCCTGGCGGCGCGATTTCGTCGCGGCGCTCGAAGGGGTCAAGGTGGCCGCCTGACCCGTCACTGCGATCCGGCGAGCCGCACCGGACGCTCGGCCGCGGCTATCGCGATCGCGCGTTGCTCGGAAATCGCGGCCAGCGTCGCGTCCCGGCACTCGCGGACCTTGCTGCGCCCCTCGGCGTCCGCGTCCGACGGATGCCCGCACACCTCGCGCACGGCACGCGCGATGCGCTGGTCGAGCCGCGCGCGGCCATTTGCAGACGTGAGATCGAGGTCGACGGTGAGCACCACTAGCGAGGGTTGCGCGGCGAGCTGAGCCGACGCGGGCGCGGTGACGGCTGCACCGGTCAGCGCGAGAAGGAAGAGGGCGTTTCGCATTGTATGTCTCCGCTTGGCGCCGGATCGTGCCGGCGGAGTGCCCAGATAGTCCGCCGTCCGCGGCCGCGGGAGCAACGATGTTGCGCGACCATTCTGCGAAAGTGCAGAATGATCGCGGTACCGGGATGGCGCATTGGGATTGGGATGATGTTCGATTGGAACGACCTGCGCGCCTTCCTGGCGGTCGCCGAAGCGGGGAGCACGCTCGCCGCCGCCCGTGCGCTGCGTGTCAGCCAGACCACGGTCGCGCGACGCATCGCTGCGCTGGAGGCAGCGATCGGGCTGACCTTGTTCGAGAAGCGGCAGGCTGGCTATGCGCTGACCCCGATCGGCCAGGCGCTGGTCGAGGCTGCGCGGGAAGTCGCTTCGGCCGCCGGACGCTTCGCCGATGCCGCATCCGGCGCGGCGCGCGACGTCAGCGGCGCTGTGCGGATCACCACGCTCGAAATCTACGCGGTGACCATCCTGCCGCCGATCCTCCGCGATCTGCACGACGCCCACCCCGGCATTCAGATCGAGCTCGACATGAGCGAGGAGCCGCGCGATCTCGCCGCCGGCGCTGCCGATATCGCGCTCCGCAACGCCGCCGCGCCCGACGGCCCGGGCCTTGTCCGCCGCAAGGTCGCCGACGATCCCTGGACGCTCTACTGCAGCCGCGCCTTTGCCGATGCGCACGGCGTCCCGCGCAGCCGCGACCAACTTGCGCAGCATCCGATCGTCGGCGGGGGCGGGGACAAGGTGTGGCGCGCCTATCGCGCCTGGCTGCAGCGCCACGATCTCGAAGGCGCAGTCGCGATGCATCAGGGCTCGGTGATCGGGCTGCTCGCCGCGGTGCGGTCGGGGATCGGGCTCGCGATCCTGCCGAGCTTCGTCGCCGACCGCGATCCCGATCTCATCCGCTGCCTGCCGCCCCGCGAAGGCGATCCGGCCGCGATGTGGCTGCTGACGCACGAACGCCTGCGCCACGTGCCGCGCATCCGGACCGTGCTCGATTTCCTCGGTGAGAGACTGACCCGGCTGGCGAAAGCCTGAGCCAGCGCGGGCCCCGGCTCGTGCCGGGGCCGAACGCCTTTAGCGGCAGCGCACGTCGTTGCTGCGCTCGACTCCGCGGCCGAGCAGCGCGCCGAGCGCACCGCCGATCAGCGTGCCAGCGGTACGGTTGCGGCCGCCGTCGATCAGATTGCCGAACAGCGCGCCACCCGCGCCGCCGATGATGAGGCCGGTCGTGCCGTCGGTCCGGCGGCAATAATAGCGGCCGTCCGATCCGCGATAGACATAGTCGTTCTCGGACAGCAAACGCTCCTGATAGCGCGGATCGTCGCGATAATAGCGCGCGGCGTCATAGTCGGTCGCGTAAGGATCGCGCGCGCCATAATCGCGGTCGCGATAGTCCCGGTCGCGATAATAGCCGCCGCGGCGGCTGCGCGCGTCCTCATAGCGCTGGCGCTCGCGCTCGTAGAGCGCGCGCTCGTTGTCGAACCGTTCCTGGGCCGCCTGCCAGCGGGCTTCCTCGGCGCGCGTCTGGGCGACGGCGGGGGCGGTGAAGGCGGGGATGGCGGCAAGCGCCGCGAGGGCGACAAGGCTGGTCCGCATGGGTCAATCTCCTAGATACGCGTTACAAACGACCTCATTGTGCCACGCGTCTGCTCAGGGAGAAAGCGCGATGCGGCGGAAGGTTGCAAAAGCCTCCGCGGGGCGGCCTCAGCGCCGGTTGGCGCGGTTGTCGCGGTCGATGGCCATCATGATGCCGAGGCAGATCATCACCGTCAGCATCGCCGATCCGCCGTAGGAGAAGAGGGGGAGGGGAATGCCCACCACCGGGGCGAGCCCCATCACCATCAGGAGGTTGATCGCGAAATAGAAGAAGATGGTGAGCGTCAGCCCGGCGGCGGTGAGGCGCGAGAAGCGGCCCTTGGCGTCGAGCGCGACGCGCATGCCCCAACGGAAGATGAGCGTGAAGCAGGCGATGAGGAACAGTCCGCCGGCCAGTCCCCACTCCTCCGCCATCGCCGGGAAGATGAAGTCGGTATGCTGCTCGGGAAGGTAGTTGAGGTGGCTCTGGGTGCCGTTGAGGAAGCCCTTGCCGAACAGCCCGCCCGATCCGATCGCGATCTTGGACTGGGTGATGTGATAGCCCGCGCCGAGCGGATCGTCCTCGGGATTGAGGAAGATCAGCAGCCTCTTCTGCTGGTGTGGCAGCAGGAAGGAGTAAGCCAGCGGCACCAAGGCGGCGACCGCGGCCATGCCGCCGAGGAACAGCCGCAGCGGCAGTCCGGCGAGAAACATCACCACGATCGCCGAGAAGATCAGCAACAGCGCGGTGCCGAGATCGGGCTGGATGAGGATGAGCACGCCCGGCACCATCGTCAGCGCCGCCGCCGGCCAGATCGCGCTGAACCGCCGTATCTCGCCCGCCGGGAGCGCGGCGTAGAAGGAGGCGAGCACGAGCACGAGCACCGGCTTCATCAGTTCGGAGGGCTGGAGCCGGAGCGGGCCGAGCTCCAGCCAGCTCTGCGCGCCGCCGCGGACTGCGCCGATGGTCTGGACGACCACGAGCAGCAGCATGATGATACCGTAGGCCGGGAAGGCGGCGCGCTTGAATGTGTCGATGCGCACGTAGGAGATCAGCACCGCCATGCCGAGCAGCGCGAAGAAGCGGACGAAATGGTTGAGCGCCCAGGGCGTGATCGATCCGCCGGCGGCGGAGAAGAGCGTGACGCCGCCGAACATGCCGACCGCGACGACGAGCAGCAGCAGCCGCCAGGGCAGCCGCGCGATCGTCTGCGGGACGACGCCGTCGACCATCAGGCGGTGCCCTGCGATGCCTTGAGCGCGGCTTCGGCGGCGGCTTGTGCTTCGCGCGCCGGCTTGCCCGCCACCCAGGCGGCCGCCTGCGCCTCCATCCGCTTGGCGATGTCGCCGCCCCAGCCTTCCTCCATCGGCAGCAGCGCTTCCATCGCCTTCTGCTTGTCGAAGAGGTAGGTGAGCACGTCCTTGGCGACCGGCGCGGCGGCGCGCGATCCGCCCATGCCATGCTCGATCACCACCGATGCGGCGTAGCGCGGATTGTCGGTGGGCGCGAAGCATACGAACAGGCCGTGATCGCGATATTTCCACTCGCCGCCCTGGCCGCGCTGCGATCCGGCGATGCGGCGCACCTGCGCGGTGCCGGTCTTGCCGCCCATCTCGATGCCGGGAAGCTGGAGGCGGCTGCGCCCCGCGGTGCCGTTGCCGTTGACTACTTCCCACATGCCGCTGCGCACCGTCTCGAAATGCTCGGCGGGCATCGGCAGTGCTTTAGGCACGGTCCTGTCGCCGCCGATCAATCTCGGCTGGAGGTTCTTGCCCGATGCGATCCGCGCTGACATCACCGCGAGCTGGAGCGGATTGACGATCAGATAGCCCTGGCCGATCGACGCGTTGAGCGTGTCGGACTGCGTCCATTCCTGCTTGTATTTCCGCCGCTTCCACTCGGAATCTGGCACCGTGCCGAAGCTCTGCGATTCTACCGGAAGATCATATTTGGCGCCGAGGCCGAGCTGGCGCGCATAGCCTGCGATATGATCGTAACCGACCCGCCGCCCCATCGCGTAGAAGTAAGTGTTGCAGCTCTTCGCGATCGCCCGGTGCATGTTCATCGGCCCGTGGCGGCCGAGGCAGCGGAAGAAGCGGTTGCCGAGATTGTAGCCGCCGCCGCAGCTCACCGTCTCTTCGGGTTTAACGCCCGCACCCAGCAGCGCCATCGCCACCATCGGCTTGATCGTCGAGCCCGGCGGGTAGAGCGCGTTGAGCGACTTGTTGATCAGAGGGTGGCGCTGATCGGCGGAGAGCATGTTCCACTCGTCGTGGCTGATCCCGTCGGAGAAGCTGTTGGGATCGTAAGCCGGCATCGACGCCATCGCGAGGATGTCGCCGTTGTGGAGATCGATGACGACCACCGATCCGGATTCGTTGCCGAGCCGCCGCGCCGCATAGGTTTGAAGCCCCGCGTCGATGGTGAGCGGCATCGGCGCGCCGCTCTTGTCGGCGAGGGTGGAAAGCTCGCGCACCAGCTTGCCGCGCGCGGTGACTTCGACGCGCTTGGCGCCGGGTTGGCCGCGCAGGCGCTCCTCCATCGTCTTTTCAAGACCCTGCTTGCCGATCTTGAAACCAGGCGTCAGCAGTAGCGGCGCCTTGTTCTCGGCTTCATATTCCTTGCGGTTGGGGATGCCGACATAGCCGATCAGGTGGCCGACCGCGGCGCCATCGGGGTAGAAGCGCGAGAAAGCGCGGAGCGGCGAGACGCCGGGAAGTTCGGGCAGTCGCACCGTCACCGCGGCGAATTTCTCGAACGAGAGGTTCTCCGCCACTGCGACCGGCTGATAGCCTGCGGCACCCTTCAGATCGTCATGGATGCGCTCGATCTCGTCGCTGCTGAGCCCGAGGATCTTGGTGAGCTCGGCGATGATCCGCTCACTGTCGCGCAGACGATCGGGGATGAGATCGACCCGGAAATCGCTGCGGTTGATCGCGATCGGCTGGCCCTGCCGGTCGACGATCCAGCCGCGCCGCGGCGGAATGAGCTGCATGTGGACGCGGTTGCCCTCGGCGAGCAATTTGTAGCGCTCGTTTTCGGCGATCGCGATATAGCCGAGCCGCCCGGCGAGGATCGCCGCGACGCCGCCCTGCAACGCACCAAGGACCATGGCGCGGCGGGTGAAGGTGAAAGCCTGCGAATTCTCGGTGATCAGCGGCGGGGCGCGGCGCCTCATCGCGTAAGTCTCCACCGGTCGAGCCCGACGACGATGCGCGACACGATCGGATAGGCGAGGATCGCCAGCCCGATCTGCGGCAGCATGATGGCGAATTCGATCCGGCTTCCCATGAGCCAGGCGATATACCAGCCGCCGGCTGTATGGAGAATGACGAGGACCGCGGCGAGCAGCCAGTCCATCCAATAATCGCGATAGATGGCGCGGCTGTCGATCAGATCGACGATCAGGAAGGCGATCGTCCAGAGCGCCATCGCCTGGCCGATGGGATGGCCGGCGAACACGTCATCGACGAAGCCCAGCGCCAGCGCGGCCTTGGCGGTCCACATCTCGGGCCGCAGCAACCGCCAGGCGAGCGCGGTGAGGAAGGCGAAATCGGGAACCAGCGGCGTCTCGATCACGATCGGCAGGATCGAGAGCGCGATGGCGAAGAGGATCGAACCGACGGGGACGTAGGACCGGCGGACATATTTCATCCGCATGTCGTGCGGGGTGAGGGCGATCCGGCTCACGGGCGGGGAGGCGCCGGTGCGGGCGGCGGAGCGGTCGGCGCGGTCGGCGCGATCGGCGCGTTCGCCTGCGGCATGTATGCGGGAAGCACGATCGCGAAATCGAGCTTGCCCGGATCGGCGAGCGGCTGAGCAATGGTGAGGTCGCGCGTCACCTTGAGCACCCGCGCCACCGGAATGCCGGGCGGATAGATGCCGCCGACGCCGGATGTGAACACCACGTCGCCGCGGCGGAACGGGCTCTGGCCGACCTCGAGGGTGCGCAGCTCGATCGTGCCGTCGCCGCGCCCGGTGGCGAAGGCGGGCGTGCCGTCGCGCGCGAGGACGATGGGGACGCTGTTGCCGCCGTCGGTGACGAGCAGCACGCGCGCTGCCGAGCGGCCGGTCTCGACGACGCGGCCGACGAGCCCGTCGACCGAGCGCACTGGCTGGCCGATCACCACCCCGTCGCTGCCGCCGACGTCGATCGTCGCCAGCCGGCGCGCGCTATCGAACGTCGATCCGACGACGCGGCCGGTGGCGACCGCCGTCTCGGCGCGCTGGCTGATGCCGAGCAGCGCCTTCAGCCGCCTATTCTCCTGCCGCAGCGCCTGCGCCTCGATCGCCGCGCGGCGCCGCTGGGCGAGCTCGCTCCGCAACGCCTCGTTCTGCGAGGCAGCGAAGAAATAGGCGTTCACCGAGTCGATGCCGTCGCCGATTCCGCGCACCGCTCCGCGCCCGGCCGAGGAGACCGGCGCGGTGAGATCAAGCGCAAGGCCCTTGAGCCCGTTGAACCCGCGCGGATCGATGACCGCGACGATCAGCAGCAGCAGCGCGAGGATGACGCCGCCGGCCGCCACGACATAAGACAGGAACAGGCCGTATTGCGCCCGCCGGGAAAAGCCCGGGCGCCGTTTGGATGGCGGCGCCATTATCCGTTCCTCTGCCCGATCAGGCGGTGGTCAGCACGCCGCGGAAGACCTCTTCCTCCAGCGCGCGACCCGTGCCGAGGGCGACGCAGGTCAGCGGATCGTCCGCGACCGTCACGGGGAGGCCCGTCTCGTCGCGCAACACTTCGTCCAGACCCTGCAGCAGCGCGCCGCCGCCGGTGAGCACGATGCCCTGGTCGACGATGTCGGCGGCCAGTTCCGGCGCGGTATTCTCGAGCGCGATGCGTACGCCCTCGACGATCGTGCCGACCGGCTCGGACAGCGCTTCGGCGATCTGCCGCTGGTTGATCGTGATTTCCTTGGGCACGCCGTTGACGAGATCGCGGCCCTTGATCTGCACCGAGAGGCCGTCGCCGTCCGACGGCGGCTTGGCGATGCCGACCTGCTGCTTGATGCGCTCGGCCGTCGCTTCGCCGATCAGGAGATTGTGGTTGCGGCGGACATAGGAGGAGATCGCCTCGTCCATCTTGTCGCCGCCGACGCGCACGGAGGTGGTGTAAGCAAGGCCGCGCAGCGAGAGCACCGCGACTTCGGTCGTCCCGCCGCCGATGTCGACCACCATCGATCCGATCGGCTCGGTCACCGGCATGTCGGCGCCGATCGCGGCCGCCATCGGCTCCTCGATCAGCCAAACCTGACTGGCGCCCGCGTTGGAGGCGGCGTCGCGGATCGCGCGGCGCTCGACGGAGGTAGAACCGGAGGGCACGCAGATCACGATCTCGGGCCAGCGCGGGAAGCGGCGCTTGCCATGCACCTTCTGGATGAAATGCTTGATCATCTGCTCGGCGACATCGATGTCGGCGATAACGCCGTCACGCAGCGGCCGGATCGCCTCGATCTGGTCGGGCGTCTTGCCCATCATCAGCTTGGCGTCGTCTCCCACCGCCTTGACGCGCTTGACGCCGTTGATCGTCTCGATCGCCACCACCGACGGCTCGTTGAGCACGACGCCGCGGCCGCGGACATAGACCACGGTATTCGCCGTGCCGAGGTCGATCGCCATGTCGTGGGACGGGAATTTGAGAAAACGCCAGAAGGACATTGGGGGAGGTCTCGCTTCCTGAAAACCGGGCGCGGGAGAAGGGTGCGGACCCCCGCGATTTCGCCTCTATAGGGTGCCGTCCGGGGCGGCGTCCACCACAGTTGAAGGGCGCTCGCAGGACGGCGCGCCTTGGTCTAGGGGAGGGCGCATGTCAATACGCCGCCTGCCCGAACATCTGGTCAACCGCATCGCCGCCGGCGAGGTGGTCGAGCGGCCCGCCAGCGCGCTGAAGGAGCTGGTCGAAAATGCGATCGACGCGGGCGCGACGCGCATCGCGATCGCGCTCCAGGCGGGCGGGACGGAGCGGATCGAGGTCGCCGACGACGGCTGCGGCATGGACCGGGATGAGATGGCGCTGGCGCTGGAGCGGCACGCCACCTCCAAGCTCCCGGACGACGCCATCGATCAAGTCGCGACGCTCGGCTTCCGCGGCGAGGCGCTGCCTTCGATCGCCAGCGTCGCGCGGATGCGGATCGAAAGCCGGGTGAGGGGCGCCGACGGCTGGCAGCGCACCGTCGACAATGGTGTGGTGGCGGAAGAGGGGCCGGCGGCGCTCCCGCCGGGCACGCGGATCACGGTCGAGGATCTGTTCGCCCGGGTACCCGCGAGGCGCAAGTTCCTGCGCTCGCCCCGATCCGAATATGCCGCCTGCGTCGATGCGGTGAAGCGGCTCGCGATGGCGCGGCCCGACATCGGCTTCACGCTGGAGCATGACGGGAGGCGGACGCTCGCGGTCCAGCCGGGCGAGTCGCGGCCCGATAGGGTGGCGGCGCTCACCGATCGCGGCCTCGCCGACAACAGCGTGGCGGTGGACCATTTGCGCGGCGATATGCGGCTCGGCGGGGTCGCCGGGCTGCCGACCTTCAACCGCGGCGTCGCCGATCATCAATATCTCTTCGTCAACGGCCGTCCGGTAAAGGACCGGCTGCTGATCGGCGCGGTGCGCGGCGCCTATGCCGAAATGATCCCGCGGGATCGCCATCCCTTGCTCGCTTTGTTCGTCGATCTCCCGGCGAGCGAGGTCGACGTCAACGTCCACCCGGCCAAGACCGAGGTCCGCTTCCGCGATCCTGGCGGTGTCCGCGGCCTCATCGTCGGCGGCCTCCGCCACGCCCTCGACGCCGCCGGCCACCGCAGCGCCCAACGCCCGAGCGCCGCCGCCTTGGGGAACTGGCAGACCGAAACCTCTCCCCTCCGCCATTCCCGCGAAAGCGGGAACCCAGCTTCTTTCTTCTCGGCTCACTTAGAAGGCTGGGCCCCCGCTTTCGCGGGGGTGACAGGGGAGGTGCGGGAGCAGTTCCTCGACTACGCCCCCCAGGCCCGCGCCGAGCCCGCCACCGAGCCACCGCCGCAAGCCGCCGCGCACCCGCTCGGCGTCGCGCGCGGGCAGGTCGCGGCGACCTATATCGTCGCCGAGGCGGAGGACGGCCTCGTCATCGTCGATCAGCACGCGGCGCACGAGCGGCTGGTGCTGGAGCGGATGCGCCGCGCGATGGCCGACGGCGGCGTTGCGCGCCAGGCGCTCCTGCTCCCCGAAGTGGTCGAACTCGATGAGCCGGCGTGCGACCGGCTGGAAGCGCGCGCCGCCGAGCTCGCCGAAATGGGGCTGGAGGTGGAACGCTTCGGCCCGCGCGCGATGCTGGTCCGCGCGACCCCGGCGCTCTTGGGTCAGGGCGATTCCAAGGGCCTCGTCACCGATCTCGCCGACGAGCTGGCCGCCTATGACGACGCGCTGAGCCTTCGCGAGCGGCTCGACCATGTCGCCGCGACCATGGCCTGCCACGGCAGCGTCCGCGCCGGCCGCATCCTCTCGGTCGCTGAGATGAACGCGATCCTCCGCGAAATGGAAGTCACCCCCCACTCCGGCCAATGCAACCACGGCCGACCGACCTGGGTGAAACTGGCGCATGGTGATATCGAAAAGCTGTTCGGGCGAAAGTGAGGGCCAGTTTCCGCCTATTGCCATTGCTGCTATAAGTGTCTGCTATAAGCGCGGGTTTTAGCACGACATGGACGTGTCTGATTTCATCAATCTGTCAGTAATGGCGATGGCATTCCCAGGGCCAATCGTAACAGGCTTTATACCCCGAAGGTGGCTGATATTTTGGATTATATTCGTCATTCTTTTTTACGCTATTTGGATGATCTTCTTTGAAGGCATTTTGCAGGTTTTGGATAGGCAAGACGGTTGCCCTGGAGGTGGATGTTTTGCATCTGTAATCGTTTTATTATTTCTCCTCGTAGTTGGGATAGGTTTCAACGCGATCGTTATAATTGGCAGGGGTATCCGCGAAATCTTCTCGAACGAAAGCTATATTCGATAAGGCTGTTTCTACCGCGGAGAGGTGCCGGCCGCAGGTGGCAGCGGCTGTTTTCCTACACGTACGAATTCTGCGATAACGAGCAACTCGAACTCTTCCCATCATCCGCTTTTTTGAACTCGAGTTCAGCCCTAGCAAGTTGATCCGCGCAAACCTCATGGCCAGTGCGAACATTGGGACCTTTCGGCTGCCTCCATCACGGCTTGGCGAGATTTCTCAGTCGGGCGCCGGCGGCTTCGATCGGGTGGGCGGCGGCTTCGGCGCGGCTGGCTTTGAGGCGGGGGTAGCCGGCCTTGGCGTCGGCGATCAGCCGCTGGGCGAGATGGCCTTCGCGGACGTCGCGGAGGATGCGGCGCATCTCGGTGCGCGTTTCGGCGGTGACGATGCGGCGGCCGCCCTCCAGCGCGCCGAACTCGGCGGTGTTGCTGATCGCCTCGCGCATCCCCGCGATTCCGCGCTCGGTGATGAGGTCGGCGATCAGCTTCACTTCGGTGAGGCATTCGAAATAGGCGACTTCGGGCGAGAAGCCCGCCTCGACCAGGGTGTCGAACCCGGCCTGGATCAGCTCGGGGATCGCGCCCCAGATCACCGCCGCCTCGTTGAACAGATCGGCCTCGCATTCCTCGGCGAAGCTGGTCTCGATCATGCCCGCGCGCCCGCCGCCCAGCGCCGCGGCATAGGAGAGCGCCAGCGCCTCGGCGCCGCCCGATGCGTCCTGCGCCACCGCGAACAGGGTGACGAGCCCGCGGCCCGCCGCATATTCGGAGCGAAGCGCGGTGCCGGGCCCCTTGGGCGCGACCAGCATCACGTCGAGATCGGCACGCGGCACGATCAGCCCGAAGCGGATCGCGAGGCCGTGCGCGAAGACGAGCGCGGCGCCCTGTTTCAGATGGGGCGCGAGGTGGCGCTCGTAGACTTCGGCCTGATCCTCGTCGGGAAACAGCATCACCGCGACGTCCGCCCAAGCTGCCGCATCGGCGAGGTTCGTCACCCCAAGCCTGTCCGCCTCGGCCCGTGCCCTGCTGGCGCTGCCCTCGCGCAGCGCGACGACGAGTTCGCCGACGCCGCTGTCGCTGAGATTCAGCGCCTGCGGCCGCCCCTGGTTGCCGTATCCGAATATCGCGACTTTGCGGTCGCGGATGAGGGCAAGGTCGGCATCGGCATCAAACAAGGCGCGCATGGCGGGGGATTAGGCGATGCGGGGCAGGGCGGCAATCTTAAGGCCGAACTCCCCTCCCTTCGCGGGGGACAGGCGGAAAGGTCGAACCGTCGGAGAGGGAGGGGCCGGGGGTGGGTTTCGCTCCTTCTCCGGGCATAACCCACCCCCAACCCCTCCCTCGCAACCGATGGCAACTGTCCGTCATTCGCCGAGGGAAAGGAGGGGGGATTTAGCGAGTATAAGGCCCAATGCCTCTTCCACTTTATCCCCCTCCAGCGCCGCCTCGAACCGCGGCCATTCCGCCGGCGGCTGGTGGCGGAACCAGGTGTATTGGCGCTTGGCGTAGCGCCGAGTCGCGGTGCGGCCGGCTTCGAGCGCTTCTTCGCGGGTCGCTTCGCCGCGGACGAAGGCGGCGATCTCGCGGACGCCGATCGCGCGCATCACCGGCAGGTCCGGATCGAGCGCGCGGTCAAGCAAGGCTTCGACCTCCGCGATCCCCTCAGGCGCCATCATCGCGGCGAAGCGGCGGTCGCAGCGTTCGTAGAGCCAGTCGCGCGGCGGCAGCAGGACGAGCGGCGCGAGCGCGATATCGCCGCCGATCCCGCCCGATCGTTTGGCCTGCCAGTCGGCGAGCGTCCGGCCGGTCGATCGGACCACCTCCAGCGCGCGGGCATTGCGCGTCGCGTCGGTCGGGCGAAGGCGCGCCGCGGCATCGGGATCCTCGATCGCCAGCGCCGCATGCGCCTCGGCGACGGCCATCGCCCGCACCGTGGCACGTACCGCGGGGTCGATGTCTGGCACCGGCGCGATGCCGTCGAGCAGGGTGCGGAGATAGAGGCCGGTGCCGCCCGTCAGGATCGGCAGCCGCCCCTCGGCATGCACCTTGGCGATCGCGGCCTTGGCGAGCGCCGCCCAATCCGCCGCCGAGCAGGCCTCGGCGCCGTCGCGGATGCCGTAGAGCCGGTGCGGCGCGCGCGCCTCGTCCGCCGTATCCGGGCGCGCCGAGACGATCGCAAGGTCGCGGTAGAGCTGCGCGCTGTCGGCGTTGATCACCGTACCGCCGGTCCGCTCGGCGAGGGCGAGCGCCAGCGCCGACTTGCCGCTCGCCGTCGGCCCCGCGATAAGCGCCACCGCTGGCAAGGAAGACGAATCCATGTTCATCGCGACGGTGATAGCATCGGGCGGGCTATCGAGCGCGCTGCTTTCGGACGCCGAGGATGCACTGCGCGATGCCGGGATCGAGCCGATGGGGCGGAGCTGGGTGGAGCGCGACATCGCCTGCGATCTGCTGTTCTCCGCATCGCCCCGCGCGGCCGAGGCGGCGCTGGAGCCGCTCCGCGCCCACGTCGACATCGCCGTCCAGGGCGAGGCGGGGCGGCGCAAGCGGCTGCTCGTCGCCGACATGGATTCGACCGTCATCACCGTCGAGTGCATCGACGAGCTTGCCGATTTCGCCGGGGTGCGCGCCCGCGTTGCCGAGGTCACCGAGCGGGCGATGCGCGGCGAGTTCGATTTCGAAGGCGCGCTGGAGGAACGGGTGGCGCTGCTGAAGGGGCTGCCGGAGCGGACGCTGGCGCGCTGCTATGAAGAGCGGGTGAAGCTGACGCCGGGCGCCAAGGCGCTGGCGCATACGATGCGGGCGCACGGCGCGCGCTGCCTGCTGGTCTCGGGTGGTTTCACTTACTTTGCCGATCGCGTGGCGCAGCGGGCGGGTTTCGATCGCGCTGCGGCGAACCGGCTGGAGGTGGCGGACGGCGCACTTACCGGCACCGCGCTACCCCCGGTGCTGGGCGCTCAGGCGAAGAAGCAGGCGCTGATCGACGAGGCGATCGCGATGAGCATCGACCTGTCCGAGACGATGGCGGTGGGCGATGGCGCCAACGACATTCCGATGATCGAGACCGCGGGGCTCGGCGTCGCTTATCACGGCAAGGCCGCGGTCAATGCCGCCGCGCAGGTCCGCATCGCGCACAATGATCTTGGTGCGTTGCTTTATCTGCAAGGCTATGCCCGCGCCGAGTGGCGCTGAGCGGTCAGGCCGGGCGGCTCATGTCCGAAGCGATCGCCGCCATCGCGAAGGCGACTGAGGCCTCGCCGCGCTCGAAGCCGATCGCGATGCCGTCATTGGCGAGCGAGCTGACCACACCGCGGATCGCGCCCGCTTCCGGGTGATGCAGCTCGATGCCCGCGCCGAGCGGGGGCCGTGCGCAGGTTTCGAGGAAGGCGCCGGCGGCGGACACGTCGCGGAGCGCCGCTGGGCTGGGGAGATCGGCGATCAGCACGCACATGCTGCGCCGACGCCAGCGCGAGGCCATGGCCGTGGACCCGATGAACCTGCGCCGTGCACCCATGACCGCCCCCTTACGCGATTGAGCCGCCGTCTTACCGGGGATGCGGAAAGATAAGGTTAAACTCAGGGCGCGACCGGGAAGCAGGCCTGGCCGGCAGCCTTGGCTGCCGCGCAGACGCCGTCGGCGGCGGATTTGCTGGCGATCGGACCTACGCGCAGGCGGGTGAACTTGCCTGCCGGTTGATAGGAGGGTGTGAAGCCCGACAGCGCGGAGAGCTTGCCGAGCTTGCTCCACTGCGCGCGGGCGGCATCCGGGCTGTTGTAGGCGCCGAGCTGGACCTGCCAGCGTCCGCCCGCGGCAGGCGCGGCGGCAGGCTGCGGGGCCTTCGTGGCTGCCTTGGCGGCAGGTGCGGGCGCAGGCTTGGGCTTCACCGGCTCGGCGGGCTTCAGGACGCTGCCGGCGCGTGGCAGATCGGCGCGCGCCATCGCGGCCGGGTTCGGTTGCTTCGCCGCGGCCTCCATCTGGCGGGCGAGCGCGATGCCGCGCGTTTTGTCCGCCTGCGCCATATGCTTGTCCATCTGGGCGAGATTGTTGGCGGCGGGCGGCAGCCCCTGCGCCGAGGCGCGGGTCATCAGCGCATAGGCGCGGGCGCGGTCCTGCGGCACGAAGTCGCCGTTGAACATGGCGGTGCCGAGAACATATTGCGCGCGGGCATCGCCGCGATCGGCGGCTTTGCGGATCCAGGGCATGGCGTCGAACTGCTTGCCATTCTGGAAGAGCAGCAGGCCGAGATTGGCTTGCGCCTGATCGTGACCCTGCTGCGCGGCCTTCTGATACCAGCTCTGCGCGATCTTGAGATCGGCGGGCACGCCGCGGCCGAGCTTGTAGGCCTGGCCCATATTGAACTGCGCGTCGGCATCGCCTTTGTCGGCGAGTGGGCGCCAAGCGCGCACCGCGCCGGTGAAGTCCTTGCGGCCCCAGGCATCGACGCCGGCCTTGACCGGATTTGCGCCCGGCGCGCTCGCGGCAGGCGGCGCAGCCGCGATGCAGGCGAGGGCGGCGCAGGCCAGGGCAGTCAGTCGCGTGAAGGACATGTGCGTCTCTCCGTTGGATACGAAGCGCGGTGTAGAAGCGAATGGTTAACGCGCTCTTAGCATGTTTTTCAACGGCTTCGGATATCGTCTCCGAAATGGACCTGGCGATCGGCCGCGCCGGCCAGTTAACCGGATATTAGCGACATCGGGCGCAATTCCCTCCGCAATCGAACCGCAAGCCGAGGGGAAATCATGCGCGTTCTCGCATTGTCGTCGCAGAAGGGTGGATCGGGCAAGACCACGCTCTCCGGCCACCTCGCCGTTCAGGCGCAGCGCGCGGGCGCGGGCCCCGTCTGTCTGATCGACATCGATCCGCAGGGCTCGCTCGCCGATTGGTGGAACGAGCGCGAGGACGACATGCCCGCCTTCGCGCAGACCACGGTCGCGCGGCTCGGCGCCGATCTCGAAGTGCTGCGCCAGCAGGGCTTCAAGCTCGCCGTCATCGACACGCCGCCGGCGATCACGATGGCGATCCAGAGCGTCATCCAGGTCGCCGAACTGATCGTCATTCCGACCCGCCCGTCGCCGCACGACCTGCGTGCCGTCGGCGCCACCGTCGATCTGTGCGAACGCGCGGGCAAGCCGCTGATCTTCGTCGTCAACGCGGCGACGCCCAAGGCCAAGATCACCTATGAGGCCGCGGTCGCGCTGTCGCAGCACGGCACCGTCGCTCCGGTCACGCTCCACCACCGCACCGATTTCGCCGCCTCGATGATCGACGGCCGCACGGTGATGGAGGTCGATCC
Source organism: Allosphingosinicella indica (assembly GCF_900177405.1). NCBI lineage: Bacteria > Pseudomonadati > Pseudomonadota > Alphaproteobacteria > Sphingomonadales > Sphingomicrobiaceae > Allosphingosinicella > Allosphingosinicella indica. Next base: position 2,679,390 of record NZ_LT840185.1, on the reverse strand, counting down.
CAAGAGCAAGTCGGCCCGCGAGGTCGAGGAGCTGTGGGAGTATGTCTCCGACCGTCTCGAGAAGAATTTCCGCCGCACCGTCTTCGCCGCGCCGGGGATGATGCCGGCGCATGCCGCCGCGCAGCGGCCCGCCAGCGGCTTCGGCCGGCGCGTGGTGGGGCAGTGAAGGGGATGGGCATGACCGACATCAAACCCTTCGCCTCGCTCTCCTCCGGCCTGCTCGCCCGCAAGGGCGCGGCCAAGCCGGCGATGCGTCCGCAGGGCTTCGGCCATTTCGGTGGCAATATCGAGGATCTCGGCTGGAACGATATGGGCCAGGCCGGCGGCTTCGAGCCGCAGCCCGAGCGCGTGCCGAGCTCCATCGCCGCGCTGACCCCGGCGCCGTCGGCGTCGGACAGCGAGGAGCATGTCATCCCTGAAGTCGCGCCCGAAGCACCGACGCCGCCTCCGGTCGTCGAGCAGCAGCGCAGCATCGAGGCCAAGTTCGGGGGCAGCGACAAGCCCGTTCGCGTCAAGGTCCAGGCGACCGCCGCGGTCGTGCCCTTGCCGCAGGTTCCGCGCGCCGCCGCGGGCGCCAAGGGTAAGGCGGCGTTCACGCTCCGCCTCGATCCCGATCGTCATCTGAAGCTGCGCCTCGCCTGCGCGGTCAACCATCGCTCCGCGCAGCAGATCGTCACCGAAGCGCTCGACGCCTTCCTCGACGCGCAGCCGGAACTCGATTCGCTCGCCGGGCAGGTGCCCGCTGCGGGCGGCAAGCGGCACTGAGGGGAAATCACATGATCCGCACGGCCACGCTCAAGATCGCCGCGTCGACCCTGATCCTGGGGATGACGATGGTGGGCTGCACGACGCAGCACAGCCCGCGCATCGCTTCCGCCTCGGCCAAGGCGCCCGCCGGGGAACGCCAGGCGAACAAGCTGCATGCCGAAGCCTATGCGCTCGCCGGCAAGCAGGATTATGCGACCGCGCTGGAGCGTGCCGAACAGGCCGTCGAGCTTGCGCCGCGCGACGCCGGTTACCGGCTGATGCTGGCCGATCTCTATCTCAAGAACGGCCGCTATGCTTCGGCCGAAACCGCGTTCTCGGACGTACTGACGCTGGCGCCCGACAACAACCGCGCTGCTCTGAGCCTGGCGCTGATCCAGATCGCGCTCGGCAAAACGTACCAGGCGTCCGCGCGCCTCGATTCGATCGCGGACCGCGCTGCGGCCAGCGATGTCGGCCTCGCTTATGCGCTCGCCGGCCGCACCGACCGTGCGATCGCGCTGCTCGAACGGGCTGCTCGTGAGCACAATGCCAACGGCCGCACGCGCCAGAATCTTGCGCTCGCTTATGCGTTGAGCGGCGATTGGCAAAAGGCGCGGGTCACCGCGGCGCAGGATGTCTCGCCGATCCAGCTAGAGCGTCGCATGGAGCAATGGTCGGCGATGGCCAAGCCGGCCGAGGGCTATACGCAGGTCGCTACGCTGCTCGGCGTCCAGCCGGTGGTGGACGATGCCGGCCAGCCGGCGCGTCTCGCGCTCGCCCCCGCGCCAATCGAGAATCACGCGTTTGCCGCTGCCGAGCCGCAGCCGGCCTTCGTGCCCGCTGCTCAAACGGTTGTGCCGGTCGCCGATGTGCCCGCCGCGCCGGTGACGCTGGCATCTTCCGATATTGTCGCGCCGGTCGTCCAGCCGGCGGCCGTCTTCGAAGGCACGGCTGCCAACGATTACAAGCCGGTGCCGCGCTTTGCTCGCGCCGAAGCTCCGGCCGTCAAACGCGCCACGATCCGCAAGGCCAGCGCGGTTCAGGCGCCGCGTGGCGATAGCCCGTTCGTCGTCCAGATCGGCGCATACAGCACGCCGGGCTCGGTCGAGCGCGCATGGGATGCGGCGCAGGCGCGCTATCGTCTCGCCGAAAGCGTGACGCCGCTGACCACCACCGTCACCATTCCGGGCCGCGGCGTCTTCCATCGTCTCGCCGTCTCGGGCTTCGAAAGCCGTTCCGATGCGAACGACCTCTGCGCTTCGATCAAGGCGAAGGGCGGGGCCTGCTTCGTGCGGACCAGCGCCGGCGACGCGCCGGTGCGCTGGGCCTCGCGCAACACGGCGCGCGGCTGATCCGGTCTAGGGCGGCCGGCGCTCAGGCGTCGGCCGTGCCGGTTTCGCCTTCATAATAATCGGTGTCGCCGCCAGCGCGGTACATCTTGCGCAAGCCGTGTTCGCCCGGCTTGCCGGTGACGGCGAGCAGCTTCCCCGAATCGGGATATTCGCACACCTCGACCTCGACCATCGTCGACACCGCGAGATAGCGCATGTCGGTGCTGCCGGTGTTGATGATCTGGTGCGCCACCTCCGGTCCGCCGGTCGGGCAGGCGATCACGTCATGCTTGCGGATCGGATAGCGCTCGCTGCCGAAGCGCAATTCGCCCTCGCCCTCGAGGATGAAGAACATCTCCTCCTCGCCATGATGGTTGTGGAACGGGCATTGCACCTTGCCGGGCGGCAGCACGGTCAGATTGTAGCCGAGATCGCGCGCGCCGATGTGTGGTGCGAGGCTGGCGCGCTTCGAGGTGAACCGGCCGTTCTCTTCCACATCGTCGAACTCGGCATCGTCGATGTTGAGCACCGGCTTCATGCGGTTACTCCTCGTCGCTCGCGGGTCAGCAGGTCGAGGCAGGCCATGCGGACGGCGACGCCGAGCTCGACCTGCTCCACGATCAGCGACTTCTGTGGATCATCGGCGAGCGCGCCGTCGATCTCGACGCCGCGGTTCATCGGACCCGGATGCATCACCATCGCCGACGGATTCGCCGCCTCGAGCCGTTCGCGGGTGAGGCCGTAGAGCGCGTGATAGTCGCCGAGCGAATCGGATAGCGCCGCGGCCATCCGCTCGCGCTGGACGCGCAGCATCATCACGATGTCCGCGCCGGCGATGCCCTGATCGAAATCGGTGAAGCCTTCGACGCCTTCGGGTAGCCGGTCGGGCAGCAGCGACGGCGGGCCGACCACGCGCACCTCGGCGCCGAGCAGCGGCAGCGACTTGAGGTTGGAACCCGCGACCCGGCTGTGGCGGATGTCGCCGCAGATCGCCACCTTCACGCCTTCGATCTTCCCCAGGCGGCGGCGGATGGCGAGCGCATCGAGCAGCGCTTGCGTCGGGTGTTCGCCGGTGCCGTCGCCCGCATTGATGACCGGGCAGTCCATCACCGCCGCGACATCCGCCGCCGCGCCATTGGCCTCGTGGCGGATGACCATCACGTCGGGGCGCATCGCGTTCAGCGTCAGCGCGGTGTCGGCAAGGCTCTCGCCCTTCTTCACGCTCGATGCGGCGACGTGGAAGTTGGCGACTTGTGCGCCCAGCCTCTTACCCGCGATCTCAAACGAGAAGAGCGTCCGCGTGCTGTTCTCGAAGAAGGCGTTGATCTGGGTGAGGCCGGCCAGCCGGTCGTCCTGCTTGCGAAGCCCGCGGTTGAACGAGACCCACTGCTCCGCCTCGTCGAGAATCAGCGTTAGATCGGCTGCGGAAAGCCCCTCGATGCCGAGGAGATGGCGGTGGCGATAGGCTGGCATCAGGTGCGGCTATACGGCGCGGCCCGGAGCCCGACAACTGCGCGGATCAGGCCATCGTCAACGCGTCGATCGCGCCTTGGAGGATGTAGGCGGCGGCCATCTTGTCGACCAGTTCGGCGCGGCGGGCGCGGCTGGCATCCGCCGCGATGAGGGTGCGGGTCACCGCTTGCGTCGACCAGCGCTCGTCCCACAGCAATAGCGGCAGGCCGAGCGGCGCGAGATTGCGCGCGAAGGCGCGGACCGATTGCGTGCGCGGGCTGTCGCTGCCGTCGAGATTGAGCGGCAGGCCGACGACGAGGCCTGCGATGCTCTGCTCGATCATGATCTCGGCAAGCCGCGCCAAGTCCTTGGAAAACTTGCCGCGCCGGATCAGCTCGGCGGGCGTCGCGATCGTCCAGGCGGCATCGCAATAGGCGAGGCCGATGGTGTGCGTGCCGACATCCAGCCCCATCAGTCGGCCGCCGCCGGGCAGCGCGGCGCGGAAGGGCGCGCGGTCGGCGGTGATCATCGCGCCACGAAGGCGGCGAGCCGCGCGGCGGCGTCGGCGCGGATGTTCGCCCAGAACAGGGCGTAGTCGAAGACGTGGTAGTTGTTGCCGGGCAGCACATAGGGGCCGAGCTCGGGCGGATTCTCGCCGATCAGCAGGAAGCCGCGCACGTCGCAGCGCGCGGGGACCGCGCCGGGCCTCAGCTCCGCGCCGGTGAGATCGGCATTGGGGATGAGCGTGCCGAGATCGGCACTCGCCTCTGCCGAATCGCCCGCATTGCCGGTCAGCGGATTGACGCACAGCATCGGCGTCCCGGCCCGCGAGCGGCCGTCGGGCGCGACCGAAGCGTCATAGACGTCGGTCACCATCTTCGGATCGGCAGGTTCGCCGAAGCTCTGCCACGAGACGACGCAGCCCGGTTGCCCCGCGCTTTCGCACGCCGGCAGCCCCAGCGCCTGGATGTCGGTGGTGAGCGAGACCGGCCAGCCGATCACATAAGCAGCGGCAATGCGGTCTGCGAGCGGCGTGCCGGCGATCCGCTCGGCGAGCAGGCGGGTGAGGTGGAGCGAGCCCTGGCTGTGCGCGGCGAGGATGATCGGCCGATCGGCGGGCGCTTCCTTCACGAACTGGTCGAACGCCGCCACGACGTCGCGATAGGCGAAGTCGAGCGCGCGCTCGGCATCTTCCTTGGTGGTGAGGAACGCGCCGAAGGTCGCCTGGCGGTATTTGGGCGCCCAGATCGCGCCGACATCGTTGAACGCGCTCGCCTGGCTGCGGACGAAGAGCGCAGCGCGATCCTGCGAGTCCTTGTCGTCGAGCGGCGCGTTCCAGCGCGATCCGTCGAGAAAGCTCGTCGGGTGGATGAAGAACACCGATGCCTGCGGTGCATCGGTTGCGGTGAAGCCTTCCGGCACCCAGAGCGCGGCATTGCCGGGAATGTCGGGCCGCGCGATCCACATGGCGCGATCGGCATAAGCGGACGGGGCGGGCGGCGCCGCCGTCTCCTCGAACTTCGCGGTCGGGACGAAATAGGCCTCCATCAGCTCGGCCTGGAACAGCCGGTAGGCGAGCGCGCCTGCCAGCACGAGCACTACCAGACCCGCCACAACCCACAGAAACCGCCGCGCCAGCATCAATAACTCCACTTCGTCCGCGCGCCCGTAGAACAGAAGGAGCGTGCCCAGCGCAAGGCGCGGCTTGAAAGCGGGGGCGGGGCGATGCTAGCGCCGCCTTCTCCCGCGCATCATTCTGGCGCGGGCGCAGCAAAGGCATTGCATGTCCGTCGATCAGGCCACCGTCCGCCATATCGCGAACCTTGCGCGCATCGCCGTCAGCGACGGCGAGGTCGAGGCGCTGGTTCCAGAGCTCAACAACATCCTCGGCTGGATCGAGCAATTGCAGGAGGTTGACGTCAGCGGTGTCGCGCCGATGACCGCAGTGATCCCCAATCACCTGCGTCTGCGTGAAGACGTGGTGACCGACGGCAATGCGCGCGATGCAGTGCTGGCGAATGCGCCGGCGGCAGAGCACGGCTTTTTCGCCGTGCCGAAGGTGATCGAATAATGAGCAATCTGACCGATCTCGGCGTCGCGGCAATCCGCGACGGGGTGAAGGACGGCGCCTTTTCGGCGCGCGAGGTGGCGGAGGCGTATAACGCCGCGGTCGCCGGCGCAAAGGCGCTCAATGCCTTCGTCATCGAAACCCCCGACCATGCGCTTGCCGCCGCCGATCAGGCGGACCGCGACCGCGCGGGCGGCACGCTCAAGCCGCTTTCAGGCGTGCCGATCGGCATGAAGGACCTGTTCGCCACCAAGGGCGTCCAGACCACCGCGGGCAGTCACATGCTCGAAGGGTTCACGCCGGTGTACGAATCAACCGTGTCGCAGCGGTTGTGGGACGCGGGCGCGGGCATGCTCGGCAAGCTCAACATGGACCAGTTCGCGATGGGCTCGTCCAACGAGACAAGCTATTTCGGCAACGTCATCTCGCCCTGGCGGCGCGGCGACGGCGGCAATGCGCCGCTCGCGCCCGGCGGATCGTCGGGCGGTTCGTCTGCGGCGGTTGCGGCGCGGCTCTGCCCGGGCGCAACCGGCACCGACACCGGCGGCTCGATCCGCCAGCCCGCCGCATTCACCGGCATTTCGGGCATCAAGCCGACCTACGGCCGCTGCTCGCGCTGGGGCATCGTCGCTTTCTCCTCCAGCCTCGACCAGGCCGGGCCGATGGCGCGCGACGTTCGCGATTGCGCCATCCTGCTGGAGGCGATGAGCGGGTTCGACCCCAAGGATTCGACGTCGCTGCAGATGGACGTTCCCGCCTGGGATGCGAACCTTAGTGCCGATCTCAGGGGCAAGAAGGTCGGCATTCCCAAAGAATATCGGATCGACGGCATTCCCGCCGAGATCGACCGGGCGTGGGAGCAGGGCATCGCCTGGGCGAAGGACGCCGGCGCAGAGATCGTCGAGATATCGCTGCCGCACACCAAATATGCGCTACCGACCTATTACATCATCGCCCCCGCCGAGGCGTCGTCCAACCTCGCGCGCTATGACGGCGTCCGTTACGGCCAACGCGTCGCGGGCGAGGGGAGCGGCACCGGCGCGGGGCTTGCCGAAATGTACAAGGCGACGCGCGCCGCGGGCTTCGGCGCCGAGGTGAAGCGCCGGATCATGATCGGCACCTATGTGCTCTCGGCGGGCTTCTACGACGCCTATTTCAACCAGGCGCAGAAGGTGCGCGCGCTCATCGCCCGCGATTTCCAGAAGGCGTTCGAGACGGTGGACGTGATCCTGACGCCGACCGCGCCGTCGGCTTCCTTCGCGCTCGGCGAGAAGAGCGCCGATCCGATCGCCATGTATCTGAACGACGTGTTCGCGGTGCCCGCGAGCCTCGCGGGTCTCCCTGCGATGTCGGTGCCCGCGGCGCTCGACGATCAGGGCCTGCCGCTCGGCCTCCAGATCATCGGCCGTGCCTTCGACGAGCAGGGCGTCCTCAACGCCGGCCTCGCCATCGAGCACCGCGCCGGCTTCACCGCACGCCCGGAGGCATGGTGGTAAGATGAGCAGTTATCGCATCCAGGGTGCCACGGGCGAGTGGGAGGTCGTGATCGGCCTCGAGGTCCACGCGCAGGTGACGTCCAACTCCAAGCTCTTCTCCGGCGCGGCGACCGAATTTGGCGCGGAGCCGAACAGCCAGGTGAGCCTGATCGACGCAGCGATGCCGGGGATGCTGCCGGTGCCGAACCGCGAGTGCATCCGGCAGGCGGTGCGCACCGGCATGGCGCTGGAGGCGGAGATCCACGCCTGGTCGCGGTTCGACCGCAAGAATTATTTCTACGCCGATCTGCCGCAGGGCTATCAGATCAGCCAGCTCTACCACCCGATCGTCGGCGAGGGCACGATCGAGATCGAGGCGGGCGAGACGACCAAGACGATCGGCATCGAGCGCATCCATCTCGAGCAGGATGCGGGCAAGATGATGCACGACCAGCATCCGAGCTTCTCCTACGTCGATCTCAACCGGTCGGGGGTCGCGCTGATGGAGATCGTGTCGAAGCCCGACATGCGATCGCCGGAAGAGGCTGGGGCTTACGTCCGTAAGCTGAGATCGATTCTCCGCTACGTCGGATCGTGCGATGGCAATATGGAGCAGGGCTCGATGCGCGCCGACGTCAACGTCAGCGTGCGCAAGCCTGGCGCCGAGTTCGGCACGCGCACCGAGACCAAGAACGTCAATTCGGTGCGCTTCATCCAGGCCGCGATCGAATATGAGGCGAACCGCCAGGTCGACGTGCTCGAGAGCGGCGGCAGCATCGTCCAGGAAACCCGGCTGTTCGATCCCGACAAGGGCGAGACGCGGAGCCTGCGCTCCAAGGAAGAAGCGCATGATTACCGCTACTTCCCCGATCCCGATCTGCTTCCGGTCGAGCTCGACGAGGCGTTTTTGCGCGATTGCCGCGAGAGCCTGCCCGAACTGCCCGACGCCAAGCGCAGCCGCTACGAGAGCGAGCTGGGCCTCAGCCATTATAACGCCAGCGTGCTCACCGCCGATGCCGAGACGGCGCGCTGGTTCGAGACCTTGCTCGCCGCGACGGGAAAACCCGCCGCGGATGTGGGCCGCGCGGCATCCAACTGGGTGATCTCGGACCTGTTCGGCGCGCTCAACCGCCTCGGCAAGGACATCGGATCGAGCCCGGTGACGCCGGAGCAGGGCGCACGGCTGATCGGGCTCGTCGCCGATGGCACGATCTCGGGTACGCTCTCGAAGCAGGTATTCGAGGTCATGCTCGAGACGGGGCAGGATCCCGACGCGATCGTCGAGGAACGCGGCCTCAAGCAGACCAGCGACACCGGCGCGATCGAGGCGGCGATCGATAGCGTCATCACGGCGAACCAAGACAAGGTCGCCGACTATCGCGGCGGTAAGGACAAATTGTTCGGCTTCTTCGTCGGCCAGACGATGAAGGCGATGGGCGGCAAGGCCAATCCGGGCGTCGTGAACGAACTCCTCAAGAAGAAACTGGGCTGACGCGCGTGATGCGGGGAGCAGCGCGGGCGATGCTGCTTGGCCTCGCGCTCGCGCTGCTTCCCGCCCAGGCCGCGCCGCCGCCCTATGCGCCGCCCGCGGCGGACACGCGCGTCATCTACAGCGGCGCGACGCTGATCGACGGCACCGGCGCGCCGCCGCGCCGCGACATGGCGGTGGTGGTGGAGGGCGAGACGATCCGCGCGGTCGTCCCTGTTCGCGATCTCGATGCAAATCTCCGCAATGGTGCGGAAGTCGTTGATCTCAAAGGCCGGTATCTTCTCCCTGGCTTGATCGACAGCCACGTCCACCTCGCGACGCCGCCCGACCGGCCGTTCGCCGAGGCGATGATGCGGCGCGATCTCTACGGCGGGATCACGGCGGTACGCGATATGGCGGACGATCTGCGCCAGATCGCCGATCTCGCCCGCGCATCGCGCGTCGGCGAGATGCCGGGGCCGGACATCTTCTTCGCTGCGGTGATGGCTGGGCCGAGCTTCTTCGACGATCCGCGCACCCGCGCGGTGACGGCGGGTGCCGAGCCCGGCCATGTGCCGTGGATGCAGGCGATCGACGACGCGACCGATCTGCCGCTCGCGGTGGCGATGGCGCGCGGCACCGGCGCCACCGCGATCAAGATCTACGCGAACCTGCCGCCGCATCTGGTGAAGACGATCACCGCCGAGGCGCATCGCCAGAAGTTCAAGGTCTGGGCGCATGGCATGGTCTTCCCGACGCCGCCCGCCGACGTGGTCGGGGCCGGGCCGGACGTCATCAGCCATGTCTGCTACCTCGCCTATCAGGCGATGGACCGCCGCCCGGAGAGCTATCAGGCGCGCTTTCCCGTCGACGCCTCGCTGTTCGCGCGCGACAATCCGGCGATGACCGCGCTGTTCCGGGACATCGCGAAGCGCGGGATGATCCTCGACGCGACGATCCGCGTCTATGCAGCGGCCGAGGAGCGGGCGCGGAGCGATCCGAATGCAAAGCCGGTGCACTGCACGTCCGATCTCGCCGCGCGGCTGACGGCACAGGCAGTGCGCGAGGGCGTGATCGTCTCCGCCGGAACCGACGGGTTCAGCGCCAAGGGCGATCCCTGGCCAGCGCTCTACGGCGAGCTGGACTTGCTGGCGAAGAAAGCGGGCCTGTCCAATGCGGCGGTGATCCGGGCGGCGACGTTGACCGGCGCGCAGACCATCGGCGAGGAAGCGCGGATGGGGAGCATCGCGCCGGGCAAGCTTGCCAACATGATCGTCACCGCCAAGGATCCGCTCGCCGACATCGCCAATCTCAAATCGCTCGAGATGACGGTGAAGCGCGGGCGGCGGTTTCAGCGGATGGATTACCGGACGGAGCAATAGGAGGGCGCATTGGGGCAGGGGATCGACAGGCGGCTGTTCATGGCGGGCGCGGCGGCGGGGCTGATGACGGCGCCGTCCGCCTTGGCGGCAGCAGCGCAGCCGGGACGGCGCGACATGCTGATCGTCAACGCGCTCGGCGGCCTCTACAATCCCAACCCTTCGCCCGGCCCGGAGCGGGGCGACAAGGCCGTCCCCGGCGCCGACCAGATCCGGCTTTCCGACCGGGTGATCGCGGATGCGCGCGCATCGGGGATGAACGCGGTCAACACCACGCTCGGCTATGTCGCTGGCGAGGACGAGCCCTTCGAATATAGCGTCAAGGAAATCGGCCAGTGGGACGCTGCGATCCGCTCGCGCCCGAAGGATCTGATGAAGGTCCTGACCGCCGCCGACATCGAGCGCGCGCGGGCAAGCGACCGCATCGGCCTCATTTACGGCTTCCAGAATGCCGCGATGATGGGCGACGACGCGGCGCGCGCCGACATCTTCGCCAATCTCGGCGTCCGCATTATCCAGCTCACCTACAATCTCGCCAACCAGCTCGGCGACGGATCGATGGCGCCGGCAAACCGCGGGCTGACCAAGTTCGGCCACGAGGTGGTCGAGCGGCTGAACCTCAACCGGGTGATGGTCGATCTCTCGCACAGCGGGCAGCGCATTTGCCTCGACGCCGCGCGCGCATCGAAACAGCCGATCTCGATCAACCACACCGGCTGCCGGGCGCTGATCGATCTGCCGCGCAACAAGACCGACGAGGAATTGCGGCTGGTCGCCTCGAAAGGCGGCTTTGTCGGCATCTATTTCATGCCCTTCCTCGATGCGAACAGCGTCGCCAAGGCGAGCGACGTCGTCGCGCATATCGACCATGCGGTGAACGTCTGCGGCGAAGATCATGTCGGCATCGGCACCGACGGCGGCACCACCGCGATCGACGACATGGCCGCCTATCGCAAGAAACTGCTCGAGCAGAATGCGGCGCGGCAGAAAGCGGGGATCGCGGCGACCGGCGAGAAGCCGGACACCATGCCCTTCGTCGAGGATCTCGCCGGGCCGACCCAATTCTACAAGCTCGCCGATCTGCTCGCCGCCAAGGGTTATAAGGAAGCGCGGATCGAGAAGATCCTCGGCACCAACTTCCTGCGTTATGCGCGCGACGTCTGGGGCGCCTGATGCCGCCGGAGACTATCGAGTTCGTCAACACCGTCTTCGTGCCGGTGGGCCTGATGCTGATCATGTTCAGCATGGGACTGACCCTGGCGCTCAAGGATTTCGGCCTCGTCCTCGGCAACGGCCGCGCCGTGGGGGCGGGGCTGTTCGGGCAATTGCTGGTGATGCCGCTGCTCGCGCTCGCCATCGGCATCGTCTTCCGGCTCCCGCCCGAGCTGGCATTGGGTGTCTTCATCCTCGGCATCACCCCGGCGGGGACGACCTCGAACGCGCTGACCTTCGTCGGCAAGGGCAATGTCGCGCTTGCGGTGGTGCTGACCGCGCTTTCCAGCCTGATCACCGTTTTCTCGATCCCGATCCTGTTGAGCTGGGCGCTGCCGCATTTCTTGGGTGACGGCGGCGGCACGGTGCCCGAGCTGTCGATCCCGACGACCATCCTCCAGCTGCTACGCATCACTATCCTGCCGATGGCGGTTGGTATGCTGGTCCACCGCCTCGCGCCCGGTTTCGCGAGCCGCATGGCGCACTGGTTGCGGCCCACCTCCTTCATCGTGCTCATCGGCGTGATCGTCTTCGCGGTGGTGGTGAGCCTCGATATGGTGCTCGCCAATCTGATCCAGGCCGGCCCGCCGCTCTGGGTGCTCAACGTGCTGGCGATGGGGACCGGGCTGCTGCTCGCCAGACTGATCGGCGTCGGCGGCCGCGATTCGATGACGCTCGCGATCGAGGTCGGCGTCCACAACGTCACGCTCGCGACCTTCCTGACGCTGACCGTGCTCAACAGCCTGCCGCTCGCGGTGACGCAGAATATCTACGGCGTGGTGATGCTGGTGAATGCGATGATCCTCATCCGCTGGTTCCGCGCGCGGACCGCGGCATGATCGTCATCGGCCGGGACGCGGTCGCCCGGCATCTGCCTTGCGACACCTGCATCGCGTTGATGCGCGAGGCGATGACGGCATTGTCGCGCGGCGAGACGCGGCAGCTTCCCCGCGGCATCGTCGATCTCGCCGGCGGGCGGATGTTCGGGACGATGCCCGGTGCGCTGGCAGCGGATGGCGTGTTCGGCGCCAAGCTGATCAGCGTCTTCCCCGACAACTTCGCGGCCGGGCGCCCCTCGCATCAGGGCGTGGTAGCGCTGTTCGATCCCAATAGCGGCGCGCCGCTTGCCGTGCTCGACGCCAACGAACTCACCGCGATCCGCACCGCCGCCGCTTCGGCCGCGGCGAGCGACGTGCTGGCGCGGGCGGATGCGCGGACGCTCGCGATCCTCGGCTATGGCGAGCAGGCGTGGCGGCATGTCGAGGCGATCCGCACCGTCCGCCCGATCGCGTCGGTGACGGTCTGGGGCCGCGACACAGCCAAGGCACGGGCGTTTGCCGCGCGGGTCGAGGCCGAACTCGGCCTTGCGGCGGAATATGCGCCGAGCGTGGCAGAAGCGGTCGCCGTTGCGGACATCGTCTGCGCGGTGACAGCGGCGTCCGAACCGATCCTGCACGGCGCCGAGGTCCGGCCCGGCACGCACGTCAATCTCGTCGGATCGGGCCGCGACGGGCCGACCGAGGCGGACGTTGTTCTGGTCGCCAAGGCACGCTTCTTCGCCGATCATCGCGATTCGGTGGAGCGGCAGGGCGCCGAGCTGCGCCGCGCGATCGCGGCGGGCGCCGTCGGCGGCGATCACCTGCTCGGCGAGATCGGCGATGTGATGGATGGGCGCCTTGCCGGCCGCGTGGGGGAGGAGGATGTGACGATCTACAAATCGCTAGGCCATGTCGTGCAGGATTTGGCGAGCGCCTGGCACGTCTATCGTGCCGCGTTGGCAGCGGGGACTGAGCCTGTCGACTTTTGATCAGGTTTCGAGCTTAAGCAAATAGTCCACGATCGCCTGCGCGGCATCTTCGGGGCTGGTCCGCGTCGTGTCGATGCGCAGCTCGGGCGTCTTGGGCGGCTCGTAGGGCGAATCCACACCCGTGAAGTTGGCGAGCTGGCCGGTGCGGGCCTTGGCGTAGAGGCCCTTCACATCGCGCCGCTCGGCCTCGTCCAGCGGCGTATCGACGAAGATTTCGACGAACTCGCCCGGCGCCATCCGCTCACGCACGGCGCGGCGCTCGGCGGCGAACGGACTGATCACCGCGACCAGCACGATCAGGCCCGCATCGGCCATCAGCCGCGCAACCTCGCCGACGCGGCGGATATTCTCCGAGCGGTCGGCATCGGTGAAGCCAAGATCGCGATTGAGCCCGAGGCGGAGGTTGTCGCCGTCAAGCAGGAAGGAATGGCGGTCGAGCGCGTGAAGCCGTTTTTCGACGAGATTGGCGATGGTCGACTTGCCCGCGCCCGAAAGCCCGGTGAACCACAACACGCGCGGCCGCTGGTGCTTGATCGCGGCGCGCGCGGCGCGGGTCACGTCGAGGGTCTGCCAATGCACGTTGGTCGCCCGGCGCAGCGCGAAATGGATGAGGCCCGCGGCGACGGTCGCATGGCTGATCCGGTCGATCAGGATGAACCCGCCGAGCGCGCGGCTCTGCTCGTAAGGCTCAAACGGCAGCGGCGCGTCGGTCCACAGATGCACGACGCCGATCGCGTTGAGGCCGAGCGTTTTCGCCGCGAGGTGGCCCATCGTATCGACGTCGATCTCATATTTCGGCGCCTGGACGGTGGCGGCGACGGTGCGCGTGCCGAGCTTCAGCCAATATTGGCGGCCGGGCAGCATCTCCTCCTCGCCCATCCAGATCAGCGTCGCCTCGAACTGGTCGGAAACTTGGGGCGGATCGTCGGGCGCGCAGAGGAGCTCGCCCCGGCCGCATTCCACCTCGTCGGCAAAGGTCAGCGTCACCGCCGCGCCGGGGCCCGCCTCGGCGCAATCCTCGCCCGCATCCAGCAGCCGGGCGATCGTCGTGCGGCGGCCGGAGGGGATGAGCAGCACGGGATCGCCGGGTGCGATGCGTCCCGCCGCGATCGTCCCCGCATAGCCGCGAAAGCTCGCATCGGGCCGGATGGCGAGTTGCACCGGCATCCGGAACGCGCCGTCCGCGCCGGCGCCCGGCGCGTCGACTTGCTCCAGATGCTCCAGCACCGTCGGCCCATCATACCAGGGCATCGCTGCGGAGCGCGTGGCGATATTGTCGCCCGCGGTCGCCGAAACGGGGATCGCGGTGAAAGCCTGGATACCGATCCCCGCGGCATAGGCAGCGAAGTCCGCGACGATCGCGTCGAACGTCGCCTGGTCGTAACCCGCGCGGTCCATCTTGTTGACGGCCAGCACGATCGCGCGGACGCCCATCAGCGCCGCGATCGTGGCGTGGCGGCGAGTCTGGGTGAGCAGGCCCTTGGTGGCATCGACCAGCAGCAGGGCGAGATCGGCAATCGAGGCCGCGGTCGCCATGTTGCGGGTATATTGTTCGTGGCCCGGCGCGTCGGCGACGATGAAGCTGCGCCGCGCAGTGCCGAAATAGCGCCATGCCACGTCGATGGTGATGCCCTGCTCGCGTTCTGCCGAAAGCCCGTCGAGCAGCAGCGCATAATCCACCGCGCCGCCCAGCGTGCCGAAGCGCCGCGAATCCGCCTCCAGCTCGGCGAGCTGATCGCTGGGGATCGCGCCGGTCTCGGCGAGCAGGCGGCCGAGCAGGCTCGACTTGCCGTCGTCCACCGAGCCGCAGGCGAGGATGCGCAGGAGGGAGCGTTCGGTCATCGCTGCGCTTCTTAGCAGCGTCGCCGCGCTTTGCATCCGCTTGTCGCCGCGCATCGTGCGTGCGAAAGCCGCGGCCGATGACCGATGCCCGCGCGCCCTTCGCCGATCGCTTCCGCGCCGACGCGAGCATTTTCGTCCAGGCCTATGACAGCGCAACGGATCAGGCTTTGATCGCGATGATGAGCGAGGCGGATTATAGAGCGGCGAGCTTTCTCGATGAGCGGATCATGACGCAGGGCCGCGCCGCCGAATGGGCGGGCTGGGACGATCTCGCCGCGGTATCGAACGGGCTGCGGCAGGATGCGCAGTTCATCTTCCACATCGGCCATGTCGGATCGACGCTGATCGCGCGGCTGCTCGGCGAGCTGCCCGGCGTACTGGCGTTGCGCGAGCCGCTAATCCTGCGCGCGCTAGCCGAGCTGGCGCGGCTGAAGGGGAGGGCGGAATCGCCTTGGTCGCCGGAGCGGTTCGATCGCCGCGTCGGCGATGCGCTGGGCTGGCTGTCGCGGACCTTCCGGCAGGAGCAGCGCGCCCTCGTCAAGGCGACGAGCTTCGCCAGCGACGTCGCGCCCGCCGTGCTGCGGCCGGGCACCAAGGCGCTGTTCCTCTATGTCAATCCCGCGACCTATATGCGCACGATCCTGGCGGGCGAGAATTCGGTGCGCGAACTGGCGAGCCTGAGCGCCTCCAGGCTCACCCGGCTGCACGAGCGGATCGGCGCCGAGCCGTGGCGGCTGTGGGCGCTTTCCACCGGCGAGCGTGCCGCGCTGGCCTGGGCGTGCGAGATGGCGGCGCTGGAGGCTGCGGCGAACGACGATGTGCTATGGATGGACTTCGACGCATTCCTCGCCACGCCGGCGGATGTGTTGATGCGGATCGCCGGTCATTTTGGCGAACCGCTCGATGCGGCCGAGGCAACCCGGTTGACGTCGGGCCCCATCATGCAGCGCTATTCCAAGGCGCCCGAGCACGGCTACAGCGCGGAATTGCGGCGCGAAGTGCTCGCCCAGGCGGAGCGCGATTGGGCGGAGGAGCTGGATCGCGGCGCGCGATGGATCGACGCTGCCGGCGCCGATCACGATCTCATCGGCCGCGCGCTCGCCCGCGCGGCAGCCAAGCGAGGATGACATGTTCAGGCTGATCGAGAATGTGCTGGGCCCGGCCGAAATTACCGAGCTGAAGCGGATCGCGGCGGCGTCCGATTTCGTCGACGGGCGGGTCAGCAACCCCAATTCGCGCGTCAAGAACAACCTCCAGCTCCACGATCAACAAGCGGGGGACCGCGCCGCGCAGATCATGGCGCACGGCCTGTTCCAGACGCCCGAGTTCGTCGATTTTGCCTTCCCCCACCAGATCGCGCCGCCGCTGATGACGCGGTACGAGGTCGGCATGGGCTACGGCCTGCATCCGGATTCGGCGCTCATTCCGCTCCACACCGGCCCGCTCCGCTCGGACCTCTCCTGCACGCTCTTCATCAACGATCCCGCGGATTATGATGGCGGGGCGTTGCACCTCCTGCTCGGCACCGCGGAACTGCGGTTCAAAGGCCCGCCCGGCTCGGCAATCGTCTATCCCTCGACGACGCTCCATCAGGTCGAACCGGTGACCAAGGGCCAGCGCCTCGTCGGCATCACCTTCATCCAGAGCCGCGTCGCCGACACCGCGCGCCGCGAGCTCCTCTACGATCTCAACGAGGTCGCCGCGCTCGAGGGCCTCACCATGGCGCCCGAGAATTTCACGCGGCTCCAGACGGTGCAGGCCAACCTCTACCGGATGTGGATGAACACGCCCTGATCGCTTCGACGTTGCCGACGAGTTATAGACAGACTTGTTGCGCTGTCAGCGGCAAAGTCTATCTAGCGTGATGCGGATGATCGCTTCGCCATTCGCAGTTCGCCGCAGTCGCGGCGGAGGTTTAGACGACGCTTCAACGATCAAGGTCAAGCAAGCTTTTCCGCGAGACTGCGAAATCTGGAATTCGATCATTTGATCTCCTATCCACACCGCATGGCAGTGACGCGTCTTCTCAAACCGGCAAGGCCGCATCGCTGATTCCAAAACGATCCACTTCGGACATAACCAGCCCGATTTCGGACAAGATTGGATTTGCGCGCGAACAATATGGGAACAAAGTGGCTCGCGAGGAGCCATTACATGTCTGTACGATTGCGGGTTGTCGGGCCAATGGCGTGTTTTGCCCGACCGGAAATTCGGGAAGCTCGTGTCAGCTATGATGTCATGACGCCCTACGCCGCACGAGCAATCCTGGAAGCAATACACTGGAAGCCGGCGATCCGATGGATCGTGGACAGCATCACCATCTTCAACCCAGTCCGATTCGACGATGAGTCAAAATCGGTCGATAACGGCTCGAGATTAGCGGCCAGAGAACGATTGCTTTGGCCGACGTCGATTATTGCGTGAAGCACACTTCGCGATGACGTCGTATGCCTCGCCGGGCGAAACTGAAGCGAAACACGCAGCGATGTTTCGTCGTCGGCTCTCGCAAGGCCGATTTCACAGACCTCCTTGTTTGGGGCGGCGGAATTTCCAGCAATAGTATGGCTCAAAGAGGAGAAACTGGGAGAAATCGCAAATGCTTTTTGGAGATTTGGCAAGGATGATGTCGGCTGGATTTTGTACGATCTCGATTTCGAAAAAGGACGGCTGCCGATTTTCTTCCGCCCAGTCATTTCAGACGGTGTGATGGCAGTACCCCGAGCCAAAGATGCGGCGCTTGTGCGGTGACACAAGTTGCATCGCGACAGATTGCTTCGCAAAAATGGTGGACGCACTAGGGCTCGAACCTAGGACCCGCTGATTAAGAGTCAGCTGCTCTACCAACTGAGCTATGCGTCCACGCCGGCGACCGCCGCGATGCCAGCGGCCTTCTGGCGGCTGGGCGGGTGCCCGCTAGCATGGGATATTTGGGGATGCAACGGCCTGCGGGCGGAAAAGCGTAGCGCCGCGGTTTCCCGCAGCGCCGCTCTCGCTCGGTCTAACCCGGCACTGTGGGCCATCTTCCTTCGCGCGGATCTCATTCCACCAGTTCCACCGCGACTGCGGTCGCTTCTCCGCCGCCGATGCAGAGCGAGGCGAGGCCGCGCCTGCCACCGTGGGTCTGGAGCGCGCTCAGGAGCGTCGCCATAACGCGCGCGCCGCTGGCGCCGATCGGGTGACCAAGCGCGGTGGCGCCGCCGTGGACGTTGATCTTGTCGTGGGGGATGCCGAGATCGCGCATCGCGATCATCGCGACGCAGGCGAAGGCCTCGTTGACCTCGAACAGATCGACGTCGCCGATCGCCCAGCCGGCGCGGTCGAGCGCTTTCTGCATCGCGCCGACGGGGGCGGTGGTGAACAGCGCCGGCTGGTGCGCATGCGCGGCATGGCCCGTAATCCGCGCGACCGGCTTGAGGCCGAGCCGGTCGGCGACGCTCTGACGGGTGAGCAGCATCGCCGCGGCGCCGTCCGAGATCGACGAGGCGTTGGCGGCAGTGATCGTCCCGTCCTTGGCGAAGGCGGGCTTCAGCGTCGGAATCTTGGACGCATCGCCCTTGGCGGGCTGTTCGTCCCGGTCGATGGTGACCACGCCCTTGCGGCCGGCGATCTCGACGGCGGTGATCTCGCGATCGAACCAGCCTTGCTGCTGCGCTTTCTGCGCGCGCTCCAGCGAGGCGATGGCGTAATCGTCCTGCGCTTCGCGGGTGAACTGGTAGCTCTGCGCGGCTTCCTCGGCGAAGCTTCCCATCAGCCGGCCCTGCTCATAGGCGTCCTCGAGTCCGTCGAAGAACATATGGTCGATCAGCCGGTCGTGGCCGATGCGCGCCCCGCCGCGGTGCTTGTGGCTGAGATAGGGAGCGTTGGTCATGCTCTCCATGCCGCCCGCGATGATGATATCGGCCGATCCGGCGGCGAGCGTATCCGCCGCCATGATCGCCGCCTGCATGCCGCTGCCGCACATCTTGTTGACCGTAGTCGCCTCGATATGGTCGCCGAGGCCGGCCTTGATCGCGGCCTGCCGGGCAGGGGCCTGGCCGAGCCCGGCGGGCAGCACGCAGCCCATGTAGATCTTGTCGATCGCCTGCGCCTCGACGCCGGCGCGCTCGACCGCGGCCTTGACGGAGGCGGCACCGAGCTCGGTCGCGGACGCACCGGAGAGGCTGCCCTGGAACGAGCCCATCGGCGTGCGCGCGTAAGAGAGAATGACGATCGGATCGGCGGACATATTCGAAACTCCTTGCCGCTCATGTCGAGCAGGGTTCGAGCGAAGCCGAGAAGCCGCGTCGAGACACGTCCCTCGACGCCGCGTCTCGACATGGCTCGACGCTGGCTCGGGATGAGCGGTGCTTCAAGCACATAGGCTGCCGCGCCGCCTTGTTCAAACCTTGGCGGCTCTGCTACGCGCCGGACGAGTCAGGAGAGAATATAATGTCCGACATGGGGCTGGATTTCGCGCTGGGGGAAATGGCGGACACGATCCGCGACACCACCCGCCGCTTCGCCGAGGACCGGATCGCGCCGCTCGCCGCGAAGATCGACGCCGAGGACTGGTTTCCGACCGAGCTGTGGCCAGAGATGGGCGCACTCGGCCTCCATGGCATCACCGTCGCCGAAGAGGATGGCGGGCTGGGGCTCGGCTATCTGGAGCATGTCGTCGCGCAGGAGGAGGTCGCGCGCGCGTCCGCCTCGATCGGACTCAGCTACGGCGCGCATTCCAACCTTTGCGTCAACCAGATCCGCCGCTGGGCAAACGCCGAGCAGAAGGCGCGCTATCTGCCCAAGCTCATTTCCGGCGAGCATGTCGGCAGCCTCGCCATGTCCGAGGCTGGGGCCGGTTCGGACGTCGTCTCGATGAAACTCAAGGCTGAGAAGAAGGGCGATCGCTACGTCCTCAACGGCACCAAATTCTGGATCACCAACGCCGCTTATGCCGATACCCTCGTAGTCTATGCGAAGACGGGCGAGGGGAGCCGCGGCATCACCACCTTCCTTATCGAGAAGGACATGAAGGGTTTCGCGATCGGCCAGAAGCTCGACAAGATGGGGATGCGCGGCAGCCCCACGGCTGAGCTTCTGTTCGACGATTGCGAGGTGCCGGAAGAGAATGTGATGGGTCCGGAGAACGGCGGCGTCGGCGTTCTCATGTCGGGGCTCGATTACGAGCGGACGGTGCTCGCCGGCATCCAGCTCGGCATCATGCAGGCCTGCCTCGATGTCGTGATCCCCTTCGTCCGCGAGCGCAAGCAGTTCGGGAAGGCGATCGGCAGCTTCCAGCTCATCCAGGCGAAGGTCGCCGACATGTATGTCGCGCTCAATTCGGCGCGCGCCTATGTCTATGCGGTGGCGCGGGCGTGCGACGCAGGCAAGACGACGCGCTTCGACGCCGCGGGCGCTATCCTGCTCGCTTCCGAAAATGCGGTGAAGAGCAGCCTCGAGGCGATCCAGGCGCTGGGCGGCGCCGGTTATACCAAGGACTGGCCGGTCGAACGCTATGCGCGCGACGCCAAGCTGCTCGACATCGGCGCCGGCACCAACGAGATCCGCCGCATGCTCATCGGCCGCGAATTGATCGGCGCGTGAGCGGCACACTCGAATGGTTCGCGACCATCGGAGGAATCATCGCGGCCTTCATGATCTCGCTCGACAACGGGCGGCGGATCACCGGCTGGGGTTTCGTCCTGTTCGTGTTCGCCAGCCTGTCGTGGATCGCTTACGGCCTGATGGATGAGGAGACGGGGCTGATGACGCAGAATATCGTGCTGCTGGGCATCAACCTGCTCGGCGTTTACCGCTACCTCATCCGCAAACGCGCCCCGGAGGCGGCATGACGATATTGACGAGCAAGATCGACGAAGCCTCGGACGCCTATCGCGCCAATGCCGCGCACAATCGCGCGCTGGCGGAGGAGCTGCGGGCACGGGTCGTGGTGTCGGCGCGCGGCGGGCCGGACAAGCATCGCGACCGGCACGTCAGCCGTGGCAAGCTGCTGCCGCGCGATCGCGTCACCCGGCTGCTCGATCCCGGATCGCCCTTCCTCGAGATCGGCCAGCTCGCCGCCTGCGACATGTATGGCGGCGAGGCGCCGGGGGCGGGGATGATCGCCGGCATCGGCCGCGTCTCCGGCCGCGACACGATGATCGTCGCCAACGACCCGACGGTGAAGGGCGGCGCCTATTTCCCGATGACGGTGAAGAAGCATCTGCGCGCGCAGGAGATCGCGCTGCAGAACCGCCTGCCGTCGGTCTATCTGGTGGACAGCGGCGGCGCCAACCTGCCGCACCAGGCCGAGGTCTTTCCCGATCGCGAGCATTTCGGCCGCATCTTCTACAATCAGGCGCAGATGTCGGCCGAGGGGTTGGCGCAGATCGCATGTGTGATGGGAAGCTGCACCGCGGGTGGCGCTTATGTGCCGGCGATGTCGGACGAGAGCGTGATCGTGAAGAACCAGGGCACGATCTTCCTCGGCGGCCCGCCGCTGGTGAAGGCGGCGACCGGCGAAGTGATCAGCGCTGAGGATCTTGGCGGCGGCGATCTCCACGCGCGGAAATCCGGCGTCGCCGATCATCTCGCCGAGAATGACGATCATGCGCTCAGCATCGTCCGCGACATCGTCTCGCGGCTGAACACGGTGAAGGCGCCGGACATCGACATCGCCGATCCGGTGCCGCCAAAATTCGATCCCGACGAGCTTTACGGCATCCTGCCGGACGACGTGCGCACGCCCTATGACGTGCACGAGGTGATCGCGCGGATCGTCGATGGCAGCGAGTTTCATCCGTTCAAGCCGCTCTACGGTACCACCCTGGTGTGCGGCTTCGCGCGTATCTGGGGCATGCCGGTCGCGATCCTCGCCAACAACGGGATCCTGTTTTCGGAAAGCGCGCTGAAGGGCGCCCATTTCATCGAGCTCGCCTGCCAGCGGCGCGTGCCCCTGCTGTTCCTCCAAAACATCTCGGGCTTCATGGTCGGCGGCAAATATGAGGCGGAGGGCATCGCCAAGAACGGCGCCAAGCTGGTGACCGCGGTTGCGACCGCGCAGGTGCCCAAGATCACCGTGCTGATCGGCGGCAGCTTCGGCGCGGGCAATTATGGCATGTGCGGCCGCGCTTATTCCCCGCGCTTCCTGTTCACCTGGCCCAACAGCCGGATCAGCGTGATGGGCGGCGAGCAGGCGGCGAGCGTGCTGGCGACCGTCCACAAGGATGCGGATAGTTGGTCGCCCGAGGACGCGGAGACATTCAAGGCTCCGATCCGCCAGCGCTACGAAGACGAAGGCAACCCCTATCACGCCACCGCCCGGCTCTGGGACGACGGCATCATCGATCCCGCGCAAACGCGCGATGTCCTCGGCCTCGCGTTCGCCGCAACGCTGAACGCTCCGATCCCGGAGCGCGCGCGCTTCGGTTTGTTCAGGATGTGATGGCCATGATCCAGTCTCTCCTCATCGCCAATCGCGGCGAGATCGCGTGCCGGATCACCCGGACAGCGCGGCGGCTCGGCATCCGGACGGTCGCGATCTATTCGGATGCGGACCGGCATGCGCTGCATGTGCGTGAGGCCGATGCGGCAGTGCATATCGGGCCGCCAGCGGCGCGCGCTTCCTATCTGGTGGGCGAGAAGATCATTGCCGCCGCTAAGGAGACGGGGGCGGAGGCGATCCATCCGGGCTACGGCTTCCTAAGCGAAAATGCGGCCTTCGCGCAGAGCGTGATCGACGCCGGGCTGATCTGGGTGGGGCCCAACCCCGCCAGCATCACCGCGATGGGCCTCAAGGACGCTGCCAAGAAATTGATGGACGCGGCGGGCGTGCCGACCACGCCGGGCTATCTCGGCGAGGACCAGGCGCCCGAGCGGCTGAAGGCGGAGGCCGATGCGATCGGCTATCCGGTGCTGATCAAGGCGGTGGCGGGCGGCGGCGGCAAGGGGATGCGGCGCGTCAACGACGCCGCCGACTTCGCCGACATGCTGCAATCGTGCAAGCGCGAGGCGGCGGCATCTTTCGGCGACGACCGCGTGCTCATCGAGAAATATATCCTCTCGCCGCGCCACATCGAGGTGCAGGTGTTCGGCGACACCCACGGCAACGTCGTCCACCTGTTCGAGCGCGACTGCTCGCTCCAGCGCCGCCACCAGAAGGTGATCGAGGAAGCGCCCGCGCCGGGCATGGACGCTGAGACGCGTGCGGCGGTGTGCGGGGCGGCGGTGAAGGCGGCCGAGGCGGTGGATTATGTCGGCGCGGGGACTATCGAGTTCATCGCCGACGCCAGCGAGGGCCTCCGCGCC
Source organism: Allosphingosinicella indica (assembly GCF_900177405.1). NCBI lineage: Bacteria > Pseudomonadati > Pseudomonadota > Alphaproteobacteria > Sphingomonadales > Sphingomicrobiaceae > Allosphingosinicella > Allosphingosinicella indica. Next base: position 2,656,326 of record NZ_LT840185.1, on the reverse strand, counting down.
GATCGCATCTGGTTCATGGAAATGAACACGCGGCTCCAGGTCGAGCATCCGGTGACCGAAGAGATCACCGGCCAGGATCTCGTCGAATGGCAGCTCCGCGTGGCATCGGGCGAGCCCCTCCCCAAGCGACAAGACGATCTCGCGATCAGCGGCTGGGCGATGGAAGCGCGGCTCTATGCCGAGGATCCCGCGCACGAGTTCCTACCTTCGACTGGCCGCCTCGAACATTTCGATCTAGGACGCCGCATCCGCATCGACACCGGCGTGGAGGAAGGCGATCGCGTCACGCCGTTCTACGATCCGATGATCGCCAAGCTGATCGCCAGCGGCGATACGCGCGAGGAAGCGATCGACACGTTTCTCGGCGCGCTCGACGAGGTCGAGGTGTGGCCGGTCAAGACTAACGCCGCTTTCCTCGCGCGCTGCGCCGCCGATGCCGATTTCCGCGCAGGGCGGGTCGATACCGGCTTCATCCCGTCGCGCATCGATGCGCTGGTGCCCTCGTCCGAACCGGGTGACGGCGTATGGGCGATGGCGGCGACCGCGATGCTGGCCAGCGACTTCGGCCGCGCCGCCGCGCCGGGCGATCCCTGGCGTGCGCTGCAGGGCTTCCGTGCCAACGACGCGGCGGAGACCGGCGTCGCGCTGCGGCAGGGCGGCGAGACGCGTGTCGTCGATACCGACGACGCCGAGCTTGCCGGCGTCGCCACAGCGCAGGGCGATGCGATGCTCGTGTTCGCCGAAGGCCAGGCCTTCGCCTTCACCTTGCCCGGTGCGGGCGGGGCCGGCGCAGGCGGCGCCGGGTCGGACGGCACCCTGCTTTCGCCGATGCCGGGCCGGATCATCGCGGTCGATGCGCGGCAGGGCGACAGCGTGAAGAAGGGCCAGAAACTCGTCACGCTGGAAGCGATGAAGATGGAACACAGCCTCGTCGCACCGTTCGACGGCGTGGTAGCCGCAATCGACGCCGCGGAGGGCGCGCAGGTGACCGAGGGGGCGATGCTGGTGAAGATCGAGAAAGGGGAGGGCGCGTGAGGTCATCCTTCGCAGCTCCTTCTTCCCCCCTTGTGGGGGAAGGATACGCAGCCTTGGCGACGAAGGCGCCTAGGCGGAGTTGGATGGGGGGTGGCGCTGCCACGCAACGCCGCGCGCCGGCGGCGCGCACCCCCACCCCAACCCCTCCCCACAAGGGGGAGGGGCTTTAATATGCCGGGCCGCTATTACGACCAGTGGAGCGTCGGGGACCGCCTCTCGCACCAGCCGCACCGGACGGTCACGGAGACCGACAATCTCCTCATCTCGACGCTGACCCACAACCCCCAGCCGCTCCATCTCGACGCGGAATATGCCGGCGGCACCGAGTTCGGCCGGATCGTCGTCAACGGCACTTTCACCTTCGCGCTGCTCGTCGGGCTTTCGGTTGGCGATACGACGCTCGGGACGCTCGTCGCCAATCTGGGCTACGACAAGGTGCGCATGCCGAGCCCGGTGTTCGTCGGCGATACGCTGCGCGCGGAGACCGAGGTAATCGCGCTCAAGGATTCGAAATCGCGGCCCGACGCGGGGATCGTGACCTTCGCCCACCGCATGTTCAACCAGCGCGGCGAACTGGTGTGCGAAATGGAGCGAACCGCACTGATGCGGCGGCGGTTGTGAAACTGCGCTCGCTGCTGTTCGTGCCCGGGGACCGGCCGGAGCGCATGGCGAAGGCGCTGGGGCTCGGCGCCGATGCGCTGATCCTCGATCTCGAGGATTCGGTGGCCGCCGCCGCCAAGCCCGATGCGCGCCGGGCGGTCGCGGATTTCGTAAGCGAGAATGCGACCGCCAACCTCTGGGTCCGGATCAATCCGCTCGACGGCGGCGAGTGGGAAAAGGATCTGGATGCGGTCGTCGGCGCGAGGCCGCACGGCTTCGTGCTCCCCAAGGCCGAGGGCGGCGCGTCGGTCGATGCGCTGGCCGAGCGGCTGACCGCGATGGGCAACGCCACCGCGCGCATCCTGCCGATCGCGACCGAGACGCCCGCCGCGATGTTCCAGCTCGGGAGCTATGCCGGCGCCAAGCGGCTCGCGGGCATCACCTGGGGCGCGGAAGACCTGCCAGCAGCGATCGGCGCAGTCACTTCTCGCGAGGCGGACGGCAGCTTCACGCCGCCCTACCAGCTCGCCCGGTCGCTCACCCTGTTTGGCGCGGCGGCGGCGGGGGTGGCACCGATCGAGACCGTCTATCCCGATTTCCGCGATGCCGACGGCCTCGCCGCTTATGCCGGCCGCGCGCGCCGCGACGGCTTCACCGGAATGATGGCCATCCATCCCGCGCAGGTGCCGGTGATCAACGCCGCCTTCACGCCGAGCGAGGCGGAGGTGGCGCACGCCCGCGCCGTGGTGGATGCGTTCGCCGCCAACCCCGGCGCCGGCGCGCTGTCGCTCGACGGCAAGATGATCGACCGCCCGCATCTGGTGCAGGCCGAACGCATTCTCGCCGCCGCGGGCGAAAGTCCGGCGATCTAGCACAGCGCTGGACGCGGCGACGCGATGGCATCCCTTCCGCTCCCGCCACTCTGGATAGCCGCCGTCATCGGCCTGGCCCTCGGGGCTATCGTCGGCAGCTTCCTCGCGACCGTGCTGATCCGTTGGCCCGCGGGGCGATCGGCGCTGGGCGGCCGGTCCGCGTGCGACGGATGCGACGCGGCGCTCGGCGCGGCGGAACTGGTGCCGGTGCTGAGCTGGGCGCTGCAGCGCGGCCGTTGCCGCCGTTGCGGCGCGGCCATCGATATCCGTCATCCCGCCATGGAAATTGGCGCCGCGCTGATCGGGCTGATCGCCGCGCTCGCGCTGTCACCCGTCGCTGCGCTGATTACCGCCCTGTTCGGTTGGTGGCTGCTGCTGATCGCCGCGCTCGACGCCGAGCATCAGTGGCTTCCCGATCGGCTGACATTCCCGCTCATCGTCGCGGGCCTTCTGGTGGCGTGGCTCGGGATTGGACCTGTGCTAGAAGACCGGTTGATCGGCGCCGCTGCCGGCTTCACCGTGCTGGCCGCGATCGGCTTGCTTTACCGGCTGCTGCGCGAGCGCCTCGGGCTGGGCGGAGGTGATCCCAAATTGCTGGCGGCGATCGGCGCCTGGCTCGGCTGGGCGCAATTGCCGCTGGTGCTGCTTGGTGCGGGGCTGGTCGGGCTTGCGGCGATCGCAGCGCGGTGGCTGCGCGGCGAGCGCATCGCCGCGACCGACCGGCTACCGCTCGGCACGCTGATGGCCGTCACTGCCTGGCCGCTGTGGCTGGTGGTCACGCGCTTGTCATAAGCCGACGCTAGGCGGCCGCGATGGCCGCGCTCGCGCTCCACGATCCCAAGGTCCGCAAGGCCGCGCTCGGCGGCGCGATGGCGCTTTCGCTTGCGGCTTTCGCATGGACGCTCTGGCCGCAGACATCCGCGCCGCCGGCATCAGAACCCGTCGCGATCGCTCCACCGATCCTTCCGCCCGCGCCGGTCGCTCCGCCGCCCGAACCGGCCGCGCCCGCGCCGCTCGCCGCCGGTCTGTCGACCCTGGTCCTGCGCGGCGTGCTGGCCAGCGGCGCGGTGTTCGGCGACGGCGCGAGCCAGCGGCTCGTCCGCATCGGCCGCGACGTGATGCCCGGCGCGACACTGAAAGCGATCGGCGTCTCGCACGTCATCCTGGCCACGGCATCGGGCGACATGCGGCTGGCCTTCAACCGCGCCGCGACCGCCCAAGCACCCGCCGCCCCGACCGCAACCGGGCAGCCTGCGGCGGCGAATGCCCGTCGGGAAGTCGCCGCGCTGCGCATGGGACTCGAGCCGCGCAAGGCGGACGGCGGCATCCGCGGCTATCGCGTGAAGCCCGGCGCGCGGCTGCCGCTGCTCGCATCCGCGGGGCTCCAACCGGGGGACGTCCTCATCGCGGTCGGCACCGATGCGATCGACAGCGAGGAGCGATTGTTCGACATGCCGCAGCAGATCGGCGCCGATCCGGTCGCCATCAGCTTCGAGCGCGGCGGCCGGACGATGACCGCGAAGGTCTCGCGCGGCGGCTGATCAGCGCGCCACCGCCACCGCATCCACCTCGACCAGATAGCCGTGGTGCAGCTCGGGCACCGGAATCACGGCGCGCGCCGGCTTCGCGTCACCGAACATTTCGGCGAAGACGCGGTTGAACTCGGGCCAGTTCTCGATGCCGACGATATAAGCGTTGACCTTGAGCATCGTCTCAGGCCCCGCCCCGGCCGCCTCCGCGATGGCGAGCAGGTTGCCGAGCGCCTGCCGCGCCTGATCGGCGAAGGGCGCCGACGAACGGTCGCTGCGGTCGGGCGGCACCGGCAATTGCCCGGCGATATGGACAAGGCCCTCCCACCGCGTCGCCTGCACATAATGGCCTGCGGGTGCCGGAGCGTTTGCGGTGCTGATCTGATCGATACCGGCCAAGGCCTGTCCTCCCATGTTGCAGAATCAAGACGCTTTTAAGTCGCTTCGTTACACGAAGCCGTAACAATCGCGACGCCGAACCTCCCTAGCGGGCGAGTGGAGCGGGGCAGGGCATTCTTCGAGTCCCTTCCCGCAGCGAACACTCGTTCAACAAGGGGATTTCGATCATGTCCGTTCTTCGTACGATCCTGCTGCTCGGCAGCGCCCTTCCTCTCGCAGCCTGCGGCGCCGACAGCGTGGGATCGCCCGGGGAAGGCGTGATCGTCGTCCCCGGCACGCCGACGCCGAGCCCCAGCCCGACGCCGTCGCCGAGCCCGACGCCCAGCCCGAGCGGCCCGGCGGCGTCCTGCCCGACCGGCACCACCGATCTCGGCGTCATCGCCAACCGCCGCAACTGCCGCATCTCGAACGACATCCGCGGCGATTATCGCATCCAGAACCTCGCCGGGACGATCTACTCCTTCTCGGGCCGCGTGAACGTCGGCGTCGATGTCGGCGGTGATGGCGCAGCGGCGGGTGGCCAGGCATCGCGCTTCACCATCGATCCGGGCGTCACACTGTTCGCCTCGTCGGGCGCCGACTTCCTCGTCGTCAACCGCGGCTCGCAGATCTTCGCGCAAGGGACGGCCGACAAGCCGATCGTCTTCACCTCGCGCCAGAATATCGAAGGCACCGCGACCGACAGCAGCACCAACCAGTGGGGCGGCATCATCCTGCTGGGCCGCGCGCCGATCAGCAATTGCGCCAGTGCGGTGCCGGGCGGCTCGTCCGGCTGCCAGCGCCTCGTCGAAGGCCCCGGCGCCAACGCCTTCTACGGCGGTGACCAGGCGGGCGATTCGAGCGGCGTGATGCGCTACGTCCAGATCCGCTACACCGGCTTCTCGCTGGTCGAGGGCAACGAGCTGCAGGGCCTTACCACCGGCGGCGTCGGCGCGGGCACCGAGATCGAATATATCCAAGTCCACAACAGCGGCGACGACGGCATCGAGATCTTCGGCGGCCGCCACAACATGAAGCATATCGTCATCACCGGCGCGGACGATGACAGCCTCGACACCGACTTCGGCTACAAGGGCTTCATCCAGTTCCTGCTCGCGATCCAGCGCGATCAGGCCAGCGGCGACAGCGGCGATACGATGATCGAGGCGGACTCGACCGACGACGGCCTGTTCGACGCCGTGCCGCGTCAGAACACCCGCCTCGCGAACTTCACCTTCATCCAGCGCCGCACGGGCCGCAGCGCGATCCTGCTGCGCGGCGGCACCGATTACGGCCTCTACAACGGGGTGGTCGTTGGCCCTACCAACTGCCTCGACGTCGATACGCCGCAGACGGTGCAGGCCGCCAATGCAGGCATCGACGAGGTTGGCCCGCCGGTGTTCCGCTCGGTGGTCTTCACCTGCCCAACGGCATTCGATCCCGATGCCGACGCGTTCGAGGACCAGGCGTTCAACGCCGCCGGCAACAGCGGCAACAATCCGAACTTCGTCTCCACGCTGACGGATCTCTTCGTCAACGGCGCGAACGAGCGGGGTGTCGCTCCGGTCGCCAACCTCACCTCGATCAGCGCCTTCTTCCAGAACGTGGATTATATCGGCGCCGTCCGCGACGCCAACGACACCTGGTACCGCGGCTGGACCTGCGACTCGGGCTACGCCCCGCTCGGCAGCGGCAAGGCCTGCACCGCGGTCCCCGAACTCAACGTCTGATCTGAACGAACCGGAAAGGGGCGGCGGCCAGCGGGCCGCCGCCCCGCCGCACAACCGAATTCCCTGGGGGTTACCTTACAATGTCCAAGCCGCTGACGCTCGGCGCGATGCTTCTCCTCACCACGGCGCTCCATGCGCCGGCTGCGTTCGCGCAGGACACTGGCGGACATCCCCCGATCCAGAGCCCGGTCGCCACCGCCAATCCGGACGCGGGGGCCTCTCCGGCCGCTGAGGAACCCGGCCCCGACGCGGCGGACGACACGCGGGTGGACGTATCTGCGCCTGGCTTCGATTCCAGCCTGGAGATCGTCGTTACCGGCCGCAACATTCCCAATGTGCTGCGTGCAACGCCGCAAGTCATCTCGGTGCTATCGACCGCGGACATCGCCCGCACCGGCGAGGGTGATATCGCGGGCGCGCTGCAGCGCGTCACCGGTCTTAGCGTCGCCGGCAACGGCTTCGTCTACGTCCGCGGCCTCGGCGATCGCTACTCGCTGGCCCTGCTCAACGGCCTGGCCTTGCCGTCGCCCGAACCGTTGCGCCGCACCATCCCGCTCGACATCTTCCCGACCGCCGTGCTCGCCTCGACGCTTGTCCAGAAAAGCTATTCGGTGAATTATCCGGGCGAGTTCGGCGGCGGCGTCATCAACCTCACCACTGCGGCGATCCCGGACGAGAGCTTCCTCACTATCGGCGGCAGCGTCGGCGCCGACAGCTTCACCACCAACCAGCTCGGCTACACCTATTACGGCAGCGACAGCGATTTCACCGGCTTCGACGACGGCACGCGCACCCCGCCGCGCATCCTGCGTGATGCGCTCAACAGCGGCGCGCTGATCGCGGAAGGCGCGACGTTCAGCCGCCGCGACATCCAGGACATCGCCGCGAGCCTCGTCAACGCGCCGACCACGCTGGTCCAGCGCAACAACCATATCCCCGCCAATTTCGGCCTCGACCTCAGCGGCGGCACGGCGTTCGAAATCGGCAGCACCCGCGTCGGCATCATCGCCAGCGCGGGCTGGAGCAATAGCTGGAAAACGCGTGAGGCGACGCAGCAGACCGGCGGCCTCAACACCATCGCCAGCGATTTCCGCACGGTCCGCACCGACAACCGCATCGTCGTCAACGGCCTGCTCGGTCTCGGTGTCGAGTTCGGCGAGAACAAGATCCGCTGGACCAACCTCTACATCCGGGACACGCTGAAGCAGGCGCGGCTGGGCGAGGGCTACAGTCTTTCGGTCGGCGATCCCGATCCGTCGCAGCCGCCGCAGCTCATTCGCCAGGGGACGGCGTGGTTCGAGCGGCAGCTCATCAACAGCCAGCTCGTCGGGGAATTCCGCGCCGACCCGTGGTCGCTCGACGTGCGCGCGGGCTATGCCAACTCGCAGCGCGAGTCTCCGTATGAGCGCAACTTCTCCTATCTCTACAGCCCGACGGTCGGCGATTACGTCAACAACCTCACCGCCACCGGCCAGACCGCGACCGTGTCCTTCAGCAACCTCAACGAGGACGTTTATAACCTCGGCGCGGACCTCACCTACCGCTTCCCGAACGATTATGCGCTCACCGCCGGCTACGCCTATCTCGACACCAAGCGCGACGCCTACCGCCGCGACTTCGCCTATCGTCCGGCCAATGCGCTCGGCATTGCGGTGTCGCAGCTCCGCCCGGACTATCTGGTCTCGGACTATAACATCTATACCTACGACATCCTGCTGGTCGAAACCTCGGCCCTCGCCGGGGCTGCCGCCTATGAGGCCGATCTCACCGTCCACGGCGCCTATGCAAAGCTCTCCGGCGAAATCCTGCCGGGGCTGAGCGCCGAGGCGGGCGTGCGCTACGAGGACGGCAAGCAGTCGGTGACGCTGATCGACCTGTTCGATCAGGGCGGACTGGTCCAGACTCCGGCGCTCAAGAACGATTACTGGCTCCCCGCCGCGACAGTGACGTGGAATTTCGCAGAGGATCAGCAGCTCCGGCTCAGCGCCTCCAAGACGATCGCCCGGCCGCAGTTCCGCGAGCTGGCGCCGCAGCTCTATCTCGACATCGAATCGGATCGCCAGTTCATCGGCAATCCGTTCCTCGTCGACAGCGAGCTCACCAACGCCGAAGCGCGCTACGAATGGTATTTCGCTCGCGACGAGCGCGTCAGCCTTGCCGGTTTTTACAAGAAGATCGACCGGCCGATCGAGGCGGTTGCGACCTTCGCCACCGGCGGCACGCTGCAGACGACCTTTGCCAATGCGCCAAAGGCCGATCTCTACGGCGCCGAGGTGGAGCTGCAGAAATATTTCGCGCTCGACGGGCTGGGCGGCGATTTCTTCACGCCCCGACGCGCAGTGCTGATCGCCAACTACACCTACGCCGACTCCAAGCTGAAGGTCGGGCCGGACGACACGACGATCATCAACGACAGCCGCGGCCAGCGCCCCGCGACCGAAGTGTTCGGCGACGGCGACCGGCTCACCGGCCAGTCGAAGCATCTCGTCAACCTGCAGCTCGGTCTGGAGAACACCGACCGGCTGTCGCAGCAGACCTTCCTGCTCACCTACGCCAGCAACCGCATCACCAACCGCGGGCCCTTCGTCGGCGACATCCGCCAGGCGGACATCGTCGAGCGGCCCGGCCTCAGGCTCGATTTCGTGGCGCGCGAGGGTCTGGAGATCGCCGGCAAGGAAGTCGAAGTGAAGTTCGAGGTGCGCAACATCACCGGCGAGGACTTCATCGAATTCCAGCAGGACGACATCCGCATCATCAACAACGGCTATCAGGTCGGGACCAGTGTCTCGCTGGGAGCCTCGGTGAAGTTCTGATCGGACTGTTCCCCGGCGAAAGCCGGGGCCCAGCCGCTGCCTACCGCGTCATTGCGAGCGCAGCGAAGCAATCCAGTGGTGCCGCTGGATTGCTTCGTCGCTACGCTCCTCGCAATGACGATCGTGTGAGACGTCACCGCGGCCAGGGGCGTTCCCGAAACCACTTGGTGATAACATATTTCGTGCCCGCGCGGACCTTCATGCCGTGGTGCAGCGTGTTGACGTTGGGGCGGCCGTCGGGCTTTAGATTGTTCCAGGCGAGCAGCTTGCCGGTTTCGGGCTGCACCGTCTTGTCGATCGTCTTGAACCGTGTCGCACCGCCCGCGTCCGGCTCGTTCAGGTAGATCATCACGGTCCAGGTCCGCTGCCCGCTGTCTTGGCAATAGCGCTGAAAGCCTTCGCCGCTCGGCTCGAAATAATCGGTATGCGCCTTGAACTCCTGGCCGACCGCGTAACGCTGGCCCTGGATCGGCTCGCCGAGCGCGAGGTCGAGACCGGTGAACGCCGCGATCTTCGCCTCCAGCGCGGCGATCGCCGGGCCGGCGCCTTCGAGATCGCAGGTCTCGCTCGTCCGGAAATATTTGTCGCCCATGTCGTCGGAGATGGTCGAGGGGCGGCGGTTGACGTCGATCAGCGCGACGATCGCGGCGCATTCCTCGGCATCGAGGAAGCCGCGTTTGATGAAGAGGTCGAGCTTGGGGCTCGGGACCTTCTGCACGCCTTGGTGGGCGGCAAGTGTCTGGGCAGTGTCCATATCGGCTGACTAGCCCTAAAACGATTGGAAATCAGCCCGATTCGGCCAGAAGGCGAAGGGCAGTTCGGCATCGTCCGGGGCGGCGGGAGCGCTTCAATTTCCTGTCATAATTCCAGAACCGATGTGTCATGTATGCGCTTTAGGGCCGAAGGGGTGGGTAACGATCGATGCGTATAGCTCTGGATCCGCGGGCTCGCCGTCTGTTGCGGCGGGTGCCGAGAACGACCGTCTATACGGCGCTGGAACTCGCTCTCCTCTCGCTGCTCGCGATCCAGGGCGCGCGGCTGGCGTGGACGATCTTTGCGCCGGTCGATCCTGTGGGTGACTGGCGGACGGCGGATTCGCTCCGCCGCGTTGCGCCCGCCGCGCCGGTCGGCTTCGATCCCTTCTTCCGCCTAGTCGGCGGCGGCACCGCGGTCGTCACCGCGCTCAACCTCAAGCTCTTCGGCGTCCGCGAGGATCGCGCCTCGGGTCGCGGCTCGGCGATCGTCGCACTGCCCGACGGCACCCAACGCAGCTTCGCCGTGGGCGAGGAGATCATGCCGGGGGTGAAGCTCAGCGCCGTCGGCTTCGACAGCATCACCATCGACCGCGCCGGCACGCCTGAGCAGCTCTTCCTCGACCAATCGACGCCCGCCACCGACGCGACTCCGCCCGCGCCCGCGCCGACCGCGGCCAGCACCACCCAGATCTTCGCGACGCCCGAACCTGCGCCGCCGCCGCCATCGCCCGCCGCGAACCAGATCCAGTATCAGCCGCGGCTCGAAGGCGGGAAGGTGACCGGCGTCACCGTCAATCCGCAGGGCAATGGCGAGGCGTTCCGCGCCGCGGGCCTCCAGCCGGGCGACGTCATTGTCTCGGTCAACGGCCAGCGCGTCACCGGCGCCGAGCAGGCCCGCGCGCTCGCCAATCAGGTGCGCGACAGTCAGGTCTCGGTCGAGGTCGAGCGCGGCGGGCAGAACGTGCCGCTCACCGTGAGGGCGCCGCAATGAGCCGCCGCGGTCTCCGCATCGCCATCGCGATGGCGCTCGCTTCGGTGTCGGCGGCGCCGGCGATGGCGCAATATGTCGTCAACCTCCGCGAAGCCGACATCCGCGCCTTTATCGAGGATGCCGCGCGCGTCACCGGGCGGACGATCATAGTCGATCAGGGCGTGCAGGGTAAGGTATCGGTCGTCACCCAGCGGCCTTTGTCACGCTCCGAATATTTCGAGCTGTTCCTCTCGACGCTGCGCGCCAACGGCCTCGTCGCGGTGCCGGCGCAGGGCGGCGCGCTGCGCGTCCAGCCGGTCGCCAGCGCCGCCACGACCGCCAGTCGCGTCGGCCGCGCGCCGAGCCCCAACAGCTTCGTCACCGAGATTTTCCGGCTGCGCAACATCGACGCCGCCTCGGCGGTGGACAGCGTCCGCCCGCTGGTCAGCCGCGAGGGATCGGTCACCGCCAACCGCAACTCGCTGATCGTCGCCGATTTCGCCGACAATATCGGCCGTATCCGCCAGATCCTGTCGAGCATCGACCGCGATTCCTCTTCGACGCAGCTCGTCGCGCTCGAAAATGCCGGCGCCCGCGAGATCGCCGAGGCGTTAACCGCGCTGGTCGGCGGGGGCGGGGAGGGGCGTGCCGCCGCGGTATCCGTGGTGCCCGTGGACAGCTCCAACTCGATCGCGCTTCGCGGCGATCCCGCCGCCGTCGCGCGGCTCGCCGAAGTCGCCCGCGATCTCGACCGGCGTGCCGCGAGCGGCACCGAAATCCGCGTCGTCTTCCTAGAACATGCCGATGCCGCGCAGCTCCTTCCGGTGCTCCAAACCCTGCTCGGCCAGCCGGCGCAGCAGGCGGCGCCGCAGCAGCGGACGATCCGCACGCAGACCGGCAACCGCACCGTCGCCGAGCCCACCGCCATCTCGGCCACGCCCGCCGCCGCGCCTGCTGCGACAGGTGCAACCACGGGCGGAAACGGCGTCGGCGCGTTCGGCAACAAGAGCGCGATCGTCACCCGGTTCGAAGGCGCCAACGCCATCGTCATCGCGGCGCCGATCGACGTGCAGCGCCAATTGGGCGAGGTGATCCGCCAGCTCGACACAAGGCGCGAGCAGGTGCTGGTCGAGGCGATCATCGTCGAGATCGCCGACAATGCGGCCAAGCAGCTTGGCGTTCAGCTCCTGCTCGCCGGGCTCAAGGGCAGCAACATCCCGTTCGCGGTGACCAATTATTCCAACGCCAGCCCGAACATCGCGACCATCGCCGGTGCGATCGCGGCGGAGCGGCTGCGGACGACCACGACCACGGTCAACGGCCAGGTGGTGACGACGACGCAGAATTCGTCGCTCGCCGACACGCTCCAGCAGGCGGCGGCGCAGCAATTGCTCGGCGCCAATGCAGGGCTCGCGGGGATCGGCTTCCGTAGCGGTAACGCGATCTTCGGCGCGATCGTCAACGCGGTGAAGTCCGACAACAAGTCGAACATCCTGTCGACGCCGTCGATCATGACGCTCGACAATCGTGAGGCGCGCATCCTCGTCGGCCAGGAAATCCCGATCACCACCGGCGAGGCGCTGAGCGACAATTTCGACAACGCCTTCCGCACCGTCCAGCGGCAGAACGTCGGTATCAGCCTCGAAGTGAAGCCGCAGATCAACGCCGGCGGCACGATCAAGCTCGATCTTCGGCAGGAAGTCAGCTCGATCGCCGGGCCGGTCTCGTCCGATTTCTCCGATCTCATCCTCAACAAGCGCGAGATCGAGACGACGATCACCGTCGACGACGGCGACATCGTCGGCATTGGCGGCCTCCTCGACGACAATGAGCGGCGCACGATCGAGAAGATCCCCCTGCTGGGCGACATCCCGCTGCTCGGCGCGCTATTCCAGTCGAAGGGCCGCGCGCGCGCAAAGACCAACCTCATGGTCTTCATCCGCCCGACCATCCTGCGCTCGGCGGAGGATGCGCGGCGGATGACCGACCGGCGTTACGGCTATATCCGCGGCATGCAGTTCCTGCAGGATCCGAACCAGGAGCCGAGCATCGACGAGCTGGTGCGCGACTATATGGGCGCGGTGCCGCCGGGTAGCAGCTCTTATGATCCGGCGGGCACTTTGCAGCCGGCGATCGCGCCGGTCGCGCCGCAGGCGGGCGATCAGGTGGTGACACCGGTAATGCCGCAAGTCGGCGATCCCCAGCCGTGAAGATCGGCCGCGGCAGTAGGGAGGGCGGCGACGCCCCCGCGACCGCGGCCGAGCAGGCTGGCGATGCGATCGAGCTGACCGCCGAGCGCGCGCTTCCCGTCAACATTCCCTATCCCTTCGCCAAGCGCTTCGGTGTCGCGCTGTTGGGGGAGGAGGACGGCCATCTCCAGGTCGCGCTCAAGGAGGGCGCCGATCCCAAGGCGCTGATCGAGGTTCGGCGCTATCTCGCGCGGCCGTTCGACGTGCAGTTCGCCGCGCCCGACGCCTTCGATCGCATCCTCTCGGATCGCTATGCGATGGACGGTCAGTTCGCCGCCGACGCGGCGGGATCGCTCGGCCTGGGGGACGATCTCGCGCATCTCGCCACCGATCTTCCGACCGCGGATGATCTGCTCGACTCCGCCGACGATGCGCCCGCGATCCGCCTCATCAACGGCATCATTGCCGATGCCGCGCGGCAGGGCGTGTCCGACATCCACATCGAGCCTTACGAGACCGGCCTCGTCGTGCGGATGCGCGTGGACGGCGTGCTGCGCGAGACGCTGCGGATGCCGCCGCACGTCGCGCCGGTGGTGGTCAGCCGCATCAAGGTGATGGCGCGTCTCGACATCGCCGAACGGCGCATCCCGCAGGACGGCCGCATCGGCCTCACGCTCGGCGGCAAGCTGCTCGACGTCCGCGTCTCGACGCTGCCCAGCCGCGCCGGCGAGCGTGTGGTGCTGCGCATCCTCGACAAGGAGAATGCCGGAATCGGGCTGGAGGAGCTGGGCATGCCGCCCGCGATCGAGGCGGTCTTCCGCGACGCGCTCGCCGAACCCAACGGCATCGTGCTCGTCACTGGCCCGACAGGATCGGGCAAGACGACTTCGCTCTACGCGGGGCTGCGCCTCCTCAACGACGGCAGCCGCAACATCCTCACGGTCGAGGATCCGGTCGAATATGCGGTGGAGGGCGTCGGCCAGACGCAGGTCAACGACAAGGTCGGCCTAACGTTCGCGACCGGGCTTCGTGCCATCCTCCGCCAGGATCCCGACGTCGTTATGGTCGGCGAAATCCGTGATCGCGAGACGGCGGACATCGCCGTCCAGGCGTCGCTCACCGGTCACCTTGTGCTTTCGACGGTGCATACCAACGACGCGGTCGGCGCGATCACGCGGCTGCGCGACATGAAGATCGAGCCGTTCCTGCTCGCCTCCACGCTCCGCGCCGTCATCGCGCAGCGGCTGGTGCGACGGCTCTGCCCGCATTGCCGGGTGCCGGTGCAGGCGTCGGGCTCGGTCAGTGCCTTGCTCGGCTTCGATCCCGGCACGACGATATACGAGGCGCGCGGCTGCTCCGAATGCGGGCAGAGCGGCTACAAGGGCCGGATCGGCGTGTTCGAGGCGGTGCGCATCGATGAAACGATCCGGCGGCTGATCAATTCCGGCGGCGACGAGGCGGTGATCGCCAGCCACGCCTTCCGCGGCGCCCCCAATCTCGGCGCGGCGGCGCGGGCGCTGGTGCGCGAAGGGGTGACGACGCCCGAGGAAGCCGTCCGCATCTCGCGCCGGGAGGCCGAGCCGGAACATGTCTGATTTCGACTATCTGGCGCTCGACACCGCCGGCCGCGAGAAGCGCGGATCGGTGCGCGCCGACAATGCCGACGCCGCCCGCGCGCTGCTCGGTAACCGCCGACTCTATGTGGTGCGCATGGAGCCATCGACCGGCGCATCGGCATCGCCGTTGCTGTCGCGCGGCAGCTTCCGCTTCCGCCGCCGACTGAGCTCGAAGCAGCTTACGCTCTTCACCCGCCAGCTCGCGACATTGGTCACGGTCAGTCCGCTCGAGGAATCGCTCCGCACGATCGCGCGCCAGTCCGAGCAGGAGCACGTCCGCCGCGTGCTGGACGCCGTGCACACGGCAGTGGTCGAGGGCCGCCGCCTGTCCGAAGCGATGGGGCGCGAGCCGTCGAGCTTCCCACCGCTCTACCGCGCGATGGTCTCCGCGGGCGAAGGATCGGGGACGTTGCCGCAGATCCTCGCCCGCCTTGCCGACCTCCAGGAGCGCCAGGCCGAGGTCCGCGGCAAGGTGATGAGCGCGCTCGCCTATCCGGTGATCCTCTCGATCGTCGCGACCTTCGTGGTCTTTGCGCTGATGGTGTTCGTCGTGCCCAAGGTTGTCGAGCAGTTCGAGGATGTCGGGCAGGCGCTGCCGTTGCTCACCCGCATCGTCATCGGCCTTTCGAATTTCCTCGGCAACTGGTGGTGGCTGCTGCTTGCCGCGATCGTGGGCCTGATCCTCCTTTTCGCGCGGGCGATGCGCGACGAGCGGTTTCGGATGAGCGTGGATCGCCGCCTGCTCAAGATCCCGCTGCTCGGCCGGCTAATGCGCGATCTTCACGCCGCACGCATGGCGCGGACGCTTTCGACGATGGTGGCGAGCCGCCTGCCGCTGCTCGAAGGCCTGAAGCTCACCACCCAGACGGTGCACAATCGCGCGCTGCGCGCGGCTTCGGCGGACATCACCGAGGCGATCCGCACCGGCGGCAGCCTGTCGGTCGCGCTGCGCCGCGCCGGCATCTTCCCGCCGCTGCTCGTCTATCTTGCCGCATCGGGCGAGGCGTCGGGCAAGCTCGACATCATGCTGGAGCGCGCCGCCGACTATCTGGAGCGCGAGTTCGACGGCTTCACCGCCACCGCGCTGTCGCTGCTCGAACCCGCGATCATCATCGTGATGGGCATGATCGTGGCGCTGATCGTGCTATCGATCCTGCTCCCCATCCTCCAACTCGACACGCTTGCGGGCGGAATAGGATAGACATGCGCCTTCTTTCGACACTCGGCCGCCTTCGCCGTCAGGACGACGAGGAAGGTTTCACCCTCGTCGAGCTGATGGTGGTGATCGTCATTCTCGGACTGCTCGCGACGGTGGTCGTCATCAACGTGACGCCGGCGCTCGACAAGAGCGCGGTCACCAAGGCGAAGGCGGACATCGCGACGCTGGAGCAGGGGCTGGAAATGTACCGGCTCAACAACCTGCGGTATCCCAACGGGCAGGAGGGGCTGCAAGCGCTGGTCGCGGGCGGGTTCGTCAAGCGACTTCCCGACGATCCCTGGGGCAACCCCTATCGCTACGCGGTGCCGGGGGCGAACGGGCAGGCGTTCGACATCATATCGTACGGCGCCGATGGCCGCGCGGGCGGCGAGAATGAGAATGCCGACATCAGCAACTGGAGCGGCTGACCGCGCATTCTGCTCGCATAGCGACGGCTTCACCCTCGTCGAGCTGCTGATCGTGCTGACCATCATCGCGATCGTCTCGACTGCGGTGGTGCTCGCGATTCCTGGCGACCGCAGCCATCTGATCGGCGAGGCCGAGCGTTTCGCCGCGCGTGCCAAGGCGGTGCAGGACCGCGCGGTGATCGATGCCCGCGCCACCTCGATCCGCGTCACCGCATCCGGTTACGGCTTCGATCAGCGCGGCCCGGGCGGCTGGCAGCCACTGGGCGGCGTGCCGGTCACCGAAGTGCCGTGGGACGGCGGCACCCTCGCCGCAGTTGCGCCGGGGCAGGAGGCGCGGATCGTCTTCGACGCAACCGGCATCGTCGAGCCGGCGCGCGTGCTCCTCCGGCGCGGCGACAGCGAGGCGGCGATCGATGTCGCCTATGACGGGAAGATCCATGTCGTCCGCTGAACGATCGGAAGACTGGGCTCCCGCTTTCGCTAGGGCGCCTTCGCGCGCGGAGGACGCGTGCGAAGGCGGCTTCACTCTCATCGAGATGCTTGTCGCACTCGCTATCTTCAGCCTCGCCGCGCTTGCCTTGCTGCGGCTCGAGGGCGCGACGGTCTCGAACACCGCGCGCCTCCAGGAACAGGCCTTCGCGCAGATCGTCGCGCGCAACGTCGCGATCGAGGCAATGACCGATCCTGTCCCGCCCGCGCTCGGCACCGAGACTGGGCAGGTCGAGAATGCCGGGCGGAGCTGGACGTGGACGCGTGTCACCGGCCTCTCGCCCGAGCCGCGCATCCAGCAGATCAATATCAGCGTGCAAGGCCAGCTCGGCCCGGAAGCGGCGCGGCTGGTCATCTTCCGGCGCGCAGCGCAATGATCCGCGCGTCATCGGGGGAGGGCGGCTTCACGATCGTCGAGCTGCTCGTGGCCTTGCTCATCTTCGGGATGCTGTCGGCAGCGGGCGTCGCCTTGCTCTCGTTCAGCGTGCGCGCGCAGGACGCCGCCAACGCCCGGCTCGGCGAACTGTCGGAGGTGCGGCGCACTGGCGCGATCCTGACCGCCGATCTCGCGCAGGCGACCGAACGCCTCACCCGCGACGAGGCCGGGGCGCCGCGGCCGGCGTTCGAAGGCAATGACGGCGGCCAGACGGTGCTGATGGGCTTCACCCGCCGCGGCTGGGAAAATCTCGACAATGCCGATCGCCCTTCGATCCAGAAAGTCGAGTATCTGCTGGGAGAGGGGCGGCTGGAGCGGCGGGCCTGGCGCTTCGTCGACGGTGCGGCGGCGATGCCTCCCACGGTACTGATCGAAGGCGTGCGCGCGGTCCGTCTCCGCTATCGCGACCAGCGCGGCGAATGGCGCGATCGCTGGGATCCCAACCGCCCGGTCGATCTGCCCCGCGCGGTCGAACTCACGATCGACACCGAACGCTACGGCAACATCCGCCAGCTCTTCCTCGTCGGGGTGACGCTGTGAGGGTTCGCCCGTCCGAGCGCGGCGCGGCGCTGCTCGCGGTGCTGCTACTCGTCGCGGTGATGGGCGCGCTGACCGCCGCGGCATTGGAGAAGCTGCGCCTCTCGACCGCGCTCGCGATCAACACTGCTGCGCTCGATCAGGCGCGCGCCTTCGCGGTCGGCATCGAATCGCTGATGGCGCTGACCGCCGACGATCTGCTTGCGCTCGACGCGCAGCGTACCACCAACGCGGGGGGATGGAACGGCGGCGTCCGCCGCATCCCGCTGCCCGACGATCTCGGCCTCGCCGAAGCGACGGTGCGCGACGGGGGAAATTGTTTCAACATCAACAGCGTGGCGGAAGGTGTTCCGCCCAATCCTCTGGTGCCGCGCGCGACCGGCGTCGCGCAATTCTCGGCGCTGATGCGGCTGCTCGGCGTGCCGCAGGGCCCGGCGGACCGGATCGCGGCGTCGGCGGGCGACTGGGTCGACGGCGACGATATCCCCAGCGTCGGCGGCGGCGAGGATGCGGTCTACGCCGGAGCCGCGCAGCCCTATCGCGCCGGCAACACTTTGTTCGCCGACGTCACCGAGCTGCGCGCGGTGCAGGGCATGACGCCGGAAATCTACGCGCAGGTCCGCCCGTGGATCTGCGCGCTGCCCAGCGCTGATCTCTCCCCGATCAACATCAACACCTTGAGCGTCGAACAGGCGCCGCTCCTCGCGATGCTCGCGCCCGACCAGATCCCGCTGGAAACGGCGCGCGCGGCAATCGCGGCGCGGCCGGTGGCGGGATGGGACAATCTCTACGATTTCTATCGGCTCGGGCCGATGCAGAGCGTGCTGCTTCCCCTCGACGTTCAACTGCAACCTCAGCTAAGGACGCGCTGGTTCTCGGTCGATATCCGCATCGCGCTGCAGGGGGCGGAATTGAGGGAATCGGCGCTGATCGACGCCCGGATACGGCCGGCGCGGGTGATTGCGCGACGTTGGGGGAGTGAGGATTGAGCGCCATCGACGCCCTGCTGATCTTCCTCGACGCCGCGGGCGATCGAGAAGGCTGGCTGCGCCTGTCCGATGGGCAGGTGGTCGCGCGCGGCGCCGCCGAGGATGTGATCCCTTTGGTGACCGAGGACGCGCGCGCGCCGCTGATCGCCGCGATCGTCCCGGGCGACAGCGTCGCGATGCACTGGCTGGAAGTACCTGCGGGCCTCGCGCCGTTGCAGGCGGTGGCCGCCGCGCGGATCGCCGCCGCCGACGTCTCCGCCCAGCCACTCGCCGACATGCATGTCTCGGTCGGTCCGGAATTGCCCGACGAGCCGGTGCGCGCGGTGGGCATCGTCCCGGCACTCCCGATGGCGGGCTGGATCGGGCGCCTCCAGGCCGACGGGTTCGATCCCGACCTCATCCTGCCCGAGCCGCTACTGATCGCCGCACCCGATGAAGGCTATGCGCGGTTCGATCGCGGCGCGGTGCCGCTGTGGCGCGGCCGATCCGACGCCTTCGCCATCGAGCCGGAGCTCGCCGCGCTGGTGCTTGGCGACGCGCCCGTCACGGCCCTCGACCGGGCGGGCTTCGAGGACGGGCTGGACGCCGCTATTACCGAACCCGCGATCAATCTCCGCCAAGGGCCGTTCGCGAAGCGCAAGCGCTGGAAGATCGAATGGCCGGTCGTGCGCCGCCTCGCCGCGCTCGCGCTCGGCATTCTCGTCTTGACGCTGGCGATCCAGATCGCCGCGATCCTGCGCTATTCCAGCGCCGCCGACGGGCTGGAGGCAGAGCTCGCGATGGTCGCCGAGCAAGCCGCGCCGGGTGCCGGCACCGCCTCCGATCCCGGCATCGCGATCACCCGCCGCCTTGCCGATCTGCGCGGCGCGGGGCTCGGCTATGGTGCGCTCTCCGGCATCCTGTTCGACGCGATCCGCGCGACGCCCAATGCCGAGCTGCAATCCTTGGTGTTCGATCGCGACGGCAGCCTGCGCGCCGCGGTGCAGGGGGATGGCGATGCGACGCTTGCCGCGGTGCAGGATGGCATCCGCGCCGGCGGATTGACCGTCGAAGCCGGTGCGCCGCGCAGCGGCGGCGGCCGGCAGATCGTCGATCTTACGGTGCGCGGATCATGATCGATAGCTTCAAGCGCTGGTGGCAGGGCCGAACCTTGCGCGAGCAGCGCCTGCTGCTGGCGATGGGCGGGCTCGCCGCGCTGGTGCTCGCCTGGCTGCTCGTCATCCGCCCGCTCGACGACGCGCTGTCCGCCGCGCGGGAGCGGCATGGCGCCGCCGCAATCGCGCTGGCGGAGGCGCGCGCCAACGCCGCCGCGATCCAGGGCCTTCAGAACGAGGCGCCGGCCAATCTCGGCGGGCCGATCGACACGATGCTCAACCAGTCCGCTACCGAGGCGGGCTTCCCGGTGGCGCGGGTCGAGCGGGTGAGCGAGAGCGAGGCGAGCATCACCATCGACAGCGCACGGCCGCAGGCGCTGTTCGGCTGGATACGCCAGATGGAAGCGCGCGGCCTCGTCGTCGCGCGGCTCACCGTCACCGCCAATGCCGATCCTACCGTCTCGGCGCAGGCGACCTTCCGGCGGAGGGGCGGCTGATGCGTATCCGCCTGCCGCTCGGCCGCAGTCTGTTCTTCCTCTGCGCCTTGCTGTTCGCGCTGATCGCGCTGTTGCCGCTCCGGCTGGTGCTCGGCTGGCTCGATCTCGATGTGCGCGGTTTTGCGGCACGCGAGGCGCGCGGCAGCATCTGGTATGGCGCGCTCAGCGAAGCGCAGCTTGGTCCGGTCGCGCTCGGCGATCTCGATGCGCGGCTCAACGCGCTGCCGCTGTTCCTCGGCCGCGCGCGCGTCGATCTGGAGCGGCGCGACGAAGCCAATCCGTTCACCGGCGCGATCACCGTGTCGCGCCATGCCTTTGGCGTCGACGATCTCACCGGCAAGCTCGACATCGGCTCGGCGTTCGGGCCGCTGCCGGTCGCTGCGCTCGATGCACAAGGGCTGAGCGTGCGGTTCGCGGACGGTCTCTGTGCTAGTGCCGAAGGGGCGGTGACCGCGAGCATTGCGGGCGATGTCGGCGGGCTGACCCTGCCGCCCTCGCTCACCGGCAATGCGCGCTGCGATCAGGGCGCGTTGCTGCTGCCGCTCGCCAGCGCATCGGGGATGGAATCGCTCAATTTCCGCCTCCGCGCCGATGGCAGCTACGCGATCCAGCTCGCCGTGCGGCCGCAGGACGATGCGGCGCGCGACCGGCTGACCGCCGCGGGCTTCCAGCTCGGCTCGGCCGGCTATGTTCTCTCCGCGGATGGAACCCTCTGACCCATCCACGCCGCGACCCAGGCGCAGGCCACGAGCTGGGCGGCGTGGTAGAGCATGATCGGCAGGATGACGAACCCGGCCGCGGCGCCCGGGAAGAGGATATGCGCCATCGGCACGCCGCTCACCACCGACTTGAAGGTGCCGCAGAAGAGGATCGCGACCCGATCTTCGCGGGCGAACCCGCCCAGCCGCCCGATCGCCGCGGTCGCGCCGAGCGCGGCGACGAGCAACACGGTCACGAAGCCCGCGACGACACCGATTTCGGCAGGCGGCACGCGCTGCCAAAGTCCGTCAAGCATCGCCGCGGAAAAGGCTGCATAGACGGCGAGCAGGATCGTCCCCTTGTCGACCGCAAAGACGAGATTCGGGTGGCGCTCGATCACCCCGAGCATCGTCGGCCGCAGCAGATGGCCAAACACGAACGGCACGAAGAGCGTGAGGACGATCTTCCAGATACCGCCAAGCGCGATCCCGCTGCCCTGCGCCGCGAGCAGCGCACCGAGTAGCAGCGGCGTCAGGAATACGCCCAGAAGTTGCGAACCCGCCGCCGCCGCCACTGCCCCCGCGACATTGCCACCCGCCATCGACGTATAGGCGATCGACGACTGCACTGTGGAGGGCAGGGCGCAGAGAAAAAGGATGCCCGTCCAGATCTCGGGCGAGAACAATCCCGGCAGCAGCCGCGACAGCGCAAGGCCGGCGATCGGGAAGAGGATGAAGGTCGCCGCGAAGATCGCGAGGTGCAGTCGCCAGTCGGTGAAGCCTTTGACCAGCGCCTCGCGCGGCAGCCGCGCGCCGTGGAGAAAGAACAGCAGGAAGATTGCCGCCAGCGTCGCCCATTCTGCGACATCGGCGGCGATCCCGCGCACCGGCAGCAAGGTCGCGACGCCGACCGTCGCGAGCAGCCAGAGGATGAAGCGGTCCGGTAGGATGCGGTCGATCAGGCGCGGCATACGGCACCCTTAACGCCCCTCCCTGATTTCAGGGAGGGGTTTGGGGTGGGTGCGAGCGAAGCGAGCCTTTCGGGGCTTGAAGCGTCTTCGCCGGCATCGAGCCGGCTCAGCCGCGACCCCCCCCCGGCCCTTCCCTTTGAGGGAGGGGAGTTTAAGTGTCTGGGTCCTTGTAGCGGCTTTCTAGGAAACGGCCCTTGGCTTCGAAGGCACTCAGATCGTCGCGGGCCATCTTGCGGCCGAGATCGTCGAGGGCGTCCTTGGCCGCGTCTAGCCCGGCGACCAGCCGTTCGTCGACCGTCAGGCCGCCGCCGTCGCGCTCGTGGCGGTAGGCGGCGGGCACCTTCTCGTAGCGATCGAGCAGCTCGGGGATGTGCTGGCCCATCAGCCGCCGCGCGTCCTGCGCCAGCGGATCGAGCGTCTCCATGCCGCCGAGCCGCGATTCGAGCAGCGGGAGCTGCGCCGAGATCGCGTCGATCTTGCGCCCGGCCGTGACCGGCAGCGCGGTGCGGCGGCGGCTGAGCAGCGAATCGAGCCGGCTCACCACGTCGCGGTTAGACATTTCGGACGTGAACGGCGCTGCGGCGATCGGCCGCTCGCCCGGCCAGAAGGAGAAGAACAGAAGGATCGCCACGATCGCCACCGCGATCAGGAACAGCCCGCTGATCCCGATCGGCCCGACGATCAGCCCGAAGCCGATCGTCGCGACCAGCAGGGCACCCACCGCCATACCGATATTGGCGATCCGGCGGCCCATCGATCGCGCGCTGCGGCCGATGTCGCGGCGCCGTGCGGCGCCGGCCGCTGGCGTGCCGTGATCGTAGCGCGCGATGAGATCGTCGAACCGCGCGATCGCTTCGTCGACGCTGGCGGGCGGCCGCGCCATCTCAGCCCTCGATCGCGGTCAGCGGCGTCGCCGCTTCGAGCCGGTTCTGCGACACACCCTCGGCGCGGGCGATGTAGCCGCGCGATTTCTCGACCTCGTTGGAGAGCGTGTCGACGGTCTGCTTCATGTTGCCAAGCGCCTGCAGCTTGAACTGGTCGATCTGGTCCATCGTGTCGTAGATGTTCTGGAAGGCGCGCTGTAGCGTCTCCAGCGGGATGGTCGCCGAAGCCGCCTGCTTGTGGATCTCGCCGGTCTGGTTCTTCAGCATCGTGCCCGTGCCGTCGATGACATTGGCCGTGGTGGTGTTGAGCGCCGTGATCTGATCGAGCACCAGCTTCTGGTTGGTCAGCGCCTGCGCCACCGTCACCGCGGTGCGCAGCGCCGAGACCGTGGTGGTCGATGCGCGGTCGACGCCCTTCACCAGCTCGACATTGTTCTTCTTGACGAGATCGAGCGCGAGATAGCCCTGCACCGTCACCGCCATCTGGGTGAGCAGATCGGTGGTGCGCTGACGGGTATAGAACAGCGCCGTCTCGCGGATCGCCTTGGCCTTGGCGGGGTCGGTCGCGTCGAGCTCGTTCGCCTTCTCCTCGAGCTTCGCGTCCATCGTTTTCGAGATGTGGATCATCTGCTCGAGCTTGCCCATCGTCTTCCAGAGGCCCGCGCGCTCCGTGTCGATGGCGGCATTGTCCATCAGCAGCTCGTCCTTGCCCGACGCGAGCCGCGCCAGGATCGCCGAGATGTGCGTCTGGGCCGACTGATACTGGCGGAAATAGCCCTGCAACTTGCCGCCGAAGGGGATGATGCCGAGAAACTTCTTGCGCCCGGTCAGTTTGCCCTGGCGGCTGGGATCGAGATCCTCGACCGTCTTGCGGAGCTGGGTGAGGTCGCTGCCGATGCCGGTGTCGCTGTCGATCGCCTTTACCGGTCGGTCGAGAAAGCGGTTGGAGGCGCCCGCGGCCTCGGCGATTTCCTTGCGGCCCATCGCGGTGAGCTGATCGACCTTCTTGCCGAACTCGGGCGAATTGGCGTCGATCGTCACCAGCTCGTCGACGAAGGTGTCCACCTTCACTTGCAGCGCCGATCGCTCGCTGTCCTTCAGCGGCACCAGCCCCGCGGCATCCTGCGGCGCGACCGGCGTCAGCACCTCGGGCGGATCGAGCTTCAGCTTGGTTTCGGTGGCCATGTCGCTTCCCATGTCGAACGTCGGTCCCGGCAAGATGGGGGAGAGGGCCGCATCTGCGCAAGAGCCAATGTGTATTATCAGGGCAATACAGAAGGCGCAAATCGGTTCGCGGCGCAACTTTCCGTGCCGAAAGGTCGTTCAATGCAAGTCGGGCGCGGGAGAAGCAGCAGAATGACAGTCGCGAGGATTGGCCGACGATGACGGCAGAGGCGGAAGCGAGGGCGTCCGGTCCCGGTCAGACGCTCGGCCTTCGCCACGTGATCGTGCTCACCGTCGGCATAGTCATCGGCGCCGGCATCTTCCGCACCCCGTCGCTCGTCGCCGCCAATGCCGGGAGCGAGACGGTTTTCCTCCTCACCTGGTTCGTCGGGGGATTGCTCTCTATCGTCGGCGCGCTCGTCTATGCCGAGCTGGCCTCGACCTATCCCAGCGCCGGCGGTGACTATCATTTCCTCACCCGCGCCTTCGGGCGGCGGCTAAGCTTCCTCTACGCCTGGGCGCGGCTGTCGGTGATCCAGACCGGCTCGATCGCTTTGCTCGCCTTCGTTTTCGGCGATTATATCGCGGCGGTGCTGCCGATCGGGCCGATGGGGCCGGCGTTCTATGCCGCCGGCGCCGTCATCGCCTTCACCCTCATCAACTGGCTCCACGTCCATCGCGGGATGGGCAGCCAGATGTGGCTGACCGCGATGGAGGTCGGCGGGCTGCTGCTCATCATCGGCGCCGGCCTGCTGTTCGCGCCGGAGGGCACCAGGCTGCCGCCGCCGTCGGGCGAGGCGCAGGTCGGGCTGGTCCTCGTTTTCGTGCTGCTCACCTTCGGCGGCTGGAGCGAAGCGGCCTATGTGTCGGCGGAGCTGCGCGGTCCAAAGCGACGGATCGCCTGGGCGCTGGTCGGCGGGCTGACGCTGGTGACGGTGCTCTATCTGCTGGTCAATTATGCCTATCTCCGCGTGCTCGGCCTCGACGGCATCGCTGGATCGGAAGCCGTGGCGTCAGACATGATGAATGCGACGCTGGGGCCCACGGGCGCGGTGGTCATCAGCCTGATGGTCGCGATCGCCGCGCTCACCTCGCTCAACGCCAGCGCAATCACCGGCGCGCGCACCAGCTACGCGATGGGACGCAATTTCCCGCAGCTCGCCTGGCTCGGCAAATGGGACGAGGCGCATGGCACGCCGCGCAACGCGCTGGTGGCGCAGGCGGTGATCGCGCTGGCACTTGTCATCGCCGGTGCCTTCACCCGCGACGGTTTCCAGCATGCGGTCGAATATACCGCGCCGGTGTTCTGGCTGTTCCTGCTTCTCGTCGGTGTTTCGCTGTTCGTGCTCCGCGCGCGCGATCCGGGCGCCGAGCGGCCGTTCCGCGTGCCGCTCTACCCGATGTTGCCCGCGCTCTTCTGCCTCACCAGCGCCTATCTCCTCTATTCCAGCCTCGCCTACACCGGCGCGAGCGCGCTGTTCGGCGTCGCCGTGCTCGGTGTCGGTGCGCTGCTGCTTCTGTTTCTCGAAGTTCCGAACGAAGAGGAGGTGACGGCATGAAGTTCATGGTCCTGGCGGTGGCAGGTGCCGCCGCGCTCGCGTCCGCGGCGGCGATCCATTCGCAGAACACCGCGGAGCCGCAGCTCGAAGCCGCGCGGCCCGACGTTATCTACGTGCCGACGCCGCAGCCGGTCGTCGATGCGATGCTCAAGATGGCGAAGGTCAAGAAGGGCGACGTGCTCTACGATCTTGGCTCGGGCGACGGCCGCATCCCGATCACCGCCGCCAAACAGTTCGGCGTGCGTGGCACCGGCATCGACATCGATCCCGAGCGGATCAAGGAAGCCAATGCCAATGCCAAAGCGGCGGGCGTCACCAATCTGGTCACCTTCAGGCAGGCGGACCTCTTCAAATCCGACTTCAGCGAAGCGACCGTGGTGACGCTCTATCTGCTCGACAGCCTCAACGAGAAGCTGCGGCCCAAGTTGCTCGCCGAATTGAAGCCCGGTACGCGCATCGTCAGCCACGCCTTCCGCATGGGCGACTGGGAGCCGGAAGCAGAGCAGGAGATCGACGGGTCGCGAATCTATTTCTGGACGGTCCCCGCGCGCAAATGATCCGCCTGCTGCTTGGCTAGCTCTGTTTCGAAGCGGCGGCTGGAAGCATCGAGGAAGGCGCTGCAGCCTTCCGGATCGAGAAACGGGTTCGGCGTCGCGCCGGCCCGGCCCCGTTTTTCGTCCATGTTGAAATAGGAGCCGTGCGAACCGAGAAAGATGTCGCAGGGCAGTGCCTTCAGCTTCGCGAAGCTGGCGCGGAAATCGGCCACGATGTTGGGATAGGCGGGGTTGCCGATCAAACGGTAGCCCGGCGCGGAGGTGCCGCAGATGAAGAGCGCGGTCTTCGTCGCGCCGTCTACCTTCAGCGGCATCGTCCACGTCGTGCAGCCCTTGGTATGACCCGGAGTGATGTGGGCGGTCAGCGTCGCGGTGCCGATCGTCACGCGGTGGGCGTCCTTCACGATCCCGTCGACACGCGCGACAGGGTAGGGGACGGCGTCGCCGAAAGCGAAGTCGCGCTTGCCGCCGCGCTTCATCAACGCCGCATCGGGCGCGCTCAGTAGCAGCTTGGCGCCGGTCGCCTTCTGGATCGCGGCAAGGCCACCGGCATGGTCGAAATGCGCCTGGCTGTTGAGCAGGATGCGCACGCGCTTGGGATCGAAGCCCAGCGTGCGGATATTCTCGATCACGCGCGGCGCGAAATCCGGCACACCCGCGTCCAGCAGGACCAGCCCGTCCTTGCCGCCGTCGATCAGAAAGGCCGCAATGTCGCGCGAACCGACATGATAGAGCCCGTCGGCGATCTTGAACGGCGCGATCGGCTCGCTCCATTTGGGATCGTTCGCCGCGGCGGGCGCGGCCGTGGCAAGTAGAAGCGATACGAGAATGCTCAGTCGGCGCATGACAGTTCTCCCGAAGACAGGGTCTGATTTCTGCCGAAAACTGCCTTTGGTGGCGCCGCGGGGCAAACGATGATAGCTCGGCGCTGTGTTTAGAAAAACTAACGGGTGTGCATGATCCGCCCCAATCTTCCGCTCAACGCCCTGCGTGCTTTCGAGGCGGCGGGGCGGCATCTGAGTTTCACCAATGCGGCGATCGAGCTGTGCGTGACGCCCGCCGCGCTCAGCCACCAGGTGAAGGCGCTGGAGGAGCGGCTTGGCGCGCTCCTGTTCCGCCGCCTGCCGCGTGGGCTGGCGCTTACCGACGAGGGGAGGGCGCTGATGCCCGCGCTCACCGAAAGCTTCGATCGCATCGCCGACATGCTCGGCCGGTTTCGCGGCGGTGCGGTGCGCGAAGTGCTAAGCGTCGGCGTGGTCGGCACTTTCGCGGTCGGCTGGCTGATGCCGCGGATCGCGCGCTTCCAGGAGGCGCATCCGTTCATCGACCTCCGGCTGCTCACCAACAACAACCGCGTCGATATCGCCGCCGAGGGCCTCGATTACGCCATCCGCTTCGGCGACGGCGCCTGGCACGGCACGGACGCGGTGCGGCTGTTCGAGCCCTCCTTCACCCCACTATGCAGCCCGGCGACCGCCCAGCGCCTGCGACAGCCGCAGGACCTGGCGCGCGAAATATTGCTGCGCTCCTACCGCGCCGACGACTGGCCGGACTGGTTCCGCGTCGCCGGGCTCCAGCCGCCGCCGCTGACCGGCCCGGTGTTCGATTCCTCGCGGCTGATGGTCGAAGCGGCGATGCAGGGGGCAGGGGTCGCGCTCGCGCCGCCGCGGCTGTTCGAGCGCGAGCTGGCCGACGGCCGGATCGTCCAGCCATTCGCGGCGGCGGTCGCGACCGGCGCCTATTGGCTGACGCGCCTCAAGTCGCGCGAGCCGAGCGCGGCGATGAAATCATTCTCGGATTGGATGGCGGCCGAGGCTGCCTAGACGTCGGGCAAAACCTGGTCGGCGACACCCCAGCCTTGCAGCGTCCGGCTCGACGCACGTTCGAGCAATGTCTCCGCATCCTTCACCGAAAACGCGTTGCCGCCCTCGAAATCGGCAAGCTCGTCCCAGGCGATCGGCGCGGCGATCGGCGCGCCTTCGCGGGCGCGGGCGGAGTAGGGGAGGATCGCGGTCGATCCGCGCTGGTTGCGCAGCCAGTCGAGGAAGATGCGCCCTTTGCGCTTGGCCTTGGACATGGTCGCGGTGAAGCGATCCGGCTCCGCCTCGGCAAGCGCGAGCGCGAAGCGCTGGGCGAAGTCCTTGACCGCCGGCCACTTCGCCTCCGGCGTCAGCGGCGCGATCACGTGGAGGCCCTTGCCGCCGGTCAGCATCGCGAAGGTCTGGAGGCCGATGTCGTCGAGGTACCGGCGAAGGTCCGTCGCCGCCTTCTTCACCGCATCGAAGCCAAGCCCCTCGTCGGGATCGAGATCGAACACCAGCCGGTCGGGCATCTCGACTGCTTCGACGCGCGATCCCCAGCCATGAAACTCGATCGACCCCATCTGCACGCAGGCGAGAATGCCGGGCACGTCCTCGACATAGAGATAATCCTCCTTGCCGCCGTCCTTCTCGCGGATCGGCACGGCATGGACGTGCGGGCCGAAGCTTCCCGCGTCGTGCTTCTGGAAGAAGCAATGTTTCGCGCGACCCTGCGGACAGCGGACCAGGCTCACCGGCCGGTGCGAGAGCGTGGGGAGCATCAGCGTCCCGACCGCACGATAATAATCGGCGAGGGCGCCCTTGGTGATCTTCGCATCGGGGAATATGACGCGATCGGGGTTGCTGATGCGCACGTCGTCCTTGTCCGCCGCGGGGAGAGCGGCGGGCTTCTCGACCGTTACCGCATCCGCCTTCTTGTCGCTTCTGAGCCCCAGGAAGCTCGCGTGGCGCACGACATTTTCCGCGGTGAACTCGGCGAAGGCGATTTCAGCGACCAGGCTCGGCGTCACCCAGCGTGCGCCGCGAGCCTCGGCGCGGGGAACCTCCGCCGGCGCGGTCTTACGGCCGAGCTTGTCGAACTTCGCCATCAGCTCGGTCATCACTGCCTGAGAGAAGCCGGTGCCGACCTTGCCCGCATAGCGCAGCGTCTTGCCCTCGCGCACGCCGAGCAGCAGGTTGCGCAGCGCGCGCCCCGCTTTGTCGCTCGGCGTCCAGCCCATAACGACGAACTCCTGCCGCCGCGTGCATTTGACCTTGAGCCAGCTCTTCGTGCGCGCGCCGCGATAGGGCGCGTCGGCCTTCTTGGAGACGATGCCTTCGCCGCCGGCTTCGCACATCGCGTCGAACAGCTTCTCGCCCGCGCCTACGACATGCTCGGCATAGAGGATCGCGGGTGGCTTGCCCTCGCCGATCAGCGACGCGAGCCGCGCCTTGCGCTCGATATTGGGGAGCTTGGTGAGGTCTTTGCCGTCGATTGCCAGTGCGTCGAACAGGAAGAGGGTGAGGCCGCGCCCGCCCTCGCTTATCGCCTGCTGGAGTGCAGAGAAACTGGTGACGCCGCGATCGTCGAGGCTGACGATCTCGCCGTCGAGCAACGCCGAGCCGACCTCCAGCTCAGCGGCGGCCTCCGCGATCTCGGGGAACTTGTCCGTCCAGTCGAGCCCGGAGCGTGTGAAGATCTTCGCCCGCCGGCCGCCGATCGAGAGCAGGCAGCGATAGCCGTCATATTTCATCTCGTGCAGCCACGCCGATCCGCCCGGCACCGCATCGACGAGGGTCGCGAGTTGCAGTTTTCGAAAGGCGGGGGGCTTAAATCCTCCCCGGGACGGGGAGGGGGACCGCGCGCCCTTGGCGCGTGGTGGAGGGGGGCTGGAGCGAGACGCAGCCCCCCCTCCACCATGCTTCGCATGGTCCCCCTCCCCGTTCCGAGGAGGATCTTTTCCCTTCGCAATCTCGTCCATCGTCCGTCCGGTCGATACGGAGGTCAGATACGTCCCCGTCAGCCCATCGGGCGCCCCGGCATGTTCATCCTCGACCTTCCTTAGCAACCAATTGTCGCGCTTCTCGCCCGGGCGGCGCTTCATGCGGACGAGCAGCCACTCGCCCTTCATCCGCTCGCCGTCGAGCGTGAAGTGGAGATGGCCTTCGTCCAGGTCGTCGGCGCCCTTGCCCGCGATCGGCGCCCAGGTGCCGCGATCCCACAGCATCACCGTGCCGCCGCCATATTCGCCCTTGGGAATCGTGCCCTCGAAGGTCGCGTAGCTCAGCGGATGATCCTCGGTCTCGACCGCGAGCCTTTTGTCGGCGGGGTCTAGGCTCGGCCCGCGCGTCACCGCCCAGCTCTTGAGCACGCCGTCCTTTTCGAGCCGCAGATCATAATGCAACCGCGTCGCATCATGCTTCTGCACCATGAAGCTGTTACCGGGCTTGCGAGCGCGTTTGCCGGAAGGCTCCTTCGTCTTCGCAAAATCACGCTTGCGATTGTAGGTTTCGAGCGGGTCGGGCTTCTTGGCCATTATATCCCTCGCTAGTCCCGAGCGTAGTCGAGGGGCGTATCTGATGCGGCCGTGCTGGCGCCCCTCGACTTCGCTCGGGACGAGCGGAAAGCGTCAGCCATTGGCCGCTTTCTTGCGCGCCGGTGCCTTGGCGGTCTTCTTCGCCGGGGCCTTCTTCGCAGAGGCTTTCTTCGCCGCGCCCGGCTTCTCGACCGATTTCTTCAGCGCGGCCATCAGGTCGATCACGTTTGATCCGCGTGATGGCATCGGCGCCTCGTCGTCGGTCTCGATCTTGCGGCCCTTCGATTTGCGCTCGATCAGATCCTTCAGCGCATCGACATAGCGGTCGTGGAACTTGGACGGATCGAACTTCGCGGTTTTCTTGTCGATCAGCGTCTCGGCCAGCTCGAGCAGTTCGGCGTCGGGCTTCACGTCGCCGATGTCGCGGAAATAGCCCTGCGCCTTGTTGACCTCGTCGGCATAACGCAGCGTCTCCAGCAAGATGCCGCGGCCGCAGGGTTTGAGGCTGACGATATATTCGCGCCCCCGCATCGCGAGCTGCCCCAGCGCCACCTTCTTTGTATGCCGCAGCGCCTCGCGCAGCACCACGAAGGCCTCCTCGGCCAGATCGTCGGCGGGGACGACATAATAAGGCCGCTCGTAATAGAGCGGGTCGATCTCCTGGGAATCGACGAACTGGGTCAGCTCCAGCGTCTTCTTGCTCTCCAGCTTGACCGCTTCGATCTCCTCGTCTTCCAGCAGCACATATTTGCCCTTGGCGAGCGCGAAGCCCTTGACGATCTCGTCGGGATCGACCGCGCCGACGCCGGGCACCACCTTCTCATATTTGATGCGCTTGCCGGTGGGCTCGTGGATCTGGTTGAAGGCGATCGTCGCGCCGCTCTTGGTCGCGGAATAGATTTCGACCGGGATCGAGACCAGCGCGAGCCGGATCTGTCCCTTCCAATAAGGCCGTGCCGCCATCGCCATCGTCTCCGCAATCGTATCGCGGGCGATTCAATTGCTGGAGCGCACTAGGGTTCCACCGTCACTTAAGTGGCAGTCGGTGCCTGGCACACGCTTGCCGACATTGCCATTCCCGCCGTAGGAAGTTTGCAATGGGACGACGCGATTATAGCGAAGAGGCGCAGGCCTTATTCAAACGCTTCGCTGAGCGCCATGGTTTAATTTACATCGTCGAGACAGACGCGCCGATTGAGGTCTGCTGGACGTTTCCGGAGCAGCCGAAACTATCGATGGCCATGACTCTCGGTCTTCAAAACTGTGACGAACTCAATTTCGGAATTTCTGATTTCTGGTCGTATTTCTTTCCGTTCGAAAAGATAGCCGACGAGTTTGAGCGAATGCTTGATGCCTGGGTCGTCGGAGACGCGAGAGTGGCTGTGATGTACGGTCGAGGACGGTTGTTGCAAGTCAGAAAAGGCCAGCAGTGGAAAGCCATTTATGGAGCCAACGGCTGTCTATTTGCATTTCGTCGATGGCCTGGTAAATACGTTCAGAATGCCGGAACTTAAATGGAAGAGGCTGGTCTACGGAGAAAGCTGGTGCGGATAGGCACCTCTAATGTCCCGCCAATATTCCTCTTTGACGTCTGGATCGATCTCGACGGGCATTGTGCTGCCCTCGTAAAGCCGGTCGCAACCATCTTTGCGCGGACCTGAAATCCAATAATGGTCGCCCGTATCGACGTCGAAATAGTTCGCCTTGAACCCATTCCCGGCCAAATTCTGAAACGTGCGACCGTCGTAGTGAATTGATCGCCCGGATTTGGAGAACGTGACGCGACCGATCCGTGCCGGTCCGTTCAGGTCGACTTATCTTCAATGTACATTATGCGCGTTCGTCTGACTGGCATCACTAGCTCTCCGTCGACGTCATATACCCGATTCGGCAAGCTGCGCTAAACCGGTATCTCCGTCGTATATTTCACCTGACGGAGCGCGAAATTGCTGGCGGCGTTGGCAACGCTCGGGTGCGCCAGCACGCCGCGCATGATGAAGCGGTCGTAGTCGGCGACGTCCTTCACTGCGATCCGTAGCAGATAATCCCACTCGCCCGACATTGCATAGCATTCGACGATTTCGGCGCGCGACTGGATGAACTGCTCGAATTCGGCGCGGCTGGCGGTGGTCTGGCGGTTCATGCGCACCTGGCAGAGCACGTTGACCGAGCGGCCGAGCGCCTCGGGGTCGGCGAGGCGGACGGTCTTGCCGATCACCCCGGCTTGCTCCAAAGCCCTTATGCGGCGCCACACCGATGCGGAGGAGGCGCCGACCTTTTCCGCCAGCGCGGCATGGCTGAGGCCCGCATCGCGCTGCAGTTCGCGTAGCAGCCGTTTGTCGATCGCGTCGAGTTGACCGTCTTCCTTCATGTTGGACGGTTTAGCGAAACAAAGTTTGCAATTCTATACCGGGATCGCGGGCATTTGATACGCCTTCGCCCGACCAATGATCTAGGTTCGCCATCATCGCCAAGGGAGGTCTGATGACGCAAGAAGCCCACGCGGTGGAGGGGAAGACGTTGTTCGAGCGGCTGGAGGCGCAGCCCGCCGACGCGCTGCTCGCGCTCATTGCGCTCTCCCGCGCCGACACAAGGCCCGACAAGATCGACCTCGGCGTCGGCGTCTATCGCGATGCCGCCGGCAACACGCCGATCCTCCGCGCGGTCAAGGCCGCCGAGCGGGTGCTGATCGAAACGCAGGACACCAAGACCTATCTCGGCTCCGCGGGCGACGAGCGGTTCGTCGAGCTCATCAAGCCGATCGTCTTCGGCGCGCAGGCGGCACCCAACGATGCGATCGTCGGCGTGCAGACGCCGGGTGGCTGCGGCGCGCTGCGGCTGGGCGCGGAACTCATCCGCGTCGCGGGCGGCGGCGCGCGCATCTTCGTCGGCCAGCCGACCTGGCCCAACCATATGCCGCTCATCGGCAGCGCTGGCGTGCCGATCGTTCAGTATCCCTATTACGATCCCAGATCGCGCACCGTGCTGTTCGACGCGATGATGGATGCGCTGGAAGGCGCGAATGCAGGTGATGTCGTGCTGCTCCACGGCTGCTGCCACAACCCCACCGGCGCCGATCTCGATCTCAACCAGTGGCGCGCAGTCGCCGATCTCGTCTCGCGCCGTGGCCTCGTGCCGTTCGTCGATCTCGCCTATCAGGGCCTCGGCAACGGGCTGGAGGAGGATGCCGCGGGCACGCGGCTCGTCGTCGAGGCGGCCGATCAGGCGCTGGTCGCGCAAAGCTGCGACAAGAATTTCGGCCTCTACCGCGAGCGCACCGGCGCCCTGTTCGCCAAGGGGACAAGCGCCAAGAACGCCCAGATCATCCTCGGCAATCTGCTCGGCCTGGCGCGCACGAGCTGGTCGATGCCGCCCGATCACGGCGCGGCCGTGGTCCGCATCATCCTCGACACGCCCGAGCTCGCCGCCGACTGGCGCGCGGAGCTGCGCGAGATGCTGGCGCGTATCCGCGAGTTGCGGGCGCGCATCGCCGCCGCCGATCCGCGGCTCGCCTACATCGACGATCAGAACGGCATGTTCTCGATCCTGCCGCTGACGCCCGATCAGGTGCTGGAACTACGCGCCGCGCACGGCATCTATGTCGCGGGATCGGGCCGGTTCAACGTCGCCGGCCTGTCCGACGACAATGTCGATCGCTTCGCCGCCGCGGTGCTGTCCTTCCTGCCGGAGCCCGCCGATGCCTGAAGCGCTCGCCGCGAAAGCCCGCCCGGGCGGCAACGCGCCCGATCCGCGCTTCGATTGGCGCCGCGTCGCTTATCTCGTCCACGTCAGCCGCGCGCTCGACAAGCTGGAGGAGGAAAGGCTCGTTCCCGAGAAGAAGGTGCTCTACCAATTCTCGGCGCGCGGGCACGACATGGCGCAGATCATGCTGGGCTTGCAGCTCGATGCGAAGGGCGATGCGGTGTGCGGCTATTATCGCTCGCGCCCGCTGCTCCTCTCCTTGGGTGTGCCGCTGGAGGATGCGCTCGGCTCAGGCATGGGCCGCGCCGGCGGCTATTCGGACGGGCGCGACATCGGCGTCGTGTTCAATTTCC
Source organism: Allosphingosinicella indica (assembly GCF_900177405.1). Classification (NCBI taxonomy): domain Bacteria; kingdom Pseudomonadati; phylum Pseudomonadota; class Alphaproteobacteria; order Sphingomonadales; family Sphingomicrobiaceae; genus Allosphingosinicella; species Allosphingosinicella indica. The sequence goes on along the minus strand of NZ_LT840185.1, from coordinate 2,621,950 downwards.
CCAATCCCGATGGCACCCCCGCGCTCCCGATGTGCGGCGGCGTCGGCGCGCAATATACGCCCACCGCGGGCTGGGCGCAGGCGATCACTTACTATCGCGATGTCCTGAAGGACCGCGCCTATCAGGATGCCATCGCGGTCGTGCTCGGCGGTGACGCATCGGTCGCCACCAACGGCTTCTGGGCGGCGCTGACCATCGCGACGACGCAGCGGCTGCCGATGCTCTTCTACGTCGAGGACAATCAATACGGCATCTCGGTGCCGTCGAGCTACCAGACGCCGGGCGGCAACATCGCGAAGAATCTCGCGAGCTTCGGCAATCTCGAAATCTTCTCGGGCGACGGCACCGAGCCTGCGGAAGCCGCGCGGCTCGCCGGGTTGGCGCTCGATCACGTCCGCTCTGGCAAGGGGCCGGCGATGCTCCGCCTCAGCGTACCACGGCTGCAAGGCCACAGTTTCCAGGACACGCAGACCTACAAGTCGGCCGATTTCGTCGACGAGGAGTGGGCGCGCGATCCGCTGCCCAAGCTCAAATCCTATCTCGTCGGGCCGCTGCTGTCCGACGAAGAGTGGGACGCCATCGCCGCCGAGGCCGACGCCGCCGTCGAGCAGGCGCGCGCGATTGCCGAGGGCAGGGGCGTCGCCGATCCCGAAACGGTCACCCGCCACGTCTTCTTCGAAGGCGAGATGCAGGTGCAGGGCGGCCAGTGGAGCAAGGGCTACACGCCGCCGGCCGCCACCGACGTGCCGCAGGGCGAGGGCCAGCGGATCAACATGGTCACAGCCATCCGCCGCACGCTCGATCACGAGCTGCAGATCAATCCGCGCGTCCTGCTGTTCGGCGAGGATATCGGCCCCAAGGGCGGCGTCCATGCGGTCACTCTGGGCCTCCAGGAAAAGCACGGCATCGAGCGCGTGTTCGACACCAGCCTTTCCGAAGAGGGCATCGTCGGCCGCGCGGTCGGCATGGCGCTCGCCGGGCTGATGCCGGTGCCCGAAATCCAGTTCCGCAAATATGCCGAGCCCGCGCTCGAGCAGATCAACGATTGCGGCACGATGCGCTGGCGCACCAACAACCGCTTCGCCGCGCCGATGGTGTTGCGCGTGCCAGGCGGCTTTTTTAAGTGCGGCGATCCCTGGCACAGCCAGACCAACGAAGTGCAGTTCGTCCACAATCCCGGCTGGCTGGTCGCGGTGCCGAGCAATGCCGAGGATGCGGTCGGCCTGCTCCGCGCTGGCCTGCGCGGCAACGATCCGGTGCTGTTCTTCGAACATCGCGCAATGCTCGACGATGTCTGGGCGCGCCGGCCTTATCCGGGCGACGATCACGTCCTGCCGTTCGGCAAGGCGAAGAAAACGCGCGAGGGCGATGATCTCACCATCGTCACCTGGGGCGCGATGGTGCCGCGCTGCGAGGCAGCGGCGGACGGGCGTTCCGCCGACGTGATCGATCTGCGCACTCTCATGCCGTGGGACCGCGACATGGTTCTGGACTCGGTGCGCCGCACGCGCCGCTGCCTGATCGTGCATGAAGATCTGCGCACCGGCGGCTTCGGCGCGGAGGTTGCCGCGGTCGTCGCCGACGAAGCGTTCCTCGATCTCGACGCGCCTGTCGCCCGCGTGACGATGCCCGACATCCCGAGCCCCCACAATCCGGTGCTGCTCGACTGGGCGGTGCCCAGCGTCGATCGCATCCGTGCCAAGATCGACGAACTGGTGTCCTTCTGATGATCGACGTCGTCGCGCCGATCGAGCAGGAGGGCACCAAGGCCGTCGTTCGCACCTGGCTCAAGCAGGTCGGCGACCGGGTGGAGATCAACGACCCGCTGGTCGAGCTGGAGACCGACAAGGTCGCCGTCGAAGTACCCGCGCCTGCCGCCGGTGTGCTGGCCGAAATTCTGCTCGACAGCGATGCAGAAGCGGCGCCGGGTGCGGTGCTAGGCCGGATCGACGACGCCTCAGGATCCGCTCGTCCCGAGCGTAGTCGAGGGGCGCCAGAACCGGCCTCCGAGACACGCCCCTCGACTTCGCTCGGGACGAGCGAAGACGTGCGGTCGATGCGTCTCTCTCCTTCTGTGAAGCGCGCGCTGATCCAGCACGACATCGATCCCTCCGCGATCGACGGCACGGGGCGCGATGGCCGTATCACTCGCGCCGATGTCGATCGCGCGGTCGATCAGGCGACGCGTGTCCAGCCCGAGGGGCCGCGCACCACCGCGCAGCCGCAGGTCGCGCCGAGCGATTCCGGCATCGCCTCGCACAGCGTGCCGCATGATCGCATGCGGCTGCGCATCGCCGAGAATATGCTCAATTCGGTGACGCAGGCGCCACACGTCACCGCGATGTTCGAATGCGATTTCAGCGCGATCATCGCGCATCGCGAGGCCCACAAGGCGGCGCTCGAGAAGAAGGGCGTCAAGCTCACCTACACCGCCTATGTTGTCGCCGCGGCGGCGGAGGCGATGAAGGTCGCGCCCGCGATCAACAGCCGCTGGCACGACGACCGGCTCGAACTGTTCGGCGACATCAACATCGGCGTCGGCACCGCGCTCGGCGAAAAGGGGCTGATCGTTCCCGTTCTCCGCCAGGTGCAGCGGCTGTCGCTGAAGGGCATCGCCGCCGGGCTCGACGAGATGACACGCAAGGCGCGCGCCGAGAAGCTCAACTCGGCGGACGTGCGCGGCGGCACTTTCACCATCTCCAACCACGGCGTTTCGGGATCGCTGTTCGCCTCGCCGATCATCATCAACCAGCCGCAATCGGCGATCCTGGGTGTCGGCAAGCTCGAAAAACGCGTCGTGGTCCGCGAGGCGGGCGGGGTGGACACGATCCAGATCCGCCCGATGGCCTATGTCAGCCTCACTATCGACCATCGCGTGGTGGACGGGCACCAGACCAACCTCTGGCTCAGCCGCTTCGTCGAGCTGATCGAAGGCTGGCCGCGGGACGCCTGACACGAAAAAGGCCCCGGCGTTTCCGCCGAGGCCCTTCCCACGCAACGAACTGGATCAGAAGCGGAAGCTGCCGGTGAGCTGCACCGAGTGATAAGTAAAGCGGTCGCTGGTTCGCGCAAAGTCGGTGCCCGCAGCATTTACCGTGGTAAACGGCGTACCCGCCGCGCCGCCGGCGCGAACGCGATAATCGTCGTCCTTCAGGCTGGTGTAGAGATACTGGAGGCCGACCGAGAAGTTCGGGCTGAACTTCTGCTCGATGCCGCCGCCGAGCTTGTAGCCCCACGCATCGTCGTTTCCGGTGTCGGTGAAGGTGTTGGCCGTGTTGCTTGTCGTGAAGCGGTTGCGCACCTTGCCGTAGGCAAGGCCGCCGGTGCCGTAAAACAGCGTCTCGCCGGTGGCGAGGCCGGCACGCAGGCGCAGGCCCGCGGTGTCGCGCAGGCGGCGCTCGAAGCTGTAGAAGGCAGGGGTGGTGCTGTACGCGGTCACGCCGTCGCGGATGTTGGTCCGCGCATATTCGACGACGCCGCCGAGCACGAACTGATCCATCTGATAATCATAGCCGGCGTGCACGCCAAATTCGACGCGGTCACGGTCCTTGCGGCAACCGGCGGCGGGGGTGGAGCCACGCGCGACGCCGCCGCAGAAGCCCGGCGAGAAGGCGTTGGCGCCCGCAGCGTTGTTCACCTGATCGCCGAAGCTGCCGTCGAGGTTCGTGTCAAAGACGATCCGCTCGTTGCCGTCGCTCGGCTGGAAGGAATAGCCGATTTGGCCACCAACATAGCCGCCGGTCCAGTCGGCGGTCTGCGCGGCGGCGGGAGCGGCCGCGATGGCGGTCGTGGCGAGCGCGGCGAGAAGAAGAGATCGGTTCATGCGGTTCGTCCTGTCCAGTTTGATTGGAGCAGATACGTCCCGAACCGCCGATCGGTGCCGTATGGGACCGCGGAAATCCGCCAAATATGATGTGTTGGCGGGGTGCAGTTGCAGGAATGCAACACTGGCAGGCCGGCCAAATTCGCGCTTTTTGGCTATATTTCCAACGGCGTAGCGCGAAGCCGTTCCGGATACGACATGAGATAGGCCGAGTAAGGAAAACGCCCGGGCATCGGCCCGGGCGTCCATCCTTCATTCGTTATGTCAGCGGCACTTGTTGCTGATCACGTTGCGGTCCACGTGGCGGCCGAGCAGCGCGCCGAGTGCGGCGCCGAGCACGGTCCCGGTGGTGCGGTCGCGCCCGCCGTCGATCTCGCGGCCGAGCAGCGCACCGCCGGCGCCGCCGACAATCAGACCCGTGGTGCCGCTGCCCTTGCGGCAGGCATAGCGCCGGTCCTGGCCGCGATAGTCGCGGGCGTCGTAGCGGTGGGAATGCTCATAGCCCGTGCGATGGGCATAAGCGGCGGTGGGAACGGTAACGGCCGGAACCGTAAGGCTCAGGGCCGTCATGGCGAGAACAACCTTACGCATGACAAAACTCCTTCCGGTAAACTCGGCGGGGACCAGATACGCGTGTCACCCGCCGAGCACCCTTCTGGACGATTCGCCTTGAGCCGCTCCTGAATTGATTTGTTAGCCGCCGTTCAGAAAAGTCGGCGTTTTGCTGAACAGCGTTACGGTCGGTTCATCGTCAGCAACTCGTAGGTCGCGACCACCTCATCATTCTGGTTGAGGATGCGCACCGCCCAGCGGACCTCGCCCTTCTCCTCGTCGCGGACGCTCTTCGATTTGACGGTAAGCTCTACCCGCATCGCATCGCCCGGATAGAGCGGCGTCTGGAAGCGGAGGTTTTCGAGCCCGGTATTGGCGAGCACCGGGCCGGGCGCCGGCTCGACGAAAAGCCCCGCGGCAAACGACAGGATCAGATAGCCATGCGCGACGCGACCCTCGAAAATGGGGCTCGCCTTCGCCGCCTCGTCGTCCATGTGCGCATAGAAAGTGTCGCCGGTGAAGCGCGCGAAATGCTCGACATCCTCCAGCGTCACGGTTCGGCTCGCCGTCTTCAGCGTATAGCCGATGTCGAGCTCGGCGATCCGCTTGCGGAAGGGGTGAACGTCACCCTCGGGCGTGTCTGCGCCCGGCAGCCACTGGCCGATCACCTTGGACAGCATCTCGGGCGATCCCTGGAGTGCGGTGCGCTGCATGTAATGCGCGACGCCGCGGACGCCGCCCATCTCCTCGCCGCCGCCCGCGCGTCCGGGCCCGCCGTGGACGAGCACGGGAAGGGGGGAGCCGTGACCGGTCGATTCCTTCGCCGAAGTGCGGTCGAGGATCACCATGCGGCCATGATAGGCGCCCGCGCCGAGCACGAAATCGCGCGCCGTGTCGGTGTCGTAGGTGAACAGCGAGAGCGCGAGGCTGCCCATCCCGCGATTGGCAAGCGCGATCGCATCGTCGAGATCGCGATAGGGCATGATCGTCGATACCGGCCCGAACGCTTCCACGTCATGCACCGCGTCGGCGCCCCAGGGATCGTCGGAGCGGAGCAGGATCGGCGATATGAAAGCGCCATTGCCGGGCACCGGCGGCGTTTCGGGATCGCCGGAGACGATCCGCGCCGATTTGGCGAGCTCGGTCACGCGCGCGCGCACGTCCTTGAGCTGCGCCTGGCTGGCGAGCGCGCCCATCTGCACGCCCTCTTCGCGCGGATCGCCGATCCGCACCCTGGCGAGCCGTTCGGCGAGCGCGTCCTGCACCGCGTCGAGATGCTCGGCCGGCGCCATCGCGCGGCGGATCGCGGTGCACTTCTGCCCCGCCTTCACCGTCATCTCGCGCGCGACTTCCTTGACGAACAGATCGAACTCGGGTGTCCCCGGCGCCGCATCGGGGCCGAGGATCGAGGCGTTCAAACTATCGCGTTCGGCGATGAAGCGCACCGACTCTCGCGCGATCACCGGATGAGACTGCAGTTTCATCGCGGTCTGCGCGGATCCGGTGAAGCTTACCACATCCTGCAGCGTCAGATGATCCATCAGGTCGCCGGTCGATCCCATCACGAGCTGTAGCGCGCCCGGCGGCAAGATGTCGGCCTCGATCATGATGCGGAACGCCGCTTCGGTCAGATAGCCGGTCGACGACGCCGGCTTCACGATCGCCGGTACGCCCGCCAGCAGCGTCGGCCCGAGCTTTTCGAGCATCCCCCACACCGGGAAGTTGAACGCGTTGATGTGGACGGCGACGCCCTGCAGCGGTGTGAAGACGTGCTGGCCGACGAAGGTGCCGCCCTTCGACAGCGGCTCCATCGCGCCGTCGATCAGCACCTTGCCATTTGGCAGCTCGCGCCGGCCCTTGGACGAGAAGGAGAAGAGGGTGCCAGCGCCGCCCTCGATGTCGATCCAGCCGTCGGCGCGCGTCGCGCCGGTCGCGTAATTGAGTTCGTACAGCTCTTCCTTGCGCGCCATGATCGCATTGGCGAGCGCCTTCAGCATATGCGCGCGCTCGTGGAAGGTCAGCCGCCTGAGCGCCGGCCCGCCGACGTTGCGGGCATGATCGAGCATCGCCTTGAAATCGAGCCCGCTGCTGCCCGTCTGCGCGAACACTTCGCCGGTGATGGCGCTGTGCACATCGGCGAGGCTGCCGTCGCCCCCCACCCAGCGATCGGCGGCATAATTGAGGAGTTTCAGGGTCTTCATCGCATTATCCCTTTCGCGTCACTGCGAGGAGCGAAGCGACGAAGCAATCCATGGCACCAACGCCGGGCTGGATTGCCGCGCTTCGCTCGCAATGACGGCTTTGGTCACTTCCCGGCAAAATTCGGCTTCCGCTTTTCCATGAACGCGGCGACGCCTTCGCGATAATCCTCGCTGTAGCCCAGCGCCCGCATCGCATCGCGCTGGCGGTCGAGTTCGGCGTCGAGGCTCTGGTCCCAGCTCTCGCGGATCATCCGCTTGATCTCGCCCAGCCCGCGGGTCGGCCCGGCTGCGAACTTCGCCGCCAGCGCGTCCACCTCGGCGTCGAGCGCATCGTCGTCGACCGCCTTCCAGATCAGGCCCCATTCCGCCGCCGTCTCCGCGGGCAGCGGATCGCCGGTCAGCGCCAGCCCCAGCGCGCGCGCTTGGCCGACGAGCCGAGGCAGCACCCAGGTGCCGCCGCTGTCGGGGATCAGCCCGATCGCCGCGAACGACTGGATGAACTTCGCCGATTTCGCCGCGATCACGATGTCGCACGCGAGCGCGATATTGGCGCCTGCGCCCGCCGCGACGCCGTTGACCCGCGCGATCACCGGCATCGGCAGCGCGGTCAGCCGCCGGATCAGCGGATTGTAGCGCTGTTCCACCGACTCGCCGAGATCGACCGCCTCGCCGGGCGCCACCGCGCGATCGTTGAGATCCTGTCCCGCACAAAAGCCGCGCCCCGCGCCGGTGAGCACCAGCGCGCGCGCATCGTCGAGCCGGCCGAGCGCGTCGGCGACCTCCTCGTGCATCTGGACGGTGAAGCTGTTGAGCCGGTCGGGCCGGTTGAGCGTCAGCCGCGCGACGCCGCCCTCCAGCTTGAAGTCGATGGTTTCGTAGGCCATGCGCGTTCCAATGGACGCAGATCGGATCGCCGACAAGGTTGCGCGCGCCATGCTGGCGGCGGAGGGCACCGGCCCGGCGTGGGGCGTGACGATCGAGGAAGCGCGTGCTGGCTATGCGCGCATCGCCATGCGGCTGCGGCCCGACATGCTCAACGGCCACGGCATCGCGCACGGCGGGATGATCTTCGCGCTCGCCGACACTGCATTCGCTTATGCCTGCAACAGCCGCAACGTCCGCGCCGTCGCTGCCCAGGCGTCGGTGGTGTTTCTCGACGCGGCGCAGGACGGCGAGCTGCTTGTCGCCGAAGCGCGTGAGGCCGCGACGGCCGGCCGCTCCGGCGTCTATCAGGTGAGCGTCCGCGGCGAGGACGGCCGCGCCATCGCAGAGTTTCAGGGCTACAGCCGCACCCTCGGCGGCGCGGTGATCGAACCTTGATCGTCATTGCGAGGCGCGCAGCGACGAAGCAATCCAGGGCGCGCGAGGCTGGATTGCTTCGCTCCGCTCGCAATGACGTGAGGAACGAGACATGACCCAAGCCTTCATCTGCGATGCGATCCGCACGCCCATCGGGCGCTACGGTGGCGCCTTGTCCTCGGTCCGCGCCGACGATCTCGCCGCGCACCCCATTCGCGCGCTGATCGAATGTAACCCGGGCGTCGATTGGGGCCAGGTCGAAGACGTGATCTACGGCTGCGCCAATCAGGCGGGCGAGGACAATCGCAACGTCGCGCGGATGGCGGGTCTGCTCGCCGGCCTGCCCGACACCGCGGGCGGTGTCACGCTCAACCGCCTCTGCGGTTCCGGCCTCGACGCGGTCGCGATGGCGGCGCGCACGATCCGGGCGGGGGAGGGCGGCCTGCTCGTCGCCGGCGGCGTGGAGAGCATGAGCCGCGCGCCCTTCGTCGTCGCCAAGGCGACCTCGGCCTTCGATCGCAAGGCCGAGATGTACGACACCACTATCGGCTGGCGCTTCGTCAACAAGCTGATGAAGGCGCAATTCGGCGTCGATTCGATGCCCGAGACGGCCGAGAATGTTGCCGAGGAGTTTGGGGTCAGTCGCGAGGATCAGGACAGGTTCGCGGCGGAAAGCCAGCGCCGCGCCGCCGCGGCGCAGGCCAACGGTCGCCTCGCCGCCGAGATCGCGCCGGTCTCGATCCCGCAACGCAAGGGCGACGCCATTCTTGTCGATCGCGACGAGCATCCGCGCGAGACCAGCGCCGAGGCCTTGGGCAAATTGAAGCCGATCGTCCGCGAGGGCGGCACGATCACCGCGGGAAATGCGTCGGGCGTCAATGACGGTGCCGCGGCGCTGCTCATCGCATCGGAGGAGTCGGCGAAGGCCAACGGCCTTACCCCGCGCGCGCGCATTGTCGGTGCCGCCGTTGCCGGCGTGCCGCCGCGCATCATGGGCATCGGCCCCGCGCCGGCGAGCGAGAAGCTGCTCGCCCGGCTGGGCCTGTCGATCGCCGACATGGACGTCGTCGAACTGAACGAGGCCTTCGCCGCGCAGGGTCTCGCCGTCATGCGCCGCCTCGGCCTCGCCGACGATGCGCCGCACGTGAATCCCAACGGCGGCGCGATCGCGCTCGGCCACCCGCTCGGCATGTCCGGCGCCCGCCTCGCCCTCACCGCCACCCAGGAACTGCACCGCACCGGCGGTCGCTACGCGCTGTGCACGATGTGCATCGGCGTAGGGCAGGGGATCGCAATGGTGATAGAGCGCGTTTGACGAGCGGAGGGATGCGCATTCGTTGACCGATCGGTCGGCGAATGGTAAATCCGTGGGGTCAGGAGCCAAGCGATGTACACGACCGAACTCAGCAAATCGAAGACCGTCGAGCATATCGAAGATCCGGCCAAGCTCGCCGCATTCGAGGCGCGGGTCGCGGCCGATGAGTTCATCGAACCCAAGGACTGGATGCCGGAGGCTTATCGCCGCACGCTGACCCGCCAGATTTCGCAGCATGCGCACAGCGAGATCGTCGGCATGCTGCCCGAGGGCAATTGGATCGGTCGCGCGCCATCGCTGCGTCGCAAGGCGATCCTGCTCGCCAAGGTGCAGGACGAGGCCGGCCACGGCCTCTATCTCTATTCCGCCGCCGAGACGCTGGGCACGAGTCGCCGGGAAATGATTGAGGCGCTGCATTCGGGGAAGGCGAAGTACAGCACCATCTTCAACTATCCGACGCTCACCTGGGCGGACATCGGCGCGATCGGCTGGCTGGTCGACGGCGCCGCGATCATGAACCAGGTGCCGCTGCAGCGTACCTCCTACGGCCCCTATGCCCGCGCGATGGTTCGTGTCTGCAAGGAAGAGAGCTTCCACCAGCGCCAGGGCTATGAGATCATGATGCACCTCGCCGCCGGCACCGACGATCAGAAGCGGATGGCGCAGGATGCACTCAACCGCTGGTGGTGGCCGTCGCTGATGATGTTCGGCCCGCCCGATGCGGACAGCCCCAATACCGCCCAGTCGATGCGCTGGCGGATCAAGCGCGACACCAATGACGACCTTCGCCAGAAGTTCGTCGATATCACCGTGCCGCAGGCGGAGGCGATCGGCCTCACCGTCCCGGACCGCGATCTTGCGTGGAACGACGCGAAGGGCGGCTATGATTTCGGCGCTGTCGATTGGGAGGAATTCTACGCGGTCGTCCGCGGCGAAGGCCCGGTCGCCAAGGAGCGGATGAAGGCGCGCCGCGACGCGTGGGAGCAGAACGCGTGGGTCCGCGAGGCGGCCGCCGCCCATGCCGAAAAGCGGGCACGCAAAGCGGAGGCGGCATGATGCTCTTTCTCAAATCCTCCCCGGGACGGGGAGGGGGACCGCACGAAGTGCGGTGGAGGGGGCTCTCCGCGCACACAGGGGGCCTCCGAACCCCCTCCACCAGCCTGTGGCTGGTCCCCCTCCCCGTTCCGGGGAGGATTTCGTGAGCGACTGGCCGCTCTGGGAAGTGTTCGTCCGTGCCAAGGGCGGCATGTCGCACCGCCATGTTGGCAGCGTCCACGCGCCCGATGCCGAGATCGCGATCCGCCACGCCCGCGACACCTACACCCGGCGAATGGAAGGGGTGAGCCTGTGGGTCGTGCAATCCGCCGCGATCACTGCGTCCGATCCGTCCGACGACGCAGCGATGTTCGCGCCCGCCGAGGACAAGATCTACCGCCACCCGACCTTCTACGACATTCCCGACGGCATCACCCACATATGATGGGGATCATCACCACCCTTTCGCCGCTCGGGCTGAGCCTGTCGAAGCCCTGTCCTTCTCTGTGCTCAAGCGCGGAAAGAAAGGCAGCCCTTCGACACGCTCAGGGCAGGCGGAGGGTCGATTAATGCCCTCGCTCCCCACCATCGAGAAGGATGTCGAGGCGAAGGCCGCGCGTGCGCCCGATCACGGCGCGTTCGATGCGCCGGTCGAAGCAGCGCATCGCGATGCGTTGTTCGATTATCTCTGCCGGCTCGGCGACGACAGCCTGATCCTCGGCCACCGGCTCGGCGAATGGTGCGGCCATGCGCCGGCGGTGGAGGTCGATCTCAGCCTCGCCAACATGGCACTCGATCTGGTCGGGCAGGCGACGCATTTCCTCAACGCCGCGGGCGCGCTGGAAGGGAAGGGCCGCGACGGTGATGCGCTCGCCTTCCGTCGCGACGTGCTCGATTTCCGCAACTGCCTTCTCGTCGAGCAGCCGAATGGCGATTTCGCCCAGACGATGGCGCGGCAATTCTATTTCTCGACCTGGCAGCACCTGCTGTTCGATCATCTGACGCGCTCCAGCTACGCCCCGATCGCCGATGTCGCCGCCAAGGCGGTCAAGGAAGTCGCCTATCACCGCGTGCTCAGCGCCGAATGGGTGGTCCGCTTGGGCGACGGCACCCACGAGAGCCGCGCGCGGATGATCGCCGGGCTCGACTGGATGGCGCGCTTCGTCCCCGAACTGTTCGAGAGCGACGGAACCGTCGCCGCGATGGCGGAGGCGGGAATCGGCGTCGATCCGGCGGTCTTCCGGTCGGATTACGAAAGCGCGATCGGCGCGGTTCTGGCCGAAGCGACGCTCGACGCGCCGCCCGCACAGCGCCCCATCCTCGGTGGCCGCCGCGGCCACCACAGCGAGCATCTCGGCCACCTGCTCTGCGTGATGCAATTCCTGCCGCGCACTTATCCGGACGCGACATGGTGAGCGTGGTGGTCGATCAAGTGCGACGCGCGAAAGCCCCTCCCCTTGATGGGGAGGGGTTGACGTGGGGTGGCGCTCAAGAACGAGGCCGAGCGTCTTCCGGAGACGCCACCCCCACCCAACCCTCCCCCATCGAGGGGGAGGGCTCGATCTGGCAGGTCCTCGAAGCCGTCCCTGATCCCGAAATCCCTGTGCTCGGGATTACCGATCTCGGCATCGTGCGCCATGCCGATGCGGATCGCGTCGTGCTCACGCCGACCTACACCGGCTGCCCCGCCACGCATGTGATCGAGACGATGGTCCGCGAGGCGCTCGACGCCGCAGGCTATCGCGCCACGCGGATCGAGACGGTGCTGACCCCGCCGTGGACGACCGACTGGATCACCGGGGAGGGCCGTGCGAAGCTCAAGGCCTATGGCATCGCGCCGCCGCTGCCTGCCGGTGTCCGCGCCGTCGAATGTCCGCAGTGCGGATCGTCCGACACCGCCGAGATCAGCCGCTTCGGCTCGACGCCGTGCAAGTCGCTCTGGCGCTGCCATGCGTGCCTCGAGCCGTTCGACCATTTCAAGTGCCACTGAGATGTCCGCCAGCTTCCATCGCCTGACCGTCGCCGAAATCGTGCCCGAAACGGCCGATGCCAAATCGATCCGCTTTGCCGTGCCGGAGGAGCTGAAGGAGACGTTCCGCTTTGCGCCCGGCCAGCATCTCACCTTGCGCACCGAGATCGGCGGCGAGGACGTGCGCCGCAACTATTCGCTGTGCGTCGCGCCCGACGAGGGGCAGCTCAAGGTCACCGTCAAGCGCATCGCGGGCGGCGTCTTTTCCGGCTGGGCGAACGAGCATCTGAAGCCCGGCGACAGCGTCGAGGTGATGGCGCCGCACGGCAGCTTCACGCGCGAGTTTTCGCCCGGCCACAGCGGTCATTACGTCGGCTTCGCGGGCGGCTCGGGGATCACCCCCGTCATCTCGCTCATCAAGACCGCGCTCGCGGTCGAGCCGGAGAGCCGGTTCACGCTCTTCTACGGCAATCGTGACAGCATGTCGGTGATCTTTCTGGAGGAGCTGGCGAAGCTGAAGAACCGTCACATGGGGCGGCTTGAGATCCATCATTTCCTGTCCGACGAGTTCGAGGACATCGAGTTGTTCAACGGCATGCTCGACCGCGCCAAATGCGACGCGATCCTCGAAACCCTCGTCGATCCCGCTGCCGTCGACGCCTTCTTCATCTGCGGCCCCGGGCCGATGATGGAAGCGGCGGAAGAGGCGCTCGCCGCGCGCGATGTCCCGCGTGAAAAGGTCCATGTCGAACGCTTCACCGCCGATCGCCCGTCGGCCGCGCAGGCGGCGGAGATGCAGGCGCTGACCGAGCAGGTGTCGGGCGCGGCGATGCTGGTGACGCTCGACGGACGCAAGCGCCGTGTGCCGTTCGACGCAGCAGCGGGTAACATTCTTGACAGCGCTCGCGCCGCCGGGCTCCCGGCGCCTTATGCCTGCAAGGCGGGCGTGTGCGCCACCTGCCGCGCGCGTGTCGTTTCCGGCGAGGTCGAGATGGCGGCGCGCTACGGCCTCACCGACGAGGAGGTCGCGGCCGGCTATGTGCTGACCTGCCAGTCGGTGCCGAAGGGCGAGGGCGTCGAGCTCGACTACGACGCCTGAGCGTCAGCCTTTCGAAAGCTGTTGCAGGATGAGCATCGCCTGTTCGGCGCCCGATTCCGGCACGATCTCGCCATTGCGGTCGACGATCCGGTCCCAGTTGGCCGCGACTGCCTCGACGCTGCGGTCGTCCGCAGGCAGCGCCACGCCCGGCGTCAGCGTGACATAGCAGGCCTGGAACACGCCCGCGCCCGCACCGAGGATCACGTTGCTCGGCGCATCGTCGGACACGAGGTAGATCGCGCCAGGCGTGACTAGTGCGGGATCGAACGCCGTCAGCATCGCCTCGGGCAGCAGATCCTCGGTCATCCGCGTCGCCGCCGTCGGCGCTATCGTGTTGACGTGGATATTGTACTTTGCGCCTTCCAGATGAAGCGTCTTGGCAAGCCCTGCGAGACCGAGCTTCGCCGCGCCATAATTGGCCTGGCCGAAATTGCCGAACAGACCGGTCGAGGATGCGGTCATCAGGATGCGGCCATAGGCTTGGTCGCGCATCCCGTTCCACACCGCCTTGGTGCAAATCGCCGATCCGGTGAGATGCACGTCCACCACCGTGCGGAAATCGGGGATGTCCATCTTGGCGAAGCTCTTGTCGCGCAGGATGCCGGCATTGTTGATGAGGATGTGAATGCCGCCCCAACGCTCGCGCGCAGCGGCCACCATTTCCTCGACCTGCGCTTCGTCGGTGACGCTCGCGCCATTGGCGATCGCTTCGCCGCCGGCCGCGCGTATCTCTTCGGCGACCTGCTCGGCGGTGTCGGAGCTGCCCGATCCGTCCCGCGCGCCGCCAAGGTCGTTGACCACGACGCGCGCGCCGCGACGTGCGAGCTCCAACGCGTAGGTGCGGCCAAGCCCGCCGCCGGCGCCGGTGACAATGGCAACGCGTCCGTCAAACGATAGGGTCATGTCGGAATTCGTTCCCCGCTCTGCTCGCGCAAGTCATGGGGGAGGGGCCGTCCGCTGGCAAGCAGCGGCGAAGCGGCGGGGCGCGCATGGCGCCCCGCCGTAAGCATCAGCGCGTGCGGCCGCGCTCGTAGGTCTGCACGCACCCGTCGGTGACGGTCTTGGTGCAGGGCTTGTATTCCTTGGTCGATGCCTGGGTGGCGAACACTGCCTGTTGGTTCGGCGCGGGCACGGCCGGACCGGACGGCGGAGCCTGGTTGGCGCCACCCGGCGCCATTGCGGGATCAGACACCACGGGGATGCCACGCGCATCGCGTTCTGGAGCGGCATTGCCCGGCGCGACCGTCGAGCCGCCGGCCATCGGGGCGGGCGCAGGCGCCATCTCGGTGGCGTTCGGATCGTTCGCCGTTTCCGGCGGCATCGTATCGGTGCTGGTCTGTGCGATAGCCGCGCCGCCGAGCATCAGGGCGGCCGCAAACATGATCGTCTTCATCGAAGATCTCCTCTGGTGAGCCGCCGGTACGCAGGCGACATGCGACCTAAACGTGGACGAAACGATTTTTCTCCATTGACGAAGAATGTTTGCGCGGCGGTTGAAAACGCGCCGGAAATATGTCGATTGGCGCGATGACCAAGCCATCGCACTGGCTCGTGAAATCCGAGCCGAACAAATATGCCTGGGACGATCTGGTCCGCGACAAGCGGACGATCTGGGACGGCGTACGCAACAACCAGGCGGCGCTCTATCTGAAGGCGATGCAGGTCGGCGACGAACTGCTTTATTATCATTCCAACGAGGGGCTGGCGATCGTCGGCATCGCCGAGGTGGTGCGCACCGCCTATCTCGATCCGAGCGACAAGAGCGGCCGCTTCGTCGCGGTCGACGTCGCGCCCGTCCGCCCGTTGCCGCAGCCGGTTACCCTCAAGGCGCTGAAGGCCGAGCCGGCGCTCGCCGGAATGGCGATGTTCCGCCAGTTTCGCTTGTCGGTGACGCCGATCACCGAGGAGGAATGGTCGGTGATCCTGAAGATGGGGGGCGAATAAAGGCCGTCAGGCGGTGCCGTCGGCATCCAGCGCGTAACCGGCCGAACGGACGGTGCGGATGATGTCCGGTCGTCCTTCCAGATTGATCGCTTTCCGGAGCCGCCGGATGTGCACGTCCACGGTGCGCGGCTCGATGTAGGAATCGTGCCCCCAGACCGCGTCGAGCAGACGCTCGCGCGAGAAGACTCGGCCGGGATGTTCGAGGAAGTGGCGCAGCAGGCGGAATTCGGTCGGCCCGAGCGCGACGGTCTGTCCGCCGCGCTTTACCTTGTGGCTGACGATGTCCATCTCGAGATCGGAATAGCCGAGCTGTTCGCCGGCGAGCGCGGGCCGGACCCGGCGCAGCACCGCGCCGACGCGCGCGACCAGCTCGCGCGGGCTGAACGGCTTGGTAACATAATCGTCGGCACCCGTCTCCAGGCCGCGGACGCGATCCGTCTCCTCGCCGCGCGCGGTGAGCATGATGATCGGGACGTTGGCGGTCTCCGAATGGCGGCGAAGGCGGCGGCAGACCTCGATCCCCGACACGCCCTCGATCATCCAGTCGAGCAGCACGATGTCGGGCGGGTTCTCGGTCGCGAGCAGCATTGCCTCCTCGCCGTCCGCGGTGCGCTCGACCTCGAACTCCTCGCGGGTGAAATGATAGACGAGCAGCTCGGCGAGCGCGCTGTCGTCCTCGACCAGCAGGATGCGGCCCTTAGCCATCGCTGCCGACCGTTTCCGTAGCAGCACCGCGCGGGCGGTCCGCAACATGCAAGCCGGTAGCCGCGAAATAGACCATCTCGGCGGCGTTGGTGGCGTGATCGCCGATCCGCTCGAGATTCTTTGCGACGAAGAGGAGGTGCGTCGCCGGTGTGATGTTGTGCGGATTCTCCATCATGAAGGTGAGGAGCGTGCGGAAGATCGAATTGTAGAAATCGTCGACCGCGCGGTCGCGCTCGCAGACCGCCAGCGCCTTCTCGGCATCGCGCGCGGCGAAGGCGTCGAGCACGCTGTGCACCATCTCGCCCGCGATCCGCGCCATTTCCGGGAGTAGCGACAGCGGCTCGATAACCGGTGCTTCGCCGATCACCTGCACGCGCTTGGCGATATTCTTGGCATAATCACCGATCCGCTCGACGACGCTTGCGATCTTCAACGCCGCGATCACCTCGCGCAAATCGTCCGCCATCGGCGCGCGCAGCGCGATGAGCTGGACGGCGGCGCGCTCCAGCTCGGTTTCCAGCGCGTCGATCCGCCGGTCCGCCTCGACGACGCGAAGAGCACCCTCGCTGTCGCGCTGCACCAGCGCGCGCATCGCCTCGCGGATCGCTTCCTCGGCCAGCCCGCCCATCTCCGCGATGGTCGCGCGCAGCTCGTCGAGGTCCTGATCGAAGGCTTTGACCGTATGTCCCGTTGTCGCCATCGTGATGCTCCTCAGCCGTACCGGCCGGTGATGTAATCCTTGGTCCGCGTCTCGGTCGGGTTGGTGAAGATGGCAGAGGTGTCGCCATATTCGACCAGATGGCCGAGGTGGAAAAAGGCGGTGCGCTGCGAGACGCGCGCGGCCTGCTGCATGTTGTGGGTTACGATCACGATCGCGTAGCGCCCGCGCAGCTCGTGGATCAGTTCCTCGATCTTGGCGGTGGCGATCGGATCGAGCGCCGAGCAGGGCTCGTCCATCAGGATCACTTCGGGATCGACCGCGATCGCGCGGGCGATGCAGAGTCGCTGCTGCTGGCCGCCGGAAAGCGCGGTGCCGCTATCGGCGAGGCGGTCCTTGACCTCGTCCCATAGGCCGGCGCGCTTCAGCGACCGCTCGACGATGCCTTCCAGCTCGGACTTGCTGGTCGCGAGGCCGTGGATGCGCGGACCGTAGGCGACATTGTCGAAGATCGATTTCGGAAACGGATTGGGCTTCTGAAAGACCATGCCGACACGGGCGCGGAGCTGGACCACGTCCATACCGGAGGAATAGATGTCCTCGCCATCGAGCGTGATCCGGCCCTCAACACGCGCCGAGGCGATCGTGTCGTTCATCCGGTTGAGTGTCCTGAGAAACGTCGATTTCCCGCAGCCCGACGGGCCGATGAAGGCGGTGACATTGTCCTGATCGATGTCGATCGAGACGTCGTCGATGGCCTTCTTGTTGCCGTAGAAGACGCTGACATTTTCGGCGCGGATGCGCGGATCGCCGTCGTGGCTGTGATCGGCGCGCTGGTGCGCGGCGATGTCGCTCATGCTCATGTCTGTCATCATTTTCACCAGCGGCGCTCGAACTTGTTGCGAAGATAGATGGCGAGGCCGTTCATCGCGAGGAGGAAGGCCAGAAGGACGATGATCGCCGCCGACGTCTTCTCGACGAAACCGCGGCTGACCTCGTCCGACCAGAGGAAGATCTGGACGGGAAGAACGGTGGCAGGATCGGTGATCCCGCTGGGCGGCGTCGCGATAAAGGCGCGCATACCGATCATCAGCAGTGGTGCCGTCTCGCCCAGCGCGCGCGCCATGCCGATGATCGTGCCGGTGAGGATACCGGGCAGCGCCAGCGGCAGGACATGGTGGAACACGACCTGCACCGGCGACGCGCCGATGCCGAGCGCCGCGTCGCGGATCGAGGGCGGCACCGACTTGATCGCGTTGCGGCCGGCGATGACGATGACGGGCATCGTCATCAGTGCCAGCGTCATCCCGCCGACCAGCGCGGCGGAGCGCGGCAGGTGCATGACGTTGAGGAAAACCGCGAGGCCGAGCAGGCCGAAGATGATCGAGGGGACCGCCGCGAGATTGTTGATCGACACTTCGATGAGGTCGGTCCAGCGGTTCCGCGGCGCATATTCCTCGAGATAGACCGCGGCCAGCACGCCGATCGGGAAGGCGAGGGCGATGGTCACCAGCATGGTGAGGAGCGATCCCTTGAACGCGCCCCAGATGCCGACGAGGGTCGGATCGGTCGAATCCGCGCCGGTGAGGAAGCTCCAGTTGAGCCCGGTGCGGACCGCGTCGCGCGCTTCGAGCCCAGCGTGGATCTTTTCCGCCTCTGCGCTGCCGCTGCTTTTGGCGGCCAGGTCGATGTCGGTCGCGGCGGGCACCCAGAGATCGGCCTGACGCTGGAGCAGTGCGGGATCGTCGCGCGCCGCATCGCGCAAAGCGACCCATGCCCCATCGGACAAGAGCCGGTCGCCAGTCTCGCCATAGGCCGCCTTCGCCGCAGCATCGGTGACGCCTTGGAAATCGGCCGCGGCGAGCGCCGCATTGGCCTGTCGCGCGTCGCCGGCGAGCAGCGCCGGATCGATCATCAGCGACGAGCGCGCGAAATCGACCGGCAGGCGGATTTCGGTCTGCGTGAAGCCCCGCGCCCCATTGCCGACCATCGTCAGCAGCAGGAAGGCGAGGAAGCCGACCGACAGCAGGATGGCGAGCAGCCCCATGAGCCGGAAGCGGCGCTCCGCAGCATAGCGGCGGCGGATGCGGCGCTGCATCGCCGCGCCCTTCCAGTCGGTCGGGCTGCGTTCAACGGCGCTATTCATAAGCTTCCCGATATTTCCGCACGACGCGCAGCGCGACGATGTTGAGCAGCAAGGTGACGATGAACAGTACCAGCCCCAGCGCGAAGGCGGCGAGCGTCTTGGCGCTGTCGAATTCCTGATCTCCGGTAAGGAGCTGGACGATCTGGGTCGTCACCGTGGTCACGCTGGCGAACGGATTGGCAGTGAGGTTGGCGGCGAGACCCGCGGCCATCACCACGATCATCGTCTCGCCGATCGCGCGGCTGACCGCGAGCAGAACCCCGCCGACGACGCCCGGAAGCGCCGCGGGGAGCAGCACTTGCTTGATCGTCTCGGACTTGGTGGCGCCCATCGCGAGGCTGCCGTCGCGCATCGCCTGCGGCACCGCGGCGATCGAATCGTCGGCCATCGAGGAGACGAAGGGAATGATCATCACTCCCATGACCAGCCCGGCGGCGAGCGCGCTTTCGGACGACGCGCCGGGAATGCCGACCGCAGCGGCGAAGCTGCGGATTGCAGGCGCGACGGTGAGCGCGGCGAAATAGCCGTATACCACGGTGGGGACACCGGCCAGCACCTCGAGGATCGGCTTCAGCCAGGCGCGGGCGAGGGGGCTCGCATATTGGGTGAGGAAGATCGCGCTCATCAAGCCGAGCGGAATGGCGACGATCATCGCGATGATCGCGCCGATGAAGATCGTGCCCCAGAACAGGGGAATGGCGCCGAACGCGCCCGACGATCCGACCTGATCGGCACGGATCGCGGTCTGCGGGCTCCACTGCGTGCCGAACAGGAATTCGATCGGCGAGACCTTGCTGAAGAAGCGCAGCGATTCGAACAGCAGCGAGGCGACGATGCCGACGGTGGTGAGGATCGCGATCAGCGATGCGGTGAGCAGCGCCGCCATCACCAGCCGCTCGACGCGCGAGCGGGCGCGGAAGGCAGGGCCGATGCGCGTGAAGGCGAACGCGCCGCCCGCGAAGGCGATCAGCACTGTGACTGCTGCGGCGACCCAACCATAGGTGGCGGCGGCGTCGCGATAGGCTTCGGCGAGCGCCTTGGATTCGGGACGGAAGGCGAATTGCAGCTTGCCCTCCGCCAGCGCGCGGACCTCTGCGAGCGCGGCGGCGCGGTCGATCGACGCGGCGGGAAGCGATGCGGCGGCGGGGTGATGCAGCGCGGCGTCCATCGCGAGACCGGGCGCGAGCAGGCTCCAGACGATCAGGAAGGCGGCGGCGGGCACCAGCGCCCACAAGGCAACATACCAGCCGTGATAGCCGGGCAGCGAATGCGCGCGCTGCGGCGCGGGGCCGGCCAGCGCCAGCGCGCGGGC
Source organism: Allosphingosinicella indica (assembly GCF_900177405.1). Classification (NCBI taxonomy): domain Bacteria; kingdom Pseudomonadati; phylum Pseudomonadota; class Alphaproteobacteria; order Sphingomonadales; family Sphingomicrobiaceae; genus Allosphingosinicella; species Allosphingosinicella indica. Next base: position 2,601,892 of record NZ_LT840185.1, on the reverse strand, counting down.
ACGGGCACTCGCCCAGGCGATCGCGCCCAAGCCGAGCAGCAGGAAGAACAGGCTGAAGGTCGTCACGGCCTCGGTCGAAATCCTCGATTGCCCCGGCGGGCCGACGGTCAATCCATGCCCGGCGCCTCGCTAGGGTCGTTTCGAGTGCCCTGTGTGACGTTTACGTGACTCTTTGATGACATCGGCCCCGGTCCGGCGGCGCGCGGAAGCAACACCGAGACCTGCGTGCCCTCTCCGGGAGTCGAGCGGATATCGAGCTGGCCGCGGTGCCGCCCGACGATATGCTTGACGATCGCGAGGCCGAGGCCGGTGCCGCCCATTGAGCGGCTGCGGCCGGGATCGACGCGATAGAATCGCTCTGTGAGGCGCGGTATATGATCGGGCTCGATGCCTTCGCCGCGGTCGATGACGGTGACGCGCAGCATTTCGGCACCCGCATCCTCGAAGCGGACGGTCACCGTCTCGCCCGCGCGGCCATATTTGATCGCGTTGACGATGAGGTTCTGGAGGAGCTGGAGGAGCTGGGTGCGATCGCCGAGCGCTACGGGCTGGGCGGCATCAGCGACGACCTCGATCCGACCGCCGCGCGCTTCGAGCAATTGCCCTGCGCCGACGCGGACCTCCTCGACCAGCGGCAGCAGCGGCACCGATTCGCGCGGCGGGCTGAATCGCTCGGCCTCGATTCGCGACAATGAGATGAGATCGTCGACCAGCCGGTGGATGCGGCGCGCCTCGGCATACATGAGGTCGACGAAGCGGCCTCGCGTCGCGGGATCGCCCGCGGCCTGATCGTCGTCGCGCAGCGTCTCGAGGAAGCCGAGCACGGTGGCGAGCGGGGTGCGCAACTCGTGGCTGGCATTGGCGACGAAATCGACGCGCATCTGTTCGGAGGCGTGCGCGGCGCTGCGGTCGGTCAAGCGGACAAGATGGCTGCCGTCCTCCATCCGGCTCGTCGCCATCTGCCAGCGCCGGTCGCGCTCGCCGAGGCCGATCAGATCGGCGCGGGTGACGCTCGATTCCGGCCGCTCGGCGGACAATTGCTCGGCGGCGGCGGGGTGGCGGATGGCGAGGCGGACGTCGACGCCCTCGATATGATCGCCGAGCACCGCGCGCGCCGCCGAATTGGCGGCGATCACGCGGCGATCGCGCACCACCAGCATCGGCTCGTCGATCGCCTCCAGCAGCCGCGCGGTGTCGGGGAGGGTGGACAGGGCGGCGCGCTGGCCGTCGTCGCTTCGGGGGCCGCCGTCGCCCGGCCATGCCAGTGCCGCCGCCGCAAGGCCGGCGATGAGCGCGACCAGCGCCGCCGCGACCGGGGCGCCCGCCGACAGCGCCAGCGCCAGCCCTGCCGCGACGAAGGCGGCGGCGATGATCAGGCGGCGCGGCGATACGCTGTTCATGTCCGCCTCCTATCCGTCCCGCGATGATACCGCCACCATCGCCGTCTTGCCGCAGCTTTACGCTTGTGAAAGGCCGCTGGGATTATGGCCGAGGGCATGAGCGAAGACAGCGGCAAGGCGCAGGAGATCGATCTCGCGGCGGCGAGCCGGCGGAGCGTGCTGATGCTCGGCGCGGTCGCGGCCTCGACGGTGGTGACGGTGCGCCCCGCGCTGGCGCAGACGGCGGGATCGGTGCTCAACTGCCAGATCCCGGTGCCGACGCCGCAATCCGGCGGCAGCTACATCGCTGCCGATGGCAGCCTGGTTGCGCCGGGGACGCCGGGGGCCTTTCCGCCCGCGCGCCGCCCGATCACCGGCCAGGAGGCTAAGCGGCTGCTGAACAGCGGCTATGCGCCCGCCGGCATGGATGCCGAGGCGAGCCAGGCCTATGCCAATTACATCCGCCGTCTGCAGCAGGGCATGAGCGGCTTCACCTGCTACGCCTCGCTGCAGATGTCGCGTTAAGCGGTGCCGGCATGTCCGGCCCCGTCTATCGTTCCGATCCCGCCGATGCGGTGCAGGTTGTCCCGCTCGACGGGCTGACCCTGCTCTTCCATCGCCCCTCGGGGCTGACGCATTTCCTTGCATCGCCCGCGCCGGAAATCCTTGACGCGCTTGCCGAAGCCCCCGCCGACGCATCGGCGCTCGCCGATCGGCTTGCCGCGCGGTTCGATCTCGGCGAGGGCGCGGTCGAGGCGCTTGCGGCGCGGCTCGGCGAGCTGGAGGCTGCGGGTCTGGTGCAGCGGGCATGAAGCACAGCCTCCGCCTCACGGTTGGCCCGGTCACGTTCCGAATTGGATCCGAATGGAGCGCGCCGGTCGACACTCTTCGGCATCTCTATGCGGGCTATAACGACGCCGATGCGGTCGCCGATTTCACCGTGCGGCTGGAGGCGGAGCGTCCGTGGCGGCGCTGGATCCGCCCCTCGATCGCGATCCGCGGCGATTTCATGCTGCCCGAAGCCGCGCCGCTCTCGATCGCTCACGGCCTGCTCGCCGCCGAGATGGGGATGAACCTTCAGATGGCGCTGGGGCAGAAGCGGTATCTGCTGCTCCACGCCGCGAGCGTCGAGCGGGACGGGCGCGCCCTGCTGCTCACGGGCCTCTCGGGTGCGGGGAAATCGACGCTGTCCGCGATCCTGGGCGAGCGTGGCTGGCGCTTCATGGGCGACGAATTCGCGCTGCTCGGCCTCGACGACGGACTGCTGCATCCGTTCCCGCGCGCGGTCAGCCTCAAGAATAGCGCGATCGACGCGATGCGCGCGATGCTCCCCGAAGAGCGGTTCGGGCCGCAGCTCTACGGCACGCCGAAAGGGACGATCCGCCATCTCCGCCCTTCGGTAGAGGCCGTCGCGCGCATGCGAGAACCCGCGCGGCCCGCGCTGATCCTGTTCCCGCGCTTCGGCCATGACTGGCCCGCCGAGGTGCGGTCGGTCGGCGAGGCGGAGCTGTTCATGCGGCTGACCCAGGCATCGACCAATTATGTCGCGCTCGGCGAGCCGGCCTTTGCAGCGCTCACCGCGCTGGTGAAGCTCCCGGCGCGCGCGGTCGATTATGGCAGCACCGACGAAGCCGTCGCGATGGTTGAACAACTGTGGCGCGAGGCGGCATGAGTCCGGCGCGCTGCCTGATTCGCGCACTTCGCAAGCCGCAGAGCGTTCGTGGCCTTTCGCCGACGGATTGGGAAGCGATGATCGCCGTCGCACGCGCCGAGCAATTGCTTGCTGCGCTCGCAATCCGCACCGCGCCGTTCGCGCCGGAAGGAAAGATCGCCGCGATCCTTGACGACGCGCGCCGCGACTGCGCGCGCGGGCGGACGCTCGCACTCTGGGAAGCGGAGATGGCGCGCCGTGCGCTTGCGCCGCTCGGCATGCCGGTCGTGCTGCTAAAGGGCACCGCTTATGCCGCGGCCGGGCTGGACGCCGGGGAAGGGCGCTATATCGGCGATCTCGATCTGCTGGTGCCCGCGCGCCATCTCGATGCGGCGCAGGCCGCGCTGCTTGCCGCCGGGTGGGAATGGGTCAAGGCGGACGCCTATGACGATCTCTATTATCGCCGCTGGATGCACGAGCTGCCGCCGCTGATCCACAAGGAGCGCGACCGGATGGCAGATGTGCACCACACCATCCTGCCGCCGACCGCGCGCCCGACGCCCGATGCCGACGCTTTGGTCCGCGATGCGACGCGTCTGGAGAGCGGGCTCAGCGTCTTCTCGCCACCCGATCTCGTCCTCCACTCCGCCGCGCATCTCTTTGCCGACGGCGACCTGGGGGGCGGGCTCCGCAACCTGTGGGACATCGACCGGCTGCTGCGCGAGTTCGATTGTCCTGCGTTCCGCGAGGCGCTCATAGAGCAGGCGGCACTGCACCAGCTCGCACCCGCGGTGCGCCGCGCTCTCCGGCTGTCGCATCGTCTCTATGGTACGCCCGTCGATCATGGCTTCGCAGGACGGCTGAGCATCGTCGACCGCCTGTTCGCCGCGCGGCTTGTCGCGCGTGACGGTTGGGGGCGAGAGACGCGCAAGGCCCTCCGCTTCGCTTTCTACGTCCGCTCGCACTGGCTGCGAATGCCGCCGCTGATGCTCGCGCGACACCTGCTGACCAAGCTCGGCAAGCGCCGAGCCGCCGCATCGCCGGCGGTCGAGGCCACCGCCTAGCACGCCTTCGCCTTGGATTTCGCCGCCGCCGGTGCCACATGGCGCGGCATGGAGACGATCGAGAGGTTCGAACAGCCGCACCCGCTGGTCCGGCGCGTGCTGGCGCCCAATCCGTCTCCGTTCACCTATACCGGCACCTGGACGCATATCGTGGGTGCGGGCGAAGGGCTGGCGGTCATCGATCCCGGCCCCGACGACGCGGACCACATCGCAAGGATTATCGGTGCGGTGGGCGACGCGTCGATCGCCGCCATCGTTTGTACCCACACGCATCGCGACCACAGCCCCGCCGCCCGCGCGCTCGCGGAGAAGACCGGCGCTCCGATCGTCGGCTGCGCGCCGCTGGCCATCGAAGATTTGGGTCCTCGCGCCGACGCGGCTTTCGATTTCGACTACACGCCCGATCGCATCCTTGCCGATGGCGAATGGATCGCCGGGGACGACTGGACGCTGGAAGCGGTGGAGACGCCCGGACATACTTCCAACCACCTCTGCTTCGCGCTGCCGGAAGCCGACATCTTGTTCAGCGGCGATCACGTGATGGGCTGGTCGACCAGCATCGTCTCGCCGCCCGATGGTGACATGGCCGCCTATATGGCGAGCCTCGACAAGCTGCTGGCGCGTGAGGAAGCGCTCTACCTCCCCGCGCACGGCCCCGCGATCGAAAATCCTCGCAAGCTGGTCCGCGGCATGCTGATGCACCGCCGCCAGCGCGAGCGGCAGATATTGCGTCAGCTCGAACAGGGCGAAGGAAGTGTGCCGGAAATGGTCAAGGCGATGTACCGGGGCGTCGATCCGCGGCTGCACCCCGCGGCGGAACGTTCGGTGCTCGCCCACCTCATCGATCTTCGCGCGCGCGGGCTCGTCATGGGCGACGGCGCAGAATGGAGGCTGGCGGCATGATCCGCCGTGGTCCGCTCGTCATCGCAATCGTCGCGGGACTGCTCGTCGGCGGGCTGCTCTTGGCGCTCGTCGGCGGGGCGAAATGGTTCCGCTCCGGCCCCGATGCCGAAGCAGTGGCGAGCGCGAGCCTGCAATCGGTGCGCGAGCAGGCGCGGCTGACCCCGTTCGTCGCGCGCTATGTCGCCGTCGTGACCGCGACGCAGCGCCGCTATGGCCTTAGTGCGCAGAAGACGATCATCATGCCGGGCACTGTTCGCTATGACATCGACCTCGCGAAACTGGGCGATGACGATCTCGCCTGGGATGCCGCGGCGAAGCGGCTAACCGTCACGCTGCCGCCGATCGAGCTCGCCGGACCCGAGATCGATCTCGGCGCGGTGCAGGAATATTCGGGCGGCGGCGTGCTGATGCGGCTCACCGACGCGGAGGCCGCGCTCGACACCGCCAACCGCCGCGCCGCGCAGAAGAGCCTGCTCGATCAGGCGCGCGGGCCGGTGCCGATGAGGATGGCGCGCGACGCAGCGCGCAAGGCAGTCGCGCGCAGCTTCGCGCTGCCGCTGGGCGCAGCGGGCATCGAAGCGACCGTGGTCGCGCGCTTTGCCGACGAGGCCGGCGCCGACGATCCGTCATGGCTCGACAGGTCGCGCCGGATGGAGGATGTGCTGGCCGAGGAGACCGCGAAGCAATGAACGCACCGAACGTCAGCCTGAAGGGCCTGGACCTCCGCGCCGAGATCGACCGGCTGCGCAAGGAGCGCAACGCGGTGATCCTCGCGCATTATTACCAGACGCCGGACATCCAGGACCTGGCCGATTTCGTCGGCGACAGTCTCGACCTCAGCCGCAAGGCCGCGGCGACGGACGCCGAGGTGATCGCCTTCTGCGGCGTCCGTTTCATGGCCGAGACGGCGAAGATATTGAGCCCCGATAAGATCGTTGTCCTGCCCGACATGGATGCGGGCTGCAGCCTCGAGGATTCTTGCCCGCCGGACCAGTTCCGCGCGTTCCGCGAGCGGCATCCGGATCATATCGCGCTCAGCTACATCAACTGTTCGGCGGCGGTGAAGGCGCTGAGCGACATCATCGTCACCTCGTCGTCGGCCGAAATCATCCTGAGCCAGATCCCGGCCGACCAGAAGATCATCTTCGGGCCGGACAAGCATCTCGGCGGCTATCTGGCGCGCAAGACCGGGCGCGACATGCTGCTGTGGCCCGGCGTCTGCATCGTCCACGAGGCGTTTTCGGAAACGGAGCTTCTGAAGCTCAAGGCACAGCATCCCGGCGCGCCGGTCCTCGCGCACCCGGAATGCCCGCCGCACATCATCGACCATGCGGATCACGTCGGATCGACGAAGAGCATCCTCGATTACGCGCTGGCGAGCGATGCGGAGACTCTGCTGGTCGCGACCGAGCCGCACATCATCCACCAGATGGAAAAGGCGGCGCCGCACAAGAAGTTCATCGGCGCGCCGGGCGCGGACGGCAACTGCAACTGCAACATGTGCCCCTATATGGCGCTCAACACGATGGAGAAGCTCTACGTGGCGCTGCGCAATCTTCAGCCGCGCATCGAGCTCGACGAGGATCTGCGCGCCGCCGCGCAGAAGCCGCTCGAGCGGATGCTGGAAATGGCGGGGCGCACGGTGGGGCAGGGCGATGTCGGCAAGCCCGTGATTTCCGGCGACTGATGCGCAAGCGGGGGTGACGTAGCGGCGCAGATCACCTAGCAATCCCGGCAGTTATCTTGCTGCTGGAGATTGATGTGCACCGTCCCGCGCTCGCCCTTGCCGCCATCCTCGCGCTTGCCGCCGCCGCGCCGGCCGCGTCGAGCGATGATCCCTATCTCTGGCTGGAAGAGATCGAGGGTGCGAAGGCGCTCGATCAGGTCAAGACGTGGAATGCGGCGACCGAGGCACTGCTGACCAAATCGCCCGGTTACGAGCAGGATCGGACCCGCGCCCGCGCCATCCTCGACGACGAGCAGCAGATCGCGCTGCCCGAGGATGTGATCGGTGCCAATGTCACCAACATCTGGCGCGACGCGAAGAACCCGCGCGGACTGTGGCGCGTCGCCAGCCTCGACAGCTATGCCGCAGGCAAGCCGCAATGGCGGACGCTGATCGACGTCGATGCACTCGGCAAGGCGGAGGGCAAGAGCTGGGTGTGGCACGGCGCCAATTGCCTGGCGCCCGAATATGTGCGCTGCCTCGTCTCGCTGAGCCCCGGCGGCACCGATGCCGACGTGGTGCGCGAGTTCGATGTCTCCACCGGCAAATTCGTCGAAGGTGGCTTCATGCTGCCCGAGGCCAAGAGCAGCGCCGCCTGGGTCGACAAGAACACGTTGCTGATCGCGACCGACTGGGGCGAGGGGTCGCTCACCGCATCGGGCTATCCGCGCATCGCCAAGCTCTGGAAGCGCGGCACGCCGATCACCACGGCGACGACGGTCAAGGAAGGCGAGGCGAGCGACGTCAGCCTGCAGGCCTTCTCGCAGCGCGACGGCGGCCGCATCTGGCCAATCCTCAACCGCGGCAAGACATTCTACACCGACGAGATGTTCGTCGGCACGGCAAACGGCAAGTTCGTCCCTGTGCCGGTTCCCGACACCGCCTCCTATCAGGACGTGATCGGCGGGCGGCTGATTTACAAGCTCAACCGTGATTGGGACGCGTTGAAGGCGGGATCGATCGTCGCCATACCGCTCGCCGACGTCGCGGCGGGCCGCGCGGTGACGCCAGAGTTGGTGATGGCGCCGAGCAAGAGCCAGGCGATCGAAGAGGTCTCGTCATCCGACTCGATCCTCTGGGTCAAGGCGCTCGATGACGTGTCGGGCAAGCTCTTCGCGCTGCGCCGCGGGGGCGACGGGCGCTGGGCCGCGACCGCAGTGCCGCTGGCGGGCAACAGCACCGTCCAGATCGCCGGCGTGGCGGGCGAGCGCAACATGGCCTTCGCGACTGTCGAGGGCATGCTGACCCCGCCGACGCTCTATGCGGTCGGCGCGGACGGCAAGGCGGCGGCCGTGCAGAGCCTTCCCGCCAAGTTCGACGCCGCGGCGATGGAGGTCGAGCAGCGCTTCGCCACCTCGAAGGACGGTACGCGCGTGCCTTATTTCCTCGTCCGCAAGAAGGGCGTGAAGGGGCCGGTGCCCGCGCTGATCCACGCCTATGGCGGCTTTCGCGCGGCGCAGACGCCGACCTATCTCACTGGCCAGCCTTATCGCTCCGGCCCGCTCGGCATGGTCTGGGTGGAGGACGGCAACGCCTATGTCCTCGCCAACATCCGGGGCGGGGGCGAATATGGCCCCGCCTGGCACGAGGCGGCGCTACGCGAGAAGCGGCAGAACAGCTTCGACGATCTCCACGCCGTCGCCGAGGATCTGGTCAAGACGGGCGTCAGCGCCAAGGGCAAGATCGCGATTTCGGGCCGTTCCAACGGCGGTGTGCTGGTCGGTGCGGCGCTCGTCCAGCGTCCCGATCTCTATGGCGCGGTGATCTCGGGATCGCCGCTCCACGACATGAAGCGCTACACCAAGCTGCTCGCCGGTGCATCGTGGGCGGCCGAATATGGTGATCCCGACAAGCCCGAGGATTGGGCGTTCATGTCGAAATATTCGCCCTATCAGAACGTGAAGAAGGGCGTGAAATACCCGCCGGTCTTCTTCTATCTCTCGACCAAGGACGATCGCGTCCATCCCGGCCACGCGCGCAAGATGGCCGCGCGGCTCGGCGACTATGGCAACGCCGTCTATTATCACGAGTATCTGGAGGGCGGTCACTCGGTCGGCGCCGACCATGCCGAGGATGCGGTCCGCGCCGCGCTGCTCCACGCCTTCCTCCAGCGGGAGCTAAGCGGGGAGGGGAAGTGAGGCTCGATCTCGAAGGCTTCGATCTCGATGCCTTCGTTCGCGCGACGTTGGCGGAAGACCTGGGGCCAACCGGCCGCGATGTGACGTCGGAGGCGGTGATCCCCGCCGATGCGCGGTTCCGCGGCGTGATGGACAGTCGCGATGCGATCGTCGTCGCGGGGCTGCCGATCGCGGAGACCTTCTTCCGCGCGCTCGATCCCGATGTAGCGATCGAGCCGCTAGTGGCGGAAGGCGACGCGGTGCCGGCGGGGACCGATCTTCTCCGCCTCACCGGCAACGCGCGGGCCTTGCTGACCGCCGAGAGGTCGGCGCTCAACACACTTCAGCATCTCTCCGGTATCGCGACGCTGACCCGCGCCTATGTCGATGCCATCGCGGGGACCGGCGCGATCCTGCTCGATACGCGCAAGACCATCCCCGGCCTTCGCATCCTCGAGAAATATGCGACGCGCATGGGCGGCGCACAGAACCACCGCATGGGGCTGTGGGATGCGGCGATGATCAAAGACAATCATGTCGCCGTGGCGAGCGGCGTCGGCGAGGCGGTGCGCCGCGCGGTCGATGCCGGGGTCGATCGGATTATCGTGGAGGTCGATCGGCTCGATCAGATCGAGCCGGCGATCGCTGCCGGGGCGACGCATCTGCTGCTCGACAATATGGATGCGCCTATGCTGCGCCAGGCCGTCGCGCTGGTCGCGGGCCGAGTGCCCACCGAAGCGAGCGGCGGGGTCACGCTGGAAACGATCCGCGCCAAGGCGGAGACCGGTGTCACCTACATCTCGGTGGGCCGCATAACCCAGTCCGCGCCTGCCGCCGACATCGGCTTGGACTTCGCCTCAGTCTAGGGGCGCCGCTCCACCACCTCGCCCTCGACGATCATCGTGTGCGGGTGATGCTTGTCGAGCCACTTCTTGAGGATGCGCAGGTTGCGCGTGTTCGAGCGGAAGGCGAAGTCGAAGATGTCGCCGACCAGCGGGATCGCGCCCAGCGCCGTGTCCACCCCGACATTGCCCGCCATGCGCATGAGGTGGAACTTCGACATGCCGAGGTTGCGCGCCTCCCACACCATCCAGGCGCCCATCGCGGCGGTGATCACGTCGCCCACAACCGGGACGAGGCCGACGATCGCATCGAGCCCGACAGGGCGGTTGATGCCGGGTACGATGAAGGCGCGCTCCAGCACCGCCTCCATCGCTTCGAGCCGCCGCCGCACCGACGCGGGGTCGCGTCCGACGGGAAGCTGGCCGGCGATGCGATCGAAATGGTCTTGCGGGCTCGGCATGGCGGTCCGCCTTCAGGGCTGGTTGGCGAGGAGCGACCCGGCGGCGCGGATCGCGAAGGGGTTGGGCTGGAAGCCGGTGAGGCGCGGCGACACCAGCGACCAGCGCACCGGCGCGGTGACCGGGATGAACAGGCTGGCGTCGGTCAGCATACGGTCGGCACCGGCAAGCAGGCTGGCGCGCTCGTTCATATCCTGCGTAGTGCGCGCGGCGTCCATCATCGCATCGGCCTCCGGCTGGCAGATGGGAACCTCACCGCAGCGGAAGGCGCGGACGTACCAGCTCGCAAGCGACGCGGGCGCGACGCGATCGATCAGGCGAAGGTCCGCGGCATTGCCCGGCGCGACGCGCTCGGCCTCGACCCCGATCGCGCGCCAATCGCGGCGGATATGCGCGAAGAGCACGCGGTAGCCGAAGCCGTCCGGCATCTCGATGCGGATGCGTGGCCGTCCGCCGTCCTGCGCAGCGATTACCTGCGCGGCGAGCGTGCGACGCATCGGCAGCGGGCTTGCGCTCCAGTCGGGCGTCGCGGGGGCTGGGAGTTCGGCAACGCCGAGCGGCACGATCGTCGCGCGCGGCTGAAGATCGGGGACGCCGATCGCGGCGACGATCGCCTCGCGGTCGATTGCCATCGACAGCGCGCGGCGGACGAGGGGGTCAGCGACCGGTCCGTCATCGCGCACGGGTACGAGGCCGAACAATCCTGCCACAGGATCGAAGCGCAGCGCATTGCCGCGCGGCTCGGCCGCGGCGGCGATGGGAAGGTCGCCGAGCGTCCCGCCGATTACCGCGTCCGCGCTGCCCGAAGCGAACCGGGCGACGGCGCGCGCCGCCCGCTCGCCGCGCAGCACGATCTGCGGCGCGGCGGCTTCGTCCGGCTCGGCATCCTCCTCGTCGGGCAAGCGCAGCGTGATCGCACCGTCGCTGCGCGCCGCACGATAGGGGCCGGTGCCGCGGCCCGCGCGCAGGATCGCCATTTCGGGCGCGGCGAGGAGTTGGAGGAAATTGGGCCGCGGCGCGCGCAGGCTGATCTCGAGCACGTCGTCGGTCATCGGCTCGATGTCGGCGATCGCGCCCAGCACCGGCTTCAGCGGGTTGCGGCTGGCGCGGCTGAAGCTTGCGCGCAGCCGCTCCACCACCTGCTCGGCGGTGACCGCGCTGCCGTCCGACCAGGTGACGCGTGACAGACGGAAGGTGTAACGGAGCCCGTCGTCGGAGACGATCCAGCTCTGCGCGAGCGCGGGCTCGACCTGCCCGGTGGCGTCGAAGCGCACTAGGCCTTGCGCCGTGGCTTCGAGCAGGAAGGTGGACGGTGGGGCAAGCGGGCGGAGGTTCGGGTTGGCCAGCTCCGGCGGCCCGCCGATCGCGCTGATCGCCAGCGGCCCGCTCCCCTGGTCGCGGCAGCCGGCGAGCAGCAGCGCGGCCGTCACGACGATCATCCCGAGGAAACGCGAACTCTGCATCTGCCGGCACGATAGCGCAGAGAGATGGCTTTGTGATGGGGCAAGTTGCCGAAGCCCGACGATCGCCGCGCGGTTTTCCGCGGCAATGCGTTTACGCCCCATTTACGCATCTTCAACCTATGTCATGCTATCCGCGTCCCATTCCAAAGAGGCTTGGCGATGACGCGCTCGGAGCATGACAGATCCTCCTATTCGGCCCGCAATGCCGAACGAGTGCCCGTCGATTCGAGCACGCGGCTGACCTCACCGAGCGAATATGATGTCGAGGTCCGCATCCGCGACGTGTCGACCACCGGCTTCCTCGCCGAATGCGACGGTGCGATCGGCATCGGCAGCTTCGTCTCCTTGGAAGTGCCCGGGGTCGGCCTCGTCCGCGCGCAGGTCCGCTGGCAACTCGGCCCGCGGATGGGCGGCATGTTCCTTGATCCGATCAGCCTCGATCAATGCGAGTGGGTCGCGATCCGCGCGAAGGCTGCCTGAGCCACTGGTGCGGACGGCGGGACTCGAACCCGCACGCCCCGGAGGGCAGAAGATTTTAAGTCTCCGGCGTCTACCTGTTCCGCCACGTCCGCACGCCTGCCGGTAAAGGCCGCTTCGCCGGGGTGCGTCAAGCGCGGTGCATCACGGCAGTAGCGCCGGCGTTCGATCCGCACTATCTCCACCGGCGATGCAGCCCGTCCTTTCGATCGCCTCACTCTCGAAGACCTACGCTTCGGGCCTCACCGCGCTGAACGACGTCAGCCTCGACATCCGCAAGGGCGAGATTTTCGCGCTGCTTGGCCCCAACGGCGCGGGCAAGACCACGCTGATCAGCATCGTCTGCGGCATCGTCACGCCAACCGGCGGTACGGTGCTAGTCGACGGGGTCGATGCGGCGCGCGATTTCCGCATGGCGCGGACCCGTATCGGTCTCGTGCCGCAGGAGTTGCACACCGATTCGTTCGAAACGGTCTGGGCGACGGTGACCTTCTCGCGCGGGCTGTTCGGCAAGCCGCCCAGCCCCGCCCATGTCGAGAAGGTGCTGAAGGACCTGTCGCTGTGGGACAAGCGCAAGTCCAAGATCCAGGAGCTGTCCGGCGGCATGAAGCGCCGGGTGATGATCGCCAAGGCGCTGAGCCACGAGCCCGACATCCTGTTCCTCGACGAGCCGACCGCGGGCGTCGATGTCGAGCTCCGCCGCGACATGTGGGCGCTGGTCCATCGCCTCCGCGAAGGCGGCGTCACCATCATCCTCACCACCCATTATATCGAGGAAGCCGAGGAAATGGCCGACCGCGTCGGCGTCATCAGCAAGGGCGAGCTAATCCTGGTCGAAGAAAAGACTGCGCTGATGAAGAAACTCGGCCGCAAGACTCTGACGTTGAACCTCGCTGACGCGATGGAAACGATCCCCGCCGAGCTTGGCGAATGGGCGTTGACGCTGAAGGCCGATGGCAACGAGCTGGAATATGAGTTCGATGCCAATGCCGAGCGCACCGGCGTGCCCTCGCTGCTCAAGCGGATGAGTGACATCGGCGTCGGCTTCAAGGATCTCAACACGCGGCAAAGCTCGCTCGAGGAGATTTTCGTGAACCTGGTCCACAAGGGCAGGGGGGAAGGCTGATGGCATTCAACCGCCACGGCGTCCTCGCCATCTATCGCTTCGAAGTGGCGCGCTTCGGCCGTACCATCCTCACCAGCCTGCTCGTGCCGGTGATCACTACCTCGCTCTATTTCATCGTCTTCGGATCGGCGATCGGTTCGCGGATGACGGAAATCGGCGGCATTCCCTATGGCGCGTTCATCGTGCCGGGTCTCATCATGCTGTCGATGTTCACCGAGAGCATCTTCAACGCCAGCTTCGGCATCTACATGCCCAAATGGTCGGGGACGATCTACGAGCTGCTCTCGGCGCCGGTATCGGCGTTCGAGACGGTGCTGGCCTATGTCGGCGCGGCCGCGACGAAGTCGATGCTGATCGGTCTCGTCATCTTCGCAACCGCGCACCTCTTCGTCGACGTGCAGGTGGCGCATCCGCTGCTGATGATCGGCTTCATGGCGCTGATCGCCATCACCTTCTGCCTGTTCGGCTTCATCCTCGGCATCTGGGCGCAAAGCTTTGAGCAGTTGCAGGTGATCCCGCTGCTCGTGGTGATGCCGATGACGTTCCTGGGCGGTGCCTTTTATTCGATCGACATGCTGCCGGCCGCGTGGCGCACGGTCACGTTGTTCAACCCGATCGTCTATCTGATCAGCGGCTTCCGCTGGACCTTCTTCGGCAAGGGCGATGTCGGCATTGGTGTCAGCATGATCGCGATGGTCGGCTTCCTGACGGTCTGCCTGACGGTGATCGCCTGGATGTTCAAGACGGGCTACCGGCTTAAGAGCTGAGGAGCTGCCTGCCAGCCATAAGTCTTGTCGTCATGCCGGACTTGATCCGGCACCCACCTTCTTTCGACGAAGCGGGGTGCGGGAGAAGATGGACCCCGGATCAAGTCCGGGGTGACGGATAGGTGATGCAACGCGCCGGATTGCCGCGGCGCTGCGCGCCTCGCAATGACGAAAGCAGGCCTCAGACGTTGAGGCGCTCGCGCATTTCCTTGCCGGGCTTGAAATAGGGGACGCGCTTGGCGGCGACGTCCACCGCCTCGCCGGTGCGCGGGTTGCGGCCCTTGCGTGCATCACGCTCGCGCGTCGAGAAGGCGCCGAAGCCGCGAAGCTCTACGCGGCCGCCGTTTTGAAGCTGTGCGGTGATGGCGTCGAAAACCGCCGTTACCACGCGCTCGATCTCCTTGGTGGTGAGATCGGGATGGTCGGCACTGAGCTTCTGGACGAGTTCGGAGCGGATCACGGTCTGCTTTCCCCAAGTTCACCGGGCCCTACGAATCGCGTGTGTTGCGCGACGGGCTAACTCAGATCAATCGCATCCGAATCGGGGAAAGGCAACGGATATCCGCCAAAAACCGCCCGGATTGCGGACGCTACGGTAACCGGACCCGTTGGTATTGAGAGGGAAAGAGAAACGGGGCGCGCCGTTTCCGGCGCGCCCCGAAGGCATCAATTGTTACGCTGCTTGAGCGCCTCGCCGAGGATGTCGCCGAGCGATGCACCCGAATCGGACGAGCCATACTGCGCCACGGCCTGCTTCTCTTCGGCGAGCTGCATCGCCTTGATCGAGAAGGTCGGCTTCTTGGAACGGTCGAAGCCCGACACCATCGCGTCGAACTTCTGGCCGACCTGGAAGCGCTCCGGACGCTGCTCGTCGCGGTCGCGGCCGAGATCGGTGCGGCGGATGAAGCCCGTCGCGCCATCGTCGCCGACCTGCACTTCGAGCCCGCCGTCGCGCACTTCGAGAACGGTGACGGTGACGACCTCGTTCTTGTTGACGCCGGCACTGGAGCCGCCGCCCGTCGCGACGCCGCCGCGCTCGAGCTGCTTCATGCCGAGGCTGATGCGCTCCTTCTCGATATCCACGTCGAGCACGACCGCCTTAACGGTCTCGCCCTTGTGATGCAGCGCCAGGGCTTCCTCGCCCGACACGCCCCAGGCGATGTCTGACATGTGGACCATGCCGTCGACGTCGCCCTCGAGGCCGACGAACAGGCCGAACTCGGTGGCGTTCTTGACTTCGCCCTCGACTTCGCTGCCCACCGGATGCTTCTCGGCGAACGCGGTCCACGGGTTCGACTGCGCCTGCTTGAGGCCCAGCGAGATGCGGCGCTTCTCTTCGTCTACCTCGAGGATCGCGACATCGACCTCCTGGCTGGTCGAGACGATCTTGCCCGGATGGACGTTCTTCTTGGTCCAGCTCATCTCGGAGACGTGGACGAGACCCTCGATCCCCGGCTCCAGCTCCACGAAGGCGCCATATTCGGTGATGTTGGTGACGCGGCCCTGGAACACGCCGTCGATCGGGTATTTCGCGCTCGCGCCTTCCCACGGATCGGCTTCGAGCTGCTTCATGCCGAGGCTGATGCGTTGCGTCTCGCGGTTGATGCGGATGATCTGCACCTTCACCGTGTCGCCGATGTTGATCACCTCGGAGGGGTGGTTGACGCGCTTGTAGCTGATGTCGGTGACGTGGAGCAGACCGTCGATGCCGCCCAGGTCCACGAACGCACCGTAATCGGTGATGTTCTTGACGACGCCGTCAACCACCTGGCCTTCGGTCAGGCTCTGGATCAGGCCCGAACGCTGCTCGGCGCGGGTCTCTTCCAGGATGGCGCGGCGCGACACGACGATGTTGCCGCGGCGGCGATCCATCTTGAGGATCTGGAAGGGCTGGGGGATATCCATCAGCGGCGCGACGTCGCGCACCGGCCGGATGTCGACCTGGCTGCCCGGAAGGAAGGCCACGGCGCCGCCGAGATCGACGGTGAAGCCGCCCTTCACGCGGCCGAAGATCACGCCTTCGACGCGGGCGGTGTCGGTGAATTCCTGCTCGAGACGGTCCCAGGCGGCTTCGCGGCGCGCACGGTCGCGCGACAGCATCGCTTCGCCCTGGTGGTTCTCGACGCGGTCGACATAGACTTCGACCTCGTCGCCGACGTTGAGCTCGGCCTTCTGGCCGGGGGCGGCGAATTCGCGCAGCGCGACGCGCCCTTCCGACTTCAGGCCGACGTCGATGACGGCCATGTCGTTCTCGATCGCGGTGACGGTGCCCTTGACGACGCGGCCTTCGAAGCCTTCGCTCTCGCCGCCCAGGGATTCATTGAGAAGCGCGGCGAAATCGTCGCGCGTGGGGTTTGCCGAAGTGGCCATAGAAATGAGAGTCCTTCTTGGTTCTTTGCCGGCCGCGGGTTGTCTCCCACGGTCTTTTGACCCGACTGCCGCGGCGGCCCCATGCCGTGCGCGGCGCCCGACGAAAAGCGCGCATCGCGGAAGGCTCGCCTGAAAGGGTGCTGCAAAAAGCAAAAAGGCGCGTGGAGGGAGCCGGCCGTTCCGCCGGTCCTCTACGCGCTCCGCTTGAGCCGAGCTTCCACGAGCGCGATCGCCCGCCGGACGGCGGCGTCTATAGTCATTTCACTGGTATCCAGCAAGTCGGCATCCTCGGCCTGGACGAGGGGCGCGGCGGCGCGGCCGGAATCGCGCTCGTCGCGGGCGCGGATGTCGATCAGCACGTCCTCGTAATGGGCCGCCAAGCCGAGGCCTGTGAGCTCCGCATGCCGCCGCTCCGCGCGGATTTCGGGCGAGGCGGTGACGAACAGCTTGGCGTCCGCATCGGGCGCGATCACCGTGCCGATGTCGCGCCCGTCGAGGACGGCGCCGCCGGGCTGCCCGGCGAAGTCGC
The DNA here is from genome assembly GCF_900177405.1 of Allosphingosinicella indica. Classification (NCBI taxonomy): domain Bacteria; kingdom Pseudomonadati; phylum Pseudomonadota; class Alphaproteobacteria; order Sphingomonadales; family Sphingomicrobiaceae; genus Allosphingosinicella; species Allosphingosinicella indica. Next base: position 2,585,019 of record NZ_LT840185.1, on the reverse strand, counting down.
GCTGGCGCTGGACCAAAGCTTCGCGGACGGCGGGATAGACCGAAACGCGCGAGGCGACGCCGCCGGTCATCTCGCTGCGGAGCTCGGGATCGTCGAAGTCGATCTGGCTGAAGTCGCATGCGCGTACTGCAGCGAACTCGCTGTCCGGATCGCCGCCCCAGCGCAGCAGGTTGAGCGCCACCGCGCGATAGAGAAGGCCGGTGTCGAGATGCGGCAGGCCGAAGTGGCGGGCGAGGGCCTTCGCGACCGTCCCCTTGCCGCTCGCGGCGGGTCCGTCGACTGCGATGATGGGGGCGGAGGATGTCATCGGCCCAGCCCTACAGACCGGCGCGGCGGGATGCCAGAGCCGCTTGGGCAGCGCCCGGCCAAACGCCCGGCTTGGCTTTTGACAGCCGCCCCCCCATGTGGCAATGCGCGCCCCGCATACGGCGGGGCTGCGACGCGGCCCGGCCGTCTCTCCAATCATTCGAAAGGCTTTTCCACCCATGGTGAAGGCGGAATGGGGCACCAAGCGCACTTGCCCCAAGTGCGGCACCCGCTTCTACGATCTCGGCAAGGAAGATCCCGTGACGTGCATCGAATGCGGCGTCTCGTGGGAGCCGGAGGCGGTGCTCAAGTCCAAGCAACCGCTGCCGTTCGACGCCCCCAAGCCCGAGCAGGAGAAGGACGCGAAGCCGGATTCGGACCTCGCCGAGGACGATCTGGACATCGATGAGGACGCCGAAGAAAATCCGGACGACGAGGTCGATCTGGGCGGCGACGATGATATCGGTGTCGCCAAATCGGGCGACGAGGACGAAGAAAGCTGATTGCCAGCCGCCGCCGCTTCGCATAAAGGCGGCGGCGCCCAGGACGCGGGTGGCCTTGAGGGCCGTTCGCGCCACCCGGATCGGGGGCCGTAGCTCAGCTGGGAGAGCGTCGCAATGGCATTGCGAAGGTCAGGGGTTCGATCCCCCTCGGCTCCACCATCCCCTTAAAAACTAAAAGGATCCTCGCCCCCTGGCGGGAGAGGAGCGAGCCTTGGGTGGTCCCGCGAGGGAGCGCCCTAGTGGCAGCGGTGAGGATGGGTGGCGACGCCGCATGCTCGCTGCGGCTCGCATCCTCACCCCGGCCCTCCCCCGCAGGCGGGAGAGGGGGCGATCGTGCGGGTGATGCTGCTTTTCCAATCGCCTCAGCGTCTCTATTCTGCCCACACACAAAGAGGGGCATCGCATGACCGGATCCGATACGGCGCGTTTCGCGGGGCGGGTGCTGATCGTCATCGCGCTCGCGGCATCCGCCTGGCTGCTGTGGCAGCTCCGCGACGTGCTGTTGCTCGTCTTCGCCGGCGTGCTCTTTTCGATCGTACTCAGCGCCGCGACCGGCGGCATCCAGCGCATCGCGCCGATGCCGCGCTGGCTGGCGCTCACCATCGCTTCGATCCTGATCCTCGCGCTGCTCGGCGGCGCGGTCTGGCTGTTCGGCCAGGAGGTGACGCGGCAGCTCGGCGAACTACTCGCGCGACTGCCCGATGCGTGGATTGCACTGCAGCGCGAGATCGGCGCCGCGGGAATTGAGGACGAGTTCCGCGAGCAGATGGGCCGCGCCATGCCGGACAGCGGCACCGTGCTCAACGCCATCCGCTTCGTGCTCGGCGGGTTCGGCAGCGTCCTCTCGGGTGTCGCGCTGGCGCTGCTCGGCGGCGTCTATCTCGCCGCGCAGCCGCATATCTATCGCCGCGGTACCCTGTTGATGACGCCGAAGCCACGCGCCGCGCAAGCGGAGCGCGCGATCGACGCGACGGGCGTGTCGCTCCGTGCCTGGCTGCTCGGCCAGCTCATCTCGATGAGCATCACCGGCATCGCCATCGCGGTCGGTCTCATCTGGATCGGCGTGCCGTCGCCGCTCGCGCTCGGCCTCATCGCCGGGCTGATGGGCTTCGTGCCGATGATCGGTCCGCTGCTCGGCGCGCTGCCGGGCGTGCTGGTCGCGCTGACGCTTGGCACCGATACGCTGCTGCTGACGATCCTGCTCTACTTCGTCGTCCAGCAGCTCGCTGGATCGGTGATCGAGCCGCTCATCATGCAGCATACCGTCAAGCTGCCGCCTGCGATGACGCTCTTCGCGTTGTTCGCGATCGGCGCGATCTTCGGGCCGGTGGGCGTGCTGCTCGGTGGCCCGCTTGCCGTCGTCTTCTATGTCCTGACGCGCGAGCTCTACGTGCGCGACGCGCTCGGCCACGAAATCGACAACGCACCTAGCGGAAGCTGAAGCCCACCCCGGCATTGGCACCGCCGCGGCCGCGCGTGTCGTAGGTCACGCCCACCTTCACCACCGTTTTCGCGTCGTTGAGCGCTGCAGAGGCGCCGAGCGCGAAGGCGGACTGGCCCTGGAAGGTGCCGAAGCCCATCGCGATCATCCCGCCGCCCGGATCGAACGCCTGCGGCAGCGCCGCCGCGGCGAGCGCGCCCGCAGTCCCGCCGTTGGCGTCGCGGCGCAGCCCGACCATATCGCGGCCGAGGTTCTCGAGCCGCAGATCGGTATAGGCATTGGCGTCGGCTACGGCCTGCGCGAGCCCCGCGTTGAGCTGGCCCACGTTCACCGCATCGGTGGTCGCGACGCCGGCGGCGACATTTTGCAGGACTACCGGAGTGCCGCCGCCGGCGAAGGTCACCGAGCCGCGGCCCGGATCATATTGAACGGAATTGCTGCCGAGCGCCAAGGCGTCCTCCGCCGTGGCGAGCGCGACCGAGACGGCCTGATTGGTCGAGAAGAGCTGGCCGCCGTTGACCGCCTCGGTCGATCCCGCAGCGACCGTGCCGGCGGCGACATTGGCCACCGTCACCGACGCATCGGCATCGCCACCGGCCAGCGTGACGCGATTCGTGCGGTTGCCCGACGCGTCATAATCGTAGCGCACGCTTTGCCCGGCGGCCGCCGCTGCATCCGCAGCCTGCTGTGACACGGCATGAAGCTGCCCGCCGTTGACCGCGTCGGTGGATCCAGCCGCGACCACGCCATCGCGGACGTTGTGGAGCCCGACCGGCCCGCCGCTTGCGCCGGCGAGCGTCACGTCGTCGGTGACCTGGCCACCATTGGGCGTCGTCGGGCTCGCTGCGTCCGAATAGCGGACGGGGGAGGGGCCGGCGTTGCCCATGTTGTTGGTGATGTTGGTGATCGCGATGCGGTTGTTCTCGACCTCGATCGAAAGTGCGTCGAGATCGACGCTCAGCCGCGCCACCTCTTGGTTGGTGGCATGGAGCTGGCCGCCGTTGACCGCATCGGTCGATCCGGTCGCGAGCGTCCCGGCGCGCACGTTATGGAGTCCCACCGCCCCGCCGCTGGCACCAGCAAGCGTCACTTCGTCGGTGACGGTGCCCGCATTCGGGACGGTGGGCGTCGCCGGGTCCGAATAGCGCGCCGGCGACGGGGGAGCGTTGCCGCCGCCGCCAATCGTCAGCGACAGATTGGCGATGGCGGTCGTATTGTTGGTCACCTGCGTCGAGAGATCGACGATGTCACCCTCGACGTTGACGATGCGGTCGCCCTGGTTGGTAACGACATTGGTGAGGTTGGTGACATCGCCCTGGATCGTCGTGATGCGATCGCCTTGATCGTTCACGATAGTGGTGAGGTTGGTCACATCGCCCTGAACGTTGGTGATGGCGGTGGTGTTGATTGCAATCGCCGTCGTATTGGCGCCGACCTGTTGGTTGGTGGCGAAGAGCTGTGAACCATTGACCGCATCACTCGAGGAAGCGGAAAGGGAGCCCGCGGCGACGTTGGTTACGATGGTGCCGCCGACTCCGGCGAGCGTAACGCGCCCGCGCGTAGCATCGTCATAGGTCACCGCCTCATCGCCGAGCGCGCCGACCATGGCCGCTACGCCGCGAAGCTGGGCGACATTGACCGCATCGCTGTCTGCTGATCCGGCGGCGACGTTGGTGATCTGGCGTTCCGCGCCGACGGCGCCAACCGAGAATTCGCCTGCCGAATCCTGCGCGGCCGCCAGCCCGAACGCGGTATAGCCGAGCTGCGCTCCGCGCCCGGCTTCGGAGCCGGCGCCGATCGCGACGCTGTTCGCCGCGGTTACCGAGGCGCCCTGGCCCAGCGCGATCGCGGCGACGGCACCCGCTTCGGCGCGAGCGCCGTTACCGAAGGCGATCGCGTCGATGTCGGCCGCGAACGCGGCTGCGCCGTTGGCGCCGAGCCCGGAAATGCGGTTGCCGCCGATCGCGATGCCCGCGGGATCGGCGAGCGACAGCGAGTCCGCTTCGAGATCGCAGCGATCATTCGGCCCCACAATATTGCCGTTCCGGTCGAGCACGCTGAGCGTGATTGGCGCGCCGGTGGCGGCATCGTTGAGCAGCCCGGTCGCGTTCAGATTGAGCGGGGGCAGCACCTGCCCGACGATCGGGATCACCGCAACGACGTTGAGAATGGAGTTGATCCGATTCTCAAGCGGCGATGCGATGCCGGTAACGACCGGGCGCATGATGTCGGTGACGACCGATCGCGGCAGGCTGACCCCCGAGCAGGCGCCGACCAGCGACGTCTGCGCGCCGGCTGGGCTCGTCGCAATCGTCGCGGGCAGAACCACGGCAGTGGCGAGAAGGGTGAAGCGGAATGCGGAACGCATGGCAGAGCCTCCGAATATTCCGGCCGGTCAGCGTTCGAGGCTGTTTGGCCGCACGTTCGGAAGATCGATCAAAGCGGTAAATCATAACTTACTGACAATCTTGAAGAATAATCCGCTTTGCATACCGAAACGCGCCGAAATGGCGGGGGCGGTTCGTCCCGCCCCGGCACAGGCCGTGAAACCCGGCGATGGGCCGTTGCAAACATGGTGAAGGCGCCGTTAACTTTCGGCCATGAATCGCCTGTCTCCGCTCATCACTCGCAAGACCGGCCGCTTCGCGCCGGCGCTGGCGATGGGTCTGTCGATGCCGCCTGCGTTGGAGTTCGCGCCGGAATGGCAGGAGGACGCGCAGCAATTCCTCACCGCCTGGATCGGCGGCATGGTGTTCTTCCTGACCTTCTTGAGCTGAGCCCGCGCGCTCAGTCGCAGGCGCGGTGCAGCTTCTGCGCGAGCCAGGCGGCGCCGAGACTCGCCACCGCCACCATCAGCAGCGTCTCGGCGACAGAGACTCCCATCTGCACCAGCGCGAACAGCAGCACCGCGGCGATCACCATCGCGCCCGAGTTGACGATATTGTTCGCCGCCACCGTGCGCGCCGTTTCCGACTTGGAGACCGTGGTGGTGAGGAAGGCGTAGAGTGGCACGACGAACATGCCGCCCGCCACCGCCATGCCGAACAGATCGAACATCACCCAATCCGCCTGCGGGATGCGGATGAACTGGGTGAGGTTCATCAACTGCTCGCCCGGCAGGATGTCCGGCCAGTGGATGACGTTCCAGTAGAGATGGACGATGAACAGCCCCATCACGATCGCCGAGACAGGTGAGTATTTTGCCAGCACCCGTCCGGCCAGCAGCCGATTGATGAGCACCGAGCCGATGCCGACGCCGACCGAGAAGATCGCGAGGAAGGCGGTCGCGACATGCTCGTCCGCCTGCAGCACGTTCTTGACCAGCGGCGGGAATTGCGCGGCCAGCACCGCGCCCATCGCCCAGAAGAAGCTGATCGATAGGATCGCGAGGAAAAGCCGCGGGATGTGCAGCGTCGCTGAGACGAGGGTGAAGGAGGCGCGGACGATGTGCCAGTCCATCCGGGGGCAGGGGGCGTCCGCCTCGGGCGGTGCAGGCGGGACCTTGCCGCCGACCAGCCGTCCTATCGCGGCGGTTGCTAGTACCGCACCCGCCGCGACCTGCGCTGGGATGAGACCGCCGACGATAGTGCCGAGCAGGATCGCGATATAGGTGCCCGCCTCGACGAGGCCGGTGCCGCCCAGCACCTCGTCCTTCTCCAGATGCTGCGGCAGGATCGCATATTTGATCGGGCCGAAGAAGGTGGAGTGGACGCCCATCGCGAACAGCGCGACCAGCATCAGCGGGATGTTGCTGAGCAGCAGCCCCGCCGCGCCGAACACCATGATCGCGATCTCCGCCGTCTTCACGATGCGGATGATGCGCGCCTTGTCGTTACTGTCGGCAAGCTGCCCCGCCAGCGCCGAGAAAGCGAAGAAGGGCAGGATGAAGACGCCGCCCGCGATGGCGTTGAACGAGGCTTCCTGCGTCGGGTCCGAATAGATGTGATAGGTGACCAGGATCACCATCGCCGTCTTGAACAGATTGTCGTTGAAGGCGCCCAGGAACTGGGTGGCAAACAGCGGCAGGAACCGCCGTTTGCCGAGCAATGCGAGCGATGGGGTCATGGCGCTGGCGCCGCGTGCCGATCAGTTGGCGGCGCTGGACGCGGCCGGCGCGACGCCCGCCACGGGCCGGAAGTCGCGCACGAAGCGATCGAGGAGACGAACGCCATAGCCCGCCGCGCCCTTGGGCACGGTCGGCAAGGCATCGGTCCGCCAGCTCACCGCGGCGATGTCGAGATGCGCCCAGGGCGTCCCGCCGTCGACGAAATAGCCGATGAAATGCGCGCCGAGGCTCGCGCCCGGCGATCCGCCCTCGGCCGAATTCTTGATGTCCGCGATGTCCGACTTCATCGATTTCGCGTGATTGGCGTGGAGCGGGAGGCGCCACAGTATCTCGCCCGTCGCCTCGCCCGCCGCGCTGAGCTGCTGCGCAAGCGGATCGCTGTTCGCGAACAATCCCGCATAGTCGCTGCCGAGTGCACCGCCGACTGCTCCGGTCAGCGTCGCGATGTCGACGATCGCGGCTGGCTTGAAGCGCCGCTCGCCGTAGGACACTGCGTCGGCGAGAACGAGGCGCCCTTCGGCATCGGTGTTGATGATCTCGATCGTCTTGCCGTTGTGCGCCTTGACGACGTCGCCAGGCCGGGTCGCGCCGCCATCGGGCATGTTCTCCGCCAGCGCGGCGATCGCGACGACGTTGACCGGCGCTCGCGACTTGGCTAGCGACAGCGCGGTCCCGACCACGGCGGCGGCGCCTGCCATGTCGCCCTTCATCCGCCACATGCCGGTGCCCGGTTTCAGCGAGGTGCCGCCGGAATCGAAGGTGATGCCCTTGCCCGCCAGCACCACGGGCGCGCCCGAGCCGCCCTTGTAATGGACGATCAGCATCCGAGGCGGGCGCTTGGAGCCTTGGCCGACCGACAGGATCGACCCCATGCCAAGCTCGCGCATCCGCGTCTCGTCGAGTGCCTCGATGGTGACGTTGCCGACGCCGCGGAAGGCAGCGCGGGTGCGAGTCACGAACTCCTCTGGCCAGACTTCGTTCGAAGGCTCGGTGATGAGGTTGCGCGCGAGCAGCACGCCCTCGGTGAGCGCCGCCGGTTGCGCCGCATAGCCGTCACCGCCGGCACCGCCGACGATCGTCAACGGCGCATCGCGGCCAGCGGCGCGCGGCTTGGCGGCATCGCGATACTTGTAGCGGTCGAAGGTGTAGCCCCCCAGCTCGGCCCCGATGCCGATCTGCGCGCCGGCGTCGGGGACGTTCGCGGCAAGGCCATTGGCCAGCAGCGTCACCGGCCCGTCGGTCTTGGCCGTCTCGGTGGCGGCGGTGCCGCCGATATCCTGAAGTTTCGCCGCCGTCAGCGGAGCGCTGCCCGTGCCGATCACCACGATCTGCGACCATCCGCCGATACCGCGCAGCGAGAGCGTGCTGCCCTCCTTGTAATCGAATTCCGCCGAAGCGAGCGCGCGGCCGATCGCATCGCGCGTGCCGCTATCCAGCGACCCGCCCCGCGAAGCCAGCTCCTCCGCATTGCCGAGCGGCAGCACCAGCGCGCCGGAGGCCTGCGGCGCCGCATTCGCGAAGCTCACCGGGCGGGCGGCGACGGCGGGCGTGAGGGCGGTGGCGGCAGCAAGGAGGGCGGCGGCGATACGGCGCATAGGGGGACGGGGCCTCGTGGCTGGGAATGGGAGCGCCTTCATAGGCGGGCGGCACGCACAGGCACAAGGGCCGCGCACCGCGAAGCGCGTCCGTATGCCAGCGATGGTTGGCGCATCCGCGCGGACGCGCTAACCACGGCGGCGATGCTGACCCTTCCCAATCTCCTGACGCTCTCGCGCATCTTCGCGGTGCCGTTGCTCGTCATGCTGCTCTGGCGGCCGAACTGGTTCGATTACGCCATCACCTTCGGCCTCTACTGCCTAGTCGGAATTACCGATTATTTCGACGGCTATCTCGCCCGCGCTAAAGGCACGGTGTCGCGGCTCGGCGTCTTCCTCGATCCGATCGCCGACAAGATCATGGTCGGCGCCGTCATCATCATGCTCGTCTCGACCCGTAGCGCGGTCAACGATCCGCTCATCCACGGCCTCCACATCATCCCCGCGATGGTGATCCTGCTGCGCGAGATCATCGTCTCGGGCCTGCGCGAATTTCTCGCGAGCCTGCAGGTATCGGTGCCGGTCAGCAAGCTCGCCAAGTGGAAGACGACGCTGCAGCTCGTCGCGCTTGGCGCGCTCATTCTCGCCGGTGCAGTGCCGCAATGGTCGTGGGTGGGGGGCGTCGGCCTCGCCAGCCTCTGGGCGGCCGCGGCGCTGACCTTGGTGACCGGCTGGGATTATCTCCGCGTCGGCCTCAAGCACATGGATTGATCCTCCTCCGCCGCAAGCGGCGAAGGAGGATTCAGGCAATCAATTAGCCGGAAGAAGAACGCCGTTAACGACGTGGATCACGCCGTTCGACTGCATCACGTCCGCCTGTGTTACGTAGCTCTTGTTGCCGTTCGCGTCGGTCAGGATGAGATTCTGCCCTTCCATCTGCGCGCGGATCTGGCCGCCTTGCACGCTGGTGTAGGTTGCGGTGCCGCTACCGGCCCGTATGTCGGCCATGATCTGCTCCGCGGTCTTCGTGCCGGGCACGACATGATAGGTCAGCACCTTCGTGAGCGCCGCCTTGTTTGCCGGCTGCATCAGCGTATCGACCGTGCCGGGCGGCAAGCGGCCAAAGGCGTTGTTGGTCGGCGCGAATACGGTGAACGGCCCCGGCCCCGACAGCGTATCCACCAGGCCCGCTGCCTTGACCGCGGCGACGAGCGTCGTGTGATCCTTCGAGTTCATCGCATTTTCGACGATGGTCTTGTTCGGATACATGGGCGCCCCGCCGACGGTGGGCACGTTTGCCGAACTCATGTTGCTCGACGCGGCGGTCGATGCCGGGCGGCTCATGCTGCCGTCCTCGCCCATCGAAGTGCAGGCTGCCGTCGCGAGCAGCGTCGCGTAGCCTGTTGCAATCATAAAAGTGCGATTCATGGCGTCTCTCCTTGTCCGTTCAGCTACGGGGGAGAGCGCGCATCGGTTTCAGGCAGCGCGGGCCTGCCGGTCGCCATGCGCAACTCGCAGCGCATCGGCAAGCAGGCGAAACTCCTTCTCGCGCGGCGATCCTCTGCGCCACACCAACGCGATGCGCCGGGCGGCATGATCGGCCTGCAGCGGCCGCGCAAGCACGTCGGTTCCGCTGAGGATCCCCGCCGACAGGGCCATCTCTGGCACCAGCGTGACGCCCAGCCCGTTGTCGACCATCTGCACCAGCGTGTGCAGCGAGGTGCCGAGCATCGTCGCTTCGGCCCTGAGTTCTGGCCGGTTGCAAGCCGCCAGCGCATGATCCTTCAGGCAATGGCCGTCCTCGAGCAGCAGCAGTTTGTCCTCGTCGATCGCGGCAGGCGTGATGCGGGCAGGGGGCTCGTCCGGCCCGGCGGGGAAGGCGAGAAACAGCCGGTCCTCGAACAGCTCGGCCGCCTCAACGTCGCCGCAGGCATAAGGGAGGGCGAGCAGCACGCAATCGACCTGCCCGCGATGGAGCGAATCGCACGCGGCGTGGCTGGTCTCTTCCCGGAGAAAGAGCTTCAGCTCGGGCCATTCGCGCCGCAGTCCCGGCAGCAGCGCGGGCAGCAGGAACGGCGCGATCGTCGGGATGACGCCCATGCGCAGATCGCCGGCGAGCGGACTGCCGGCGGCGCGCGCCATGTCGGCCAGTTCCTCCGCCTCGCGCAAGATCCGCCGCGCTTTCTCCGCAATCCGATCGCCGAGCGGCGTGAAACGCACCACCCGGCGGGTCCGCTCGACCAGCGTGACGTCGATCAGCGATTCCAGATCACGCAGCCCCGCCGACAGCGTTGACTGGCTGACGAAGCATGCCTCCGCCGCCCGGCCGAAATGGACGTGGTCCTTCAGCGCCACCAGATATTGGAGCTGCTTGAGCGTCGGGAGATAGATCGTCATCGGTTCGCTCGATCAATCGGGCAGGATTGATCGATTTGCAACCCGCTCGCGGTGCTGCGGGTGACGGCGTGGTACGCGACCGCTCAGTAGGCGCGCTGCTGCTGCACCTTGTCGATGTTGCGGCGCGTTTCCTGCGTCATCTCGTCGCGCATCTGCCATTCGGTGGCAGTGGCGCAGACGCGCGTCGGCCCGATGCGCGTGCCGGAAGGCGGCTGCTGCTTGCGACAGATGAGCTTGTCGCCGTCGGCGCTCGCGCTCGCTTTCTCGGCGGCGGGAGTCTGCGTCGCGGGGGCGGCGGCATGAAATGCGAAAGCAGCCGCGGCGGCCATTGCGATCCTGAGGGCGGACATCGTCCTATCCTTTCTGCTAGGCTGGGCGCAGTCTATCACACCCGCGCCCCGGCGCTAAGCGAAACGTCCGTGCTGGAAATCCGCTCTGGCGAGTATTATCTGCCTCGATCAGGCAGTCTGAGGGACCAGGAATGCTGTCGGCATTGGTCGAATATCTGGAATCGGTAAAGGCGCGCGATCCCGCGCCGCGCTCGCGCTGGGAAGTGTTGCTCTATCCGGGCGTGCTCGCGCTCGGCCTCCACCGCATCGCGCACTGGCTGTATCGCGGCGAGCTCTATTTCATGGCCCGCTTCGTCAACCATATGGCGCGCTTCCTCACCGCGATCGACATCCACCCCGGCGCCACCATCGGCCGCAACTTCTTCATCGATCACGGCTTCACCGTCATCGGCGAAAGCGCGGTGATCGGCGACGACGTGACGATCTACCAGAATGTCACCCTGGGCGGGACCAACCCGACCAACGGCGAGCCGGGCAAGCGCCACCCGACGATCCAGAATGGCGTCATCATCGGATCGGGCGCGCAGGTGCTGGGGCCGATCACCGTCGGCGCCCGCGCGCGGATCGGCGCCAATGCGGTCGTCACCAAGGATGTGTCCGAAGGCGCGACGATGACCGGTATTCCGGCGCGGCCGACCCTGGTCGGCGCCGAACATTATGCCCGCGATTTCGTGCCCTATGGCACGCCCTGCCACGAAACATTTGACCCGGCGACACAAAAGCTGGACATTCTCAAGTGCGAGATCGAGCAGTTGAGGAAGCGCGTGGCCGAACTGATCAAAGAACGGGATCGCGCGTCGGGTGACCGGGATCGCCGGGAGCGTGACCGGGCCTGATGGGCACCGTCCACCCTTTTCCTTCTTCGTCATCGCCGTCTTTGCAGGTCGCCTTCGACAGGGTGGAGCTTTCGCGCATCGTCGATCTCTACGGCCGCATGGTCGCCGCCGGGTTGTGGAAGGATTATGCGATGGAATTCGGCCGCGACGCTGCGGTGTTCCACGCCTTCCGCCGCGCCGCCGAGCGTGCCGAATATCGCATCGAGAAGCGCCCTGCGCTCAGCAACCGCCAGGGCATGTGGGCGCTCGTCGGGGAGCATGGCATGGTCCTGAAACGCGGCCACGAGCTTGGCCCGGTGCTGGCCCAGGTCGAGCGGCGTCTGCTCAAGGTTGTCGGGGATTAGGATCGATCGTCGCTGGCGGCAGCCGGCGGGCGAGATCCAGCGGCAGGCGTCCCACGATGGCCGAGCGCGCGGTGTGCCAGAACGCGGAGAGCAGCAGCAGCGCGGATCCGATTACCAGCGCCGTAAGCGCGAAGCTGAGTTCGACAGCGCCGGTGCCGGAGATCAGCCGCTCGATTGCCCACAGGACGTAGAAAAGCGCGGAGACCAGCAGCGCGCGCCGGTCGACCGCGAGCGCCGCAATGCCGAGCAGGATGTAGATCGAGACGACCATTGCGGCCGCGGTGGCGCTGGTTCGACCCTCTAGCACGCCCAGCAGGCTGAAGATCGGATGGACGATCATCGGCGCGGCGAGCAGGTGGAGCCAGAAGCCGACATCGGACCGGCGTGTGCGCCGCTGCGGGTCCGATCCATCCCAGCGCATCGCGAACGCGAAGACGGCGACACCCGCCACCAGGATCCCCCAGAGCATGACGGCGCGCGCCCACGGCGGATTGCCGATCGCCGCAGAAATAACCGAGAGGATAAGAAGGGAGGTCGCTGCGGCACCGGCGGCGATGGTGATCGGCACCTGGAACCGCCGCCAGTGTAGCCACGTGCCAACGGCGGTCAGCGCGGCGGCTGCAGCGAAGACGATCGAATTCCTTTGTGCTATCCGCTGCGAACAGGCCGCTCGCCTGGAGCAGCTCAACCGCCGCGAAGAACAAGCCCCCGACAAAGGCGCTAAACAGGATGATGCTGGGCAGCGCCATGCGCCGGATGCGCGTGAAATACTCTGCTAGCCCCCAGCCTGTAGTGGCCACGGCGATCGGGCCGATGCCCGGCGCGATCCGCCCGCCGATCCATCCCACCGCCACCAGCAGGATCACGGCCGCTATGGCGACGAAGATGTCGTTGAACCCGCTCAACAGGCGGAATTGCTCTTCGTCCACCGCCGGCGCGGCGCGGCGCGCGGCGACATGATCGCGGAAGGCCGCGGCCTGATCGGCGCTCAACGCACCCGCCGCCACGGCATCGTCCAGATCGCTCTCGCTATACATGGCGCTTCCCCCTCATCCTCACGCCAGCATCCGCTCCACCGCCATGTCGGCAAGCCGGTCGGTGTCGGTCGGACCTTTCGGGCGGAACCAGGTGTGGGTCCAGTTGATCATCCCGAAGAACAGCATCGCGAGCGGCAGAGCCTCGGCGGCGCGTTCCGGATTCAGCGTCGCAATGAGGCCTTCGACGGTCGCGATGATGCGCCGCTGTTTGGCGACCACCGCCGCGCGGCGCTCCGGCGCCAGCTTGTCCAGCTCGTTGAGGAGCACCTTGTGCCGGTCTTCCGCACCGACGTAGCGCCGCAGGAAGCCGCGGGCGAGCGCGCGGAGCTGCGTGTCCGCGCCGCCGGCCCTGGACGCCGTCTCCGCCTCTTCGACCAGCGCGTCGAGATGCTCTTCCATCACCGCGTCGAGGATATCCTCCTTCGACGGGAAATAATGGTAGACGAGCGATTTGGAGAAGCCGCCCGCCTTGGCGAGCTCGGCGATCGAGGTGCCGTCGAAGCCGCGCCGCGCATAGAGCTGCGCCGCCGCCGCGACGATCGCATCGCGGCGCTTGTCGTAATCGGGGGATTGCGGCCTCGCCATCGCCCACGCTTTCGCGCGCGGCTGCGCGAAGATCAATCGTGCGCGGCGCTCAGGATCGGTGCGAGCTCATCGGCGAGGCTGCGCTGCGGCTGGGCGACCGCACGCTGCACCGGCTGCTCGAACGTGCGCTCCAGCGGTCGATCGGGCAGCGGGCGGCTGGCCATGATCGGCGGATGCTCGATATTGGCATCGAAATCGATCACCGCGCGAGTCACGTCCTGCATCATCGCCATGCGCTGGGGCAGCGGCGCGGATGTGCGGCGGATCAGCACCGCGACCGCATAGCTGCGCCCGTCGGGGCCGGTCAGCAGGCCGATGTCGTTATAGCCCGCCTGCATCGCGCCCAGCACCTGGCCGGTGCCGGTCTTGTGCGCGAGGTTCCAGCCGGGGGCGAGGCCGCCCTTCAGCCGCTGCGCACCGGTGCGGGTGTTGGACATGATGCCGAGGATGCGGCTGGTCGATGCGGGCGAGAGCAGTTCGCCGCGCTTCAGCCGCGCCAGCGCCTCGACCACCGCGCGCGGCGTCGCGCCGTCCATCGGATCGGCGATGTAGCGTTCCAGGTTCGCGCGGCGCACTTCCGTCGGCAGCGCGCTCCGCGCCGTGTAGAAGCCATTGTTTGTCGCCCAGGACTGGTTCCATTCGATGCCGGCGATGCGGGTCTGCAGCAGCCGCTCGCCCGGGCCGAAGCGGATGCCGTCGAGGCCGTTCTTGTGCAGGAAGGCGCGCACCGCATCGGGGCCGCCGGCCTTCCACAGCACGAAATCATTGGCCGTATTGTCGCTCTGCGTGATCGCGCGGTGCATCAGATCGGACATCGTGGTAGTGAACCCGCCGTTCTTCAGCACCATCGCGCGGATCGGCTGGTGGAAGAGGGTCAGATCGTCGCGGCCGACGGTGACGCTGTTGGCGAGGTTGAGCTTGCCCTGATCGGCGCGGTCGAGTGCGGTGAGCTGCACCCAGAATTTGCTGACGCTCTGCTGCGGGAAGAAAGTGTCCCCGTCATAGGCGGTGGTCCAGCCGGTCGCGACGTCGCGAACCGCAATGCCGACATCGCCGTTGAACGCACGGCCGATCGATTGAACACGCGCTTCGAGGATGCGCTGCGCCGCCTGCTGGCTGGGCGAGAAAGCGGGGAGGGCCTGTTCGATCTTCTGCGCGGTGGCGGATTTGGGCGGCGATGCGGAGGTGGCATAAGCGTGCGGCACCATCGCGCCGACGATCGCGGAAGCCGCGAAAATCATGCACCGCGCCGATCGTTTCGCCGACCGCGCGGACGCTCCTTGGGTGATAGCCACTGGCCCCTCCATACTCACTTTACCCCGGTATCGCGTTCATAACATTACGAGTCTGGCTGTCAGCTTAATCTACGGCAGAAGGGGCAGGGCGTGTGCCCGACGGGGTGAATCGAGTCAGCCCAAAGCCCTCGCGTCTCTCTGCGGCGCGGGACAGGCCGTGACTGGGCTGCGATCAAACGATGCAAACATCACGAATACCGAGGTTGTGATAATGTAACATCTCTCGTAGGTCGCGTTGCGAAACCTGACCTGGAGTGATTCATGCGACTTGCCACGCTTCTTGCCGCCACCGCGCTTGCGACCGGATCGGGCGCAGCACTGGCTCAAGTGGAGAGCGAGCCCGCGAAAACCGCCGCGCCGGCGCCCACCCGCGGCAGCGATCACCTCCACGATACGCGCCCGGGCGACATCGTCGTCACCGCCGATTTCGTGAAGGAGCTCAATCTCCTCGCCGGCACGAACGTCCTCACCGGCGCAAATCTGGTGCGCGATATCCGGCCCCAGATCGGCGACACGCTCGCCAAGCTCCCCGGCGTCTCGGCGACTTCGTTCAGCCCGGGTGCATCGCGCCCGGTGCTGCGCGGCTTCCAGGGCGAGCGCATCCGCGTGCTGACCGACGGCATCGGCTCGATCGACGTCTCCAACACCTCCGCGGACCATGCGGTGACGATCGACCCGCTCACCGCCGAGCGGATCGAGGTGCTGCACGGCCCGGCGGTGCTGCTGTTCGGCAGTCAGGCGATCGGCGGCGCGGTCAACGTGCTCGATCGCCGCATCCCGCGGCAGGTTCCAGACGAGTTCGCCCATGTCGATGGTCTCGCCTCCTACGGTTCGGCGGCGGACGAGCGCTCGGTTGGCGCCTCGGCGGACTTCCCATTGGGCGGCGGTGTCGTCGCGCATGTCGACGGCAGCTATCGCAAGTCGGACGACCTGCGCGTCGGCGGCTTCGTCCTCTCGCCCGAGCTTCGCGCCGAGCAGCGCGCCATCGCCGCCGAGGAAGCGGAGGAGGGCCATGCCGAGGAAGCCGCGGAGGCGACCCGTCTCGCGAACCTCCGCGGCAAGCTCCCCGACAGCGCCACCGAGACCACGACGGTCGGCGGCGGCATCGCCATCATCCGCGATCGCGGCAGCCTCGGCTTCTCGGTGGGCTATTACGACAGCAATTACGGCGTGCCCTCGCGGCCCGGCGCCGGCCACCATCATGGCGAGGAGGAAGGCGAGGACGAGGACGGCCACGATCACGGCGAGGAATCGGTCTCGATCGGCATGAAGCAGTTCCGCTTCGATGCGCGCGGCGAGCTGGAGGTCGGCGGCGGCTTCGTCGACAAGCTGCGCGTCCGCATCGGCGCCGCCGATTACAAGCATACCGAGTTCGAAGGCGACGAGGTCGGCACCGTCTTCCGCAACCAGGGGTTCGAGGGCCGGTTCGAGGCGGTGCAGGCGGATCGCGGCGGCTGGCGCGGCGTCACCGGCGCGCAATATTATTCGCGCGATTTCAGCGCCACCGGCGCCGAGGCGTTCCTGCCGCCCAACCAGACCTCGCAGACCGGCCTGTTCACGCTGCAGGAGTTCGATCTCGGCGCCTTCGGGCTCGAGGCGGCGGCGCGCTACGAGCATACCGACGTTGCGGCGTCGTCGGTTGGCGTCGATCGCAACTATAACGCCTTTTCCGCCGCGATCGGCGGCTCCTACGAGCTGTCGCCGCAGGTGAAGGCGGGCATCAACCTCTCTCGCGCGGCCCGCGCGCCGTCCGCCGAGGAATTGTTCTCCAACGGCCCGCACGTCGCGACGCAGAGCTTCGAGGTCGGCGATCCCAATCTGCGCACCGAACGGAGCTGGGGCGGCGAAATCTATCTCCGCGCCCAGCGCCCGACCTGGAGCTTCAGCGCCGCCGCCTTCGCAAGCTGGTTCGACAATTACATCTATCAGGCTGCGACCGGCGAGGAGGATGACGAGCTTCCCGTCTTCCAATATTTCCAGCGCGACGCGACCTATTACGGCTTCGAGATGCAGGGATCGGCCAAGCTGTTCGACATGGGCAGGTTCAGCATCCAGGCCGATGGCGTTGCCGATTACGTCCGCGCCACGGTCGACGAGGCGGGGCCGGTGCCGCGCATTCCGCCGCTCCGCCTGCTCGGCGGGGTCGAGGCGCAGTCGGACAACATCGACGGCCGCGTCGAGGTCGAATGGGTGGACAGCCAGAAGCGCACCGCCGATTTCGAGAATCCGACCGATGGCTATACGATGGTCAACGCCTCGGTCGCCTGGCGGCCGTGGGGCAGGGAGAATCCTACGTCGATCATCCTGTCCGCCAACAACATCTTCGATGTCGAGGCACGCCGCCACGCCAGCTTCACCAAGGATTTCGTGCCGCTCGGTGGGCGCGACCTCAGGGCGAGCCTGCGCGTCAGCTTCTAGTGCGGCGCTTGGACTTGCCTCGCCGCTGCGATGGCCTCTATCGCGGCGCCGGTGACCCATAGCCCCCTCCGCTTGACCGCCGATTCCGCGGCGCTCGCCGCCAACTGGCGCTGGCTCGCGCGGGCGAGCGGTTCGGCGGCGTGCGGCGCGGCGGTCAAGGCCAATGCCTATGGTCTGGGGGCGGTCGAGGCGGCGAAGCGGCTGTACGAGGCTGGCTGCCGCGACTTCTTCGTCGCCACCTGGGCCGAGGCTGAGGAGGTGCTGCCCGCCATCGGCGATGCGTCGCTCTCGGTTCTTCACGGCTTCGCGTCCGAAGATCTGCAGCGCGCCGTGGCATCGTCGGCACGCCCAGTGCTCAATACGGTGCGGCAGGTGCAGGCGTGGCGCGAGGCGGGGCAGGGGCGGCCCTGCGACGTGATGATCGACACCGGGATCAACCGGCTCGGCCTCTCGGCGACCGATGTCGCCGGAGGGCTACTCGACGGTCTCGCGATCGACACGCTGATGAGCCATCTCGCCTGCGCGGACGAGGATCACCCGCTCAATGGCCGTCAGCTTGCCGCCTTTCGCGATGCGGCCGGCCGGGTGGGGGCCAAGCGTCTCAGCCTCGCCAACAGCGCGGGCATCTGCCTCGGCGCCGATTACGCCTTCGATCTCACCCGGCCCGGCCTCGCGCTCTACGGCGGCGTGCCGCGCGGCGAGGCGGCGGGGCATATCGCGCAGGTCGCGCGGATCGAAGCGCAGGTCGTCCAGCGCCGCCGCATCGGAGCGGGTGACAGCGTCGGCTACAACGCCACCTTCATCGCCGAGCGGCCGATGGAGCTGGCGATCCTCAACATCGGCTATGCCGACGGCTATCTTCGCGGCTTCTCGAACAGCGGCAGCGCCAGCATCGGCGGCGCGCAGGCGCCGGTCGTCGGCCGGGTCTCAATGGACCTCACCGCAATCGCGGTCGATGCCGCGCCGGAAGCGGGCGAAGGCGACTGGATCGCGCTCGACTTCGATCTGCCCGATGCCGCGCGCCAATCCGGCCTGTCGCAATATGAGTTGCTGACGGTGCTGGGCCGCCGCTATCAGCGGCGCTGGACATGACCAGTCTCTCCTCCAACCCGGTCGTGGCGGCCTTCGCGGCGATCGGATCCACCGTCATCGGCCTGTTCGCGGTGGTAGGCCGCGTCACGCTTTTCGCCTGGCACACGCTCGTGCGCGCGCTGACGCCGCCTTATTATCCGCTCCGCCTGTTCGAGCAGCTCCTCCAGATCGGCTGGTTCTCGCTGCCCGTCGTCGGCCTTACCGCGATCTTCACCGGCGCGGCGCTGGCGCAGCAGATCTACACCGGCGGATCGCGGCTAAACGCGCAATCGGCGGTGCCCGCGATCGTCGTCATCGGTATCGTGCGCGAGCTGGGGCCGGTGCTCGTCGGGCTGATGGTCGCCGGCCGCGTCTCCTCGTCGATGGCGGCGGAGATCGGCACGATGCGCGTCACCGAACAGCTCGACGCGATGGCGACGTTGCGCACCGATCCCTTCCGCTTTTTGATCGCGCCGCGCATCTTCGCCGCGGTCATCGCGCTGCCGCTGCTGACGCTCGCCGCCAACGTCATCGGCGTGCTCGGCGGCTATCTGCTGTCGGTCCACAAGCTCGGCTTTGCGGCGGGCACCTACATCCGCACCAGCCGCGATTTCCTCGAGCCGAGCGATCTCGCCATGTCGATGGTGAAGGCCGCGGTGTTCGGCTTCTTCATTGCGCTGATGGGCTGCTACCACGGTTTCAAGTCGAAGGGCGGCGCAGCCGGTGTCGGCAAATCGACCACCAATGCGGTCGTCTCCGCGTTCATCCTTATCCTGCTCTCCAATCTCATCATCACGATCTGGGCGTTCGGATGAGCAAGCCGGCGAAGATCGCGATCAAGGATGTTGCCAAGGCGTTCGGCGAGAATGTCGTACTCGACGGCGTCAGTCTCGACGTGAAGACCGGCGAGTCGCTCGCGATCATCGGCCAGTCCGGCACTGGCAAGTCGGTGCTCATCAAATGCATCCTCGGGCTGCTCACGCCCGATGCCGGATCGATCCGCATCGACGGGCAGGAAGTCGTCGGCGCGAGCGAGCGCGAGCAGGAGCGCATCCGCCGAAAGACCGGCATGCTGTTCCAGGGCGGCGCCTTGTTCGACTCGTTGCCGATCTGGCGCAACGTCACCTTCGGGCTGACCCGCGGCGCCTACAAGAACCCGGCGAAAATGCGCGATATCGCAGCGGAGAATCTGGAACGCGTCGGGCTCGGAGCCGACATCCTCGATCTGCGTCCCTCGGCGCTGAGTGGCGGGATGCAGAAGCGCGTGGCGCTCGCCCGCGCGGTCGCGCCGCGGCCGGAGATATTGTTCTTCGACGAGCCGACCACCGGGCTCGATCCGATCCGCGCCGACGTCATCAACGATCTCATCATGAGCCTGGTCGACGATCTCGGCATCACCGCGCTCACCATCACCCACGACATGGCGAGCGCGCGCAAGATCGCGCACCGGGTGGCGATGCTCTATCGCGGCCGCATCATCTGGTGCGGCCCGCGCGACCGGCTCTACGACAGCGGCAACCCCTATGTGGACCAGTTCGTCCAGGGGCAGGCCGAGGGGCCGATCCGCTAGCCAGCAATTTCGTCATTGCGAGGGTAGTGAAGCAATCCAGCGGCAGTGGAGCGGCGCCCGCTGGATTGCCCCGGCGCTACGCGCCTCGCAATGACAGGTGTCGGTGTCAGCCGCGCTCCACGCACATCGCGATGCCCATGCCGCCGCCGATGCAGAGCGTGGCGAGGCCCTTCTTCGCGTCGCGCTTCTCCATCTCATAGAGCAGCGTGGTGAGCACGCGCGCGCCCGACGCGCCGATCGGGTGGCCGATGGCGATCGCGCCGCCGTTGACGTTGACCTTGGCGGGATCGAGCCCGAGCTCCTTGCCTACCGACAGCGCTTGCGCCGCGAACGCCTCGTTCGCCTCGATGAGATCGAGATCGCCGACCGTCCAGCCGGCCTTCTCCAGCGCCTTCTTGCTGGCGAGGACGGGGCCGATGCCCATTACCGAGGGATCGACGCCCGCGGTCGCCCAGCTCTTGATCGTGGCGAGCACGGGGGCGCCGCGCTTCTCGGCCTCCTCGCGGCTCATCAGCACCAGCGCCGCGGCGCCGTCGTTGAGGCCGGAGGCATTGGCGGCAGTCACCGTGCCGTCTTTCTTGAACGCGGGACGGACGCCGGCGATGCTGTCGCTGGTGACGCCGGCGCGGATATATTCGTCATCCTCGACCACCGTATCGCCCTTGCGGCCCTTGACCGTCACCGGCGCGATCTCGTCCTTGAAGCGGCCCTCGGCGCGCGCCTTCTCCGCCTTGTTCTGCGAGGCGACGGCGAACGCGTCCTGATCGCCGCGCGTCACCTGATATTGCTCGGCGAGATTCTCTGCGGTGATGCCCATGTGATAGCCGTTGAATACGTCGGTCAGCCCGTCCTTGATCATCGTATCGACGAGGCCGAGGTCGCCCATCTTGGTGCCGCCGCGCACGTTCTGCGCATGCTGCGAGAGCGACATATTCTCCTGCCCGCCGGCGACGACGATGCTGGCGTCTCCGGTCTGGATCGCCTGCGCGCCGAGCGCGACGGCGCGGAGGCCCGATCCGCAGACCTGGTTGATCCCCCACGCGGGCACCTCCTTGGGAAGCCCCGCCGCCATCGACGCCTGGCGCGCCGGGTTCTGGCCCTGGCCGGCGGTCAGCACCTGGCCGAGGATCACCTCCGACACGTCCTCCGGCGCGACCTTGGCCTGCGCCAGCGCCGCTTCGATCGCGACGCGGCCGAGCTCGTGCGCGGGTGTGGCCGCGAAGGCGCCGAGGAAGGAACCGACGGGGGTGCGCTTGGCGGCGGTGATGACGACTTCGGTCATGCGGGCATGTCCTCTTTGCAGATGCGGGTGAAAGTCCTGGCCGCGTTCTATCAGCCCCGGAGCCACGCCGCCAGCGGCTCCCACAGCGCCGCCCGCGCGCGGCTGCCGACGACCATGCCGACATGGCCCTGCGAAAGCGCGATGCTGGCAACGGCGGGACCGGCGGTGGCGGCGGGGACGATGCGGTCGCTGGTCGAGAGGATGGCGAGGTCCGCGGCGCGATCGACCGGAGCGCCGCCCACTTGCCAGGCGCCTGTGCCGGTCACGTCGCGCTGGAGGAAATCCTCGAACAATTCGCGCGCGGCGGCGAAGGGGATGGGCGGGCCGTCATTGGCCCAATCCTCGAGCGCGACGAAGCCCGCGGCTTCGCTGCTGGCGGGATCGAGATCGGCGAAGGCTTCGAACTTGGCGACGGTGCGCGCGGGGTCGAGGCTCCAGAAGGCGGATTGCAATACCTCCATCGGCAATACGCCGAGCCGTTCGGCGAGCGGCCGGGCCTGCGTCCAGAGCGTCAGCAATCGATCGCGGTCGGCATCGGGATAGCCGGCGAAATGCCAGGGTGCGGCGATGGTCGCGAGGCGGGCGCCGGGGAGAAGCGCGGCGGCGCCGGTGGCGATGGTGCCGCCGAGGCAATAGCCGACCAGCGCCGCCACCCCGGTCTCGCGCGCGAGCGGGGCGGCGATGTCGGCGGCGTGGGCGGCGACGTCCATGCCGCTGCGCCGTGCGGCATCCTCGCCCCAGTCGAGCAGCAGCACGCGGGCGCCCTGGCCGGCGAGCCAGCCGAGCAGCGAGCGATCGCCCGGCATGTCGAGCACCGCGGGCGGATTGATGAGCGAGGGGACGAACAGCACCGCCGGGCCGCTGCCGCCATAATCGCGGACACAGGCGCCATGCGCTGCGGCGACCACCGGCATCGGCGCCGGCGGGGCGGGGCGGGGGGCCTGCTGATAGCGTTTCACCCCCGCCAGCGCCTTCGCCATCCGCGCCGGATTTGCTGCGGTCTCGCTGCGCAACATCTCCAGGAAAAGCGGCAGCGGGCGCGGTCTTTGTTGCGGTGCCGCAAGCGGCGGTGCTACGCCCTCGGTCGGGGCTTCAGGAGGTGAAGGCATGGCCGCTTCGGCATCCACGGGTGATGAGGGTCTCATCATCAAGAAATACGCCAACCGGCGGCTGTATAATACCGAGACTTCGACCTACATCACGCTGGAGCATCTCGCCGAGATGGTGCGCCAGAAGCGCGAGTTCAAAGTCATCGACGCCAAGAGCGGCGAGGACATCACCCACAACGTCCTGACCCAGATCATCATGGACGAGGAAGCGCGCGGCAAGGCGATGCTGCCGGTCAATTTCCTGCGCCAGCTCATCCAGCTCTACGGCGATTCGATGCAGGCGATGATCCCCGGCTATCTCGAAGCCTCGCTGGAGGCGTTCCAGCGCAACCAGTCCCAGTTCCGCGACGCGATGGCGGGGGCGTTCAACACAGGGCCCTTCGCCGAGATCACCAAGCGCAACATGGAGCTGTTCACCGCCGCCGCGGCGGGCGGCACTGCGCCGGGAATGCCGCCGCGCGATGCCGCCAAGCCCAACAGCGACGTCGCCGATCTCAAAGCCCAGCTCGCCGAGCTCCAGAAGAAGATCGACAAGCTGGGGGGGTAGGGGCGACCCTTTAGCCTGGGCCCCCGCGTGCGCGGGGGCGCGTGCTACGCACGCGGCTTCACAAATTTCAGCGTCATGCGGTCGCTTTCGCCGATCGCCTGATATTTGGCGCGGTCGGCGTCGCCCATGGTCAGCGTCGGCGGCAGCGTCCAGACGCCCTTGGGGTGATCCGCCGTGTCCTTGGGATTGGCGTTGATCTCCGATTCCTCGGCGAGCTGGAAGCCGGCCGCTTCGGCGAGGCGGCGGACGCTCGACACCTTCATATAGCCGCTCGACTTCTCGGCCGCCGCGTCGCGCGCTTCGGGCAGGCGGTGCTCGACGACGCCGAGCACGCCGCCCGGCTTCAGCACGCGATAGGCTTCCTTCATCACCGCATCGGCGATTGGCGCATCGCCCATCGCCCAATTGTGGATGTTGCGGAAGGTGAGCACGACGTCGGCGGAGCCGGCGGGAATGCTGGTGTCGGTGCCCGGCGTGATCGTCGCGACCTGGACCTTGGCATAGGCCTTGGCATCGGTGGCGATCTTCTTGCGGATGCCTTCCTCGTAGCGGCCCGTGGGCGGCACGACGTAGAGCGAACCGCGCTGGGCGAGATAGGGGGCGAGGATCTCGGTATACCAACCGCCGCCCGGCCACAGCTCGACCACCGTGTCGTTGGGCTTCACGCCGAAGAAGGCGAGCGTCTCCATCGGGTGCCGCCAGTTGTCGCGCGCCTTGTTGGCCGCGGTGCGCGTCGGCGCATCGATCGCGGCCTGCAGCGCGGCATGCTCGGCATGGCCACCGGCGCTATGGCCGGCCTGGTTATGCGCGGCGTGCGGATCGGCGGCCTGCGCCAGCGCCGGCCCGGCGGCGATCAGGGCCGCGCCCGCGGCGGTGATCAAAAGCTTCGACATCCTGCTTCTCTCCTCGATGGGTCTTGGCCGGTGATGGCCGAAGCCGAACGCGCGTGCAAGTTCGCGAGTCGTTGGCGAAAGGCGTGCGTATATTCGCGCTTTCCACGGCATTGGGGCGCGGATTCCGGCCTCCGCAGCGACACCTGACCCACGCATTTCCGCGGCTTTGCGCGCATTTGATTCGCTTGCTTCACAGGGTGGTGCACTTTCCCTCCCTCCCGCCGATCTGAGGTCGTGGCGAGCGAGCGGTGAAGGTAGCAGTGAGGTGGGGGTGTAGGACAGATGCGTCAAATACACTTAGCGATTTAAGAGCCCGCTCTGATCTTGCGATTGAGATGTGGCCACCTCTTCAGATTCAACGACCGACCACGGCAACGTCCAACCGCGTCCATGGGCAATCTTGTCTAGCGTGCGCTTACTGATTGCGGCGTTAAGAGCTACGTTCTTACGCGGATAAGTCGGCGGGTCGCCGGGAAGCCTAACATTCAGCGCTAGAGGCTTTTCCTCAAAGGCTAATGGCATATGGCCCTCATTGACGAGGTGGACAATTTCGTCAGCTACGGCATTTGCGCGCACCGATCCATGGAATGCGTCTTCTGATATTCCCGCCACAAGACAGGCTGCCCGCTTGATCGAAAACGACTGGATGCCATGCCACCAAGGAACTTCTGCCTCGTCGCGCGGAGAAAGCTCCATTTCTCGACGTAGCTCAGTTGCTGATTTTGCGTTGAGCAGCGGCACAGCTCGAATAGCCCTCGCACGAACTTCGCTATCATCACCCAATCTTAGCGGCGCAAGTATCGTATTTAGATATAAGAAGGCTCTGAGGGTGCCTGCCTCAGCTCCATCGGTCCTCAAATTTGGAATTGCAAAGTCATTCCATTTGTTCAGGCCCATAAGAAGCGTTTCGGATTGAGAGACCGCCAATTCGTACGTCATTGCGTCGTGTGATCCCAACGCCTGCCCAATCGCACTGAACGTCTGCGTCAAGTGATGCTCTAGTGCGTCAGCGCCAGTCTTTTCCCTATCCGAGTTAGAGCGATCGACCTTAGCGAGCCACGTATCGAGCCACGCTCCCGCGACTAGGCCGCCCAAGGCTGTCAGTGGGTACAGCACGTAAGAGGAAGTAAGGATGGCTACCGTGCTCGCCGCCACACGGTCCCACTTCTGACCGGCATCAAGATACCAGCCTTTCTGACGAGCGGCCTCAATGAAAAACTCGCTAACGACGGCCACAACAATGGCGCCGATGCAACTGACCAAAACCCACGTGAGAATCTTTCTAAGCCAGACGAGCATCAGACAGTACTGCGCCGTTGCGCTTCTCTTGAGGAGTCTGTTTATTTCCGCGACGCTTGTAGTTGCATTTTCATGCTCGCGATCACCACCGCGCATCAAAACTGCTCGCACCACTTGAGCAACCGAGGACAGAGCTGCTCTTTTCGACTTACAGCCCCCGCACCGACGGCGCGCGCTTGTCCCGCTTCCGCTGCCGCTCATTCTCCTCGCCGGTCCTCAGCAGCGCGCGCATCCGTTTCGCTTCCTCCAGCTTCTTGCGGCGCTTGATCTCGCGTTCGAGGATGCGGTGGGCGTGTTCGATCTCGGCGGCGTTTTCGGAAGTGACGACGTAGGCGACGTCGTCGACGCGATCGAGCTGGGTGCGGTTGAGCTCGTCGCTCCAGCGGTGGAGTCGCCAGAAGATGTCGCTCGCCTCCATCTGGAACTCGTCGCTGAACCGGTGCCGCCGCGCGTGGGTGAGGCCTAGCATCAGCCGATCGTTGAAGACCTTGCGCACACCCTTGAAGCGGCCGTTGCGGAAGGTGGGCCGCACCTCTCCGTTGATCGCGCGCTCGATGGCGTTGCCGGTGATGTCCTCATAGCCCATCATCACCGCCTGATCCCACGCGCAGGCGAAGCTCGCCGCGCCGGGCTTGTTGCGCAGGAGATAGGCGCTGCGCACCGTCTTGCCGACCATCGCCGCCGCCATGCGCGCGCTGCCGCAGCGGGCGAGCGCGCGGATGAAGAGGCGCTGCCGCTCCGCCGTCCAGCCGCGCGGATCGTGGTTGCGCCCGCGCCACGGCGTGAAGCGGGGGATGGGGACGCCCTCGGGCGTGTGATCGTGCTGGTCGCAATCGCGGGGGCTGTCCTTGCTCATGGGGTGAGGATACAGGAGCCGCCGCGCTGTAGGACATATGGAGGCGGGCGTGGCGATGGGCGTGGGCATCACCGAGAGCCTGGCGGACACGCCGCCGCTGTGGATCGCGGCCGCGGCGGCGCTGGCGTTGTGCCTGATCGCGACGGTGGCCGAGCGGCGGCGGCAGACGCGGCGGAATGTGGACAATCCGGGATGGGTGCCGTGGGCGGGGGTGTCGGTGGTGGCGCTGTTCGCGGCGGTGATCTGCGCGGTGCTGGCTATGCGGGGGTAGGGGCGGACGTCGTCATGCTGAACTTGGTTCAGCATCCAGGGTGGGGACGGTTGCGGGGTCTCGCAGATGGACCCTGAAACGAGTTCAGGGTGACGGTTTGGGGGGTGGGGGCGCTTGGTATGGCGCGCTACTACGCTGTCATGCTGAACTTGTTTCAGCATCCAGGGTGGGGACGGTTGCGGGGGTCTCCGCGATGGACCCTGAAACGAGTTCAGGGTGACGGTGATGGGGGTGGGCCGTCACGGGAGTTAATCCCGTGACGTCGGTCCTGTCGCCTGCGGCGCAGGCCGTCCGGCATTCGCGCTCTCTCGACCAGGCGCGGAATCGCTGCGCAATTCCGCGCCTGCTCTCGGGCGCTCATGCTTACGTCGGTCCTGTCGCGCTCGGCGTTAGAGGCAGGCTTCGAGGTAGGGCTTATCGAACCCGAACTGCTTGGCCTTTTCCAGCGTGTACGGCCGGAGCCCCATGCAGCGATATTCGCCGATGATCTTTCCGTCGGCGGTTTCGTCGAGATATTCGAACTTGAACAGCTCCTGGGTGACGATGACGTCGCCTTCCATGCCGATCACTTCGGTGATGTTGGTGGTGCGGCGCGAGCCGTCGCGGAGGCGTTTGACCTGGACGATGAGATCGACCGAGTCCGCGATCTGGCGGCTGATCGCCTCCTTCGGCACCTTGATGTCGCTCATCATCACCATATTCTCCATACGCGCGAGGCATTCGCGCGGGGAGTTGGAGTGGAGCGTCGCCATCGAGCCGTCGTGGCCGGTGTTCATCGCGGCGAGGAGATCGAAACATTCCGCGCCGCGGATCTCGCCCAGGATGATGCGATCGGGCCGCATACGCAGCGCGTTGATGACGAGATCGCGGATCGTGATCGCGCCCTGACCCTCGAGGTTCGGCGGGCGGGTTTCGAGCGGCAGCCAGTGCGGCTGCTGGAGCCGGAGCTCGGCCGCGTCCTCGATGGTGATGACGCGCTCGCCCGGATCGATCAGCTTCGACATGGCGTTGAGCATCGTCGTCTTGCCCGAGCCGGTGCCGCCCGAAACGACGATGTTCATGCGGCTGGCGCCGGCGATCTTGAGCACGGTCGCCATCTTGTCCGACATCGAACCGAAGTTCTTCATCATGTCGAGCGTGATCGGCTTTTCCGAGAACTTACGGATCGAGATGGCGGTGCCCTTGAGGCTCAAGGGCGGGATGATGACGTTGACGCGGCTGCCGTCCGAGAGGCGGGCGTCGGCGAGCGGGGTCGTCTGGTCGATGCGGCGGCCGACCTTGTTGACGATGCGCTGGGCGATCTGGAACAGATGCTCCTCGTCGCGGAACTGGATCTGCGCGAGCTGGAGCTTGCCCTTCTTTTCGATGAAGGTCTGATCCGGCCCGTTGACCATGATGTCGGTGACGAGCGCGTCGTTGAGCAATTCTTCCAACGGCCCGAGGCCGAGCAGCTCGTCGACCAGCACCTTCTCCAGCGCGAACTGCTCGCGGCGGTTGAGGTTGATCTTGAGCTCAGCGAGCACCTCGCCGATGATCGGGCGGAACTCCTCGGCGAGCTCGTCCTTGCTGAGCGTCGCGGCGGCCTCGGGATCGACGCGCTCGAGGAGGCGCGGCAGCACCTGCTCCTTGATGCGGTGGATCGAGGCTTCGAAACCTTCGTTGCGCGAGGAGGCATTCTCGGTCGCCGAGCTCATCCGCTCGTGCAGCCGCGACATCGCGTCGCCGGCGGCCGGCTCGAAGCTCATCTCCTCGTCCATCGGCAGCGCTTCGAGCGGCGGGAATTGCTCGCCGCCCTCGACCGGCATCGGGCCCGGCGGGGTGGTGCCGCCGCCCTTCATCGGCCGTGCGACGCCGAACGACGGCCGCTGCCCGGCCATGCCTGCGCCGCTGCGCCGTCCGAATGCGCTCATGCCCTACGCTTCCTTCACTGCCTTCCCGCAGATACGTGCGGAACTGGGTGAATAGGCCGGAAACTTTGACAATTGCCTAACCCGGCCCGATGGGCGGCCGCGATGCACCACGCACCGCGCTCCGCCTTGCTCATCGCGCTTGCCGGCTTCACGATGCTGTCGGTGGGCGATGCGGTGGTGAAGACGATGGCGGGGCTGTGGCCGGGAAGCGCGATCGCGGCGCTGCGCTATTGCTTCGGGACGGTGGGGCTGGCCGCGCTGGTGGCGGCGAAATTCGGGCGCGCGGGCTTCGTCTTTCCGCGGCCCTGGCTGCAGCTCGGCCGCGGCGCGGCGGTGGCGGTCGCGACGATGGGCTTCTTCATGGGCGTGATGGTGATGCCGCTGGCGGACGCGACCGCGATCGTCTTCACCGCGCCGGTCTGGACGGTGATCCTCTCCGCGCTGTTCCTCGGCGAGCGGCCGTCGGGCGCGGTGCTCGTCTCTATCCTGCTCGCCTTTGTCGGCGTGATGGTGATCCTGGAGCCCAACGTGCTGGCGTTCGGCGCCGAGGCGTTCCTGCCGCTGATCGCCGCGATGGGGATGGCGGCGCTGTTCCTGCTCAACCGCCGCGCGGCGGGGCTGGCGCCGGTGATCGTGATGCAATTGCTGGTCGCGGTGATGGCGGTGCCGCTGCTCGTCGGCGCGGCGGCGATCGGCCATTGGAGCGACGTCGACGCGATGCGGGTGACGATGCCGGAGACGAGCGTGGTGCTGCGCTGCGCGACGGTCGCGCTGACCGCGACGCTCGGCCACTGGTGCATCTTCCGCGCGACCGAGCTTGCCTCCGCCGCGACGGTGGCGCCGATGACCTATGTGCAATTGCTGGTGGCGAGCGCGGCGGGCGTGGCTGTCTTCGGCAACCCGCCGACGCTGCCGTTGATTGGCGGCGCGGCGCTGATCATTGCCGGCGGGCTATGGCTGTGGCGGGCGCAGCGCGCGCCTCAGCCGCCCGAGCGATCGAACCAGTAGAGCGTGCGGGTGCCGTCGTTGACCTGGGCGGTCTTCACGATCCGAGCCTGATCGCCGAGCAGCTTGGCGAAGTTGGCGTCGCTGTAATCGGGGAAGATGTCGGGGCGCTGCGCGAGCAGGCTCTGCACCATTGGGTCCGCCTTGTCGGGGAATTCGATGATGCCGGCGGGCGCCATGTCGACGATCCAGCGCACCGCCATGTCGAGCGGCACGTTCCTGCCGATGGTGATGTGGTGGATGAAGGCGAGCGCGACGACGGCGTCGGGCGCGGCGCGGCCGGCGAGACCCTTGCGCTCGGCCTGGCCCCAGCCCTGCGACGGGCTCGGGTTGGCGGCGTCGAGCCAGAGCGGCAGGAAATCGAGCTTTTGCTGCGCCGCGCGCGAATAAGCGAGCTCCAGCGCGCCATGATCGAAATCGAAGCCGACGACCTTCCCGGCGCCGGATTCGAGCGCGACCACCGAATAGTCGCCGCTGTTGCAGCCGAGATCGTAGAGCAGGCGCGGCTGCACCGCGGCGGTCATCTCCGCGACGAAGGCAGCCTTGGCGGCGGCGTCCGGCGTCTGATAGCTGTTGCGGCCGGCATAATCGCCCCAGACGGTGGCGTGCGACGGCGGCTTGAGGCCGGCGATCTTGCGGCGCAGGCCGCGCAGCATCGCTTTGGCGCCCTCCAGCGGAAATTTGGTCTGGCGGTAGCTTGCCGATCCGGTGCTGGTGCGCACCGAGCGGCGCTGCATCGCGGCCTGCGCGGCGACATGCACCGCCACCGTCCACGACAGCTTCTTGCGGAAGGGGAGGAGCTTGGCGGTGTCCTCGGGCGAGATGCCCTCCAGATTGCCGCGGAACCAGTGGTTGGGCTGCACTTCGAGCGCCGACCAGAGCAGCAGCGGGTTGAGGAACTGCATGCAGAACTGGCGGTGGCCGGCCCAGATCTCGCCCTCGACATAGGGGCGGAGCGAGAGGTGATCGATGAAGATCGGGCGGACGCCGTCGAACTGCACATTGTAGGCGGTGGCATCGGCGAGCGTGAAGCCGCGCTCCAGCGCATCGAGATGCAGATCGAGATGGAAGAGCGCGGCCGCGCGGTGGAGCGAGAAGCTCCATTCATAGGGATAGCTGATGAACGGCAGGCGCGGATGTTCGAGCACATGCGCGGCGCCGTCGAGGCCGTCAGGCCGGTCGGCGGCGCTGACGTCCTGATAGGGAACGAGGCGGCCCTCGCCGACCAGGCGGTCCAGAAAGCCGCTGTCGCGCGTCTGCCGGAAACCGTCCGCGGCGGACGGCATGATCGAACGGAGGATCGCGCCCGGCGTGTCGAACACGCGCCCGCCAGGATCGCGGAACGACCCCGGCTCGACGATCATCGCCGTCATCAGACGTCCTGCTCGGTGTCCGCCTTGCGGCGTGGCTGGAAGATCGCCTTCAGCCGGTAGAGCGAGGTGCGGAAGAACAGGGTCGCGCCCGCGATCGCGCCGAACAGCGCCTGGAGGATGATGCTGCCGGTGGCGGGATCGAGATAGGCATGTGCGGGCGCGGCGAGCCCCAGCATTGCGGTGAAACCGACCGCGGAGATCGCTGCCTTGGAAATGCCCATCCTACCCTCCTGAACCCCATGTCTCTTGGCGCAGGAGCTAGGCGGATCATGTATAATTAATCGTTAAAGCGCGGGGCGTTCGAAGGCGGGGAGGGGCACCTTGCGGCGCGGGGTCCAGCGATCGTCGGTCAGCAGGACGTGACGCTCGGCGTCGGCGGCCCCGGCGGGGTCGGGCGTGGCGGCGAAGCCGAATGCTGCGAAGGCGCCGAGCAGCGATGCGACCGGCGCGGCACTGCCGTCTTCTCCGGGCGCGACGCCGGGTCCGCGGACTGCAAAGAGGGTGGAATAGGTCATCGCATAATCGCGCGGCGACGGCTCGCCAGGCTGGCCCAGCTCCGGCACAATATCGACGATGCGCGAGCCGTGATCGCCATGAAGGATGACGATGGCGTCGCGGCCGTCAGGCGACTTGGCGAGCACGGCGAGCATCGCGTCGAGCCGGGTCAGGAGGCAGCGCGATTGCGCGGCATAATCCGCATCGCGCCGGACGCGATCGCCCTCCGCCTCCTCGAAGGTCCACGCACTGCGCGGCTTCACCTTGCAGGCGGCGTCGTAGAGGTAGGGGTCGTGGGGGAGCAGGAGGTGCGCGACATAGGCTTCGCCACGCCGCGCGCCGGCGAGCGATGCGGTGAGCCGGTCCATCGCGGCCATCGATGCGATGGGGAATAGCTTGGCGCGCTGTTCGAGCGGTGGCACCGCTTCGCCCGCCAGACTGCTGCGAACGTCGAGCGTCGCGGAATCGAGGAGGGTGGGAAGGACGGCAAGAGAGGCCAGCGAGCTCAGGATCGTTTCCGCCTTGGCCGAAGTCGGCATCGCGACCGCATCCATCGTCGCGAGATCGGAGCGGGGGTAGGTCGAACAGCCCGCGACGCCCTGCCTTGCGCACAGATCGATATAGTCGGTCTGAAGGACATAGGTCTTGTAGCTGGCGCGGCGGAGCAGCCCGAAATAGGCGAGCGGGCCGGGGACGCTGTGCTGGAGCCGCTGCGGCGTCGTCGCTGGGGCCGCCTGACCGAAAGACAGGATGTGCGGCAGGCTGTTGGTGGTGTTGCGATGCTCGCTATAAGCGTTGCCGTAGAGGCGGAAGCCGTGGCGGCGGAAGAAAGCGGTGTTGGCATCGCGCAAGGCGCCGAACGCCGCTGGATCGGCGGCCATGCCGCCGAGCCCCATATAGCCATCGAGAATGAGGTGGACGATGGGCGGTCCTGCCGCCGGATCGGGCGCGGCCTTGCGCGCGAAGGCGGGACGATCGGGCCGGTCGCCATGCAGGCCGGCAAGCTGGAAGACGAGGACGCCCGTGAAGGCCGCAGCGATGAGTTTGACCGCGGCGCGATCGGCGAAGAAGGCGACCACCAGCGTCGCGCCGAAAGCCGCCGGGACTAGCCAGAGCCGATCGCCATTGAGATCGACGGCCAGCGCGGCGAGCAACGCGGTAAAAAGGAAGGATAGGCGCGGCATCGCCAGCCTGTGGACGACGCCGAGCGCCAGGCCGAGCGCGACCATCGCCAGCGCGGCGAGCGTCACTTCGGCGCGCCACGCGGGATATTGATTGTGGTTGAGGAAGTTGAGCAGCGACGCGAGCAGCATCGCCGCCCATGCGTAGACGCGCAGCAGGCTATCGCCGTCGCGCCACCAATATCGCTGAAACGCTGGTCCCATGCCCGCGCCTTGGCACGGACATGGTTTCCGGAACGCTAACCCTTAAGCTTCGGCCTTCTCGGCGAGAACGGTGAGCCCCTTTTCGCTGACCTCGGCGAAGCCGCCTTCGATGGCGATCCGCTCGGGCTCGCCATTCTCGCTGCGGTAGATGGCAAGCTCGCCGTTGCGGACGGTTGACATGAAGGGCGCGTGGCCGGCGAGCACACCGAAATCGCCCTCGGTGCCGGGAACGACGACCATGTAAGCGGTCTCCGAGCGGACGAGCTTTTCCGGAGTGACGAGTTCGAAATTGAGATCGGCCATCAGTTTGCCTTCGTATCGATGAAGGCGATCGTCATGATCGCCTGGATGCCGGCGCCGCCTTCGACGGCTTCCTCCGGCCCGTCGAGCTGCATGAGGAGGCGCGTATCGCGAACGCCCGCGGCCTGGGTCCACGCCTTGCGCTCGACGCCGTTGGCCGTGTGCGACCGTGCGGAATCGCTCGACCAGTCCTTGTTGCCCGCCATGCGCGTGTTGATCTCCTCGCGCGCGGCGGGGGCCGCGGCGGTGTCGGAGACGGTGACGATGCATTGCGGACGGTCGGGGAAGGCGGTCAGCCAGACGTTGCCGGTCTTGGACGTCACCTTGGCGACCAGCCGGTCGTCGGGAAGGCGGCCCTTGCCGTAGGTCGCGACTTCCTCCGGCGCGACCTGATCGAGATCGACGCCTTCCTTCTTGAGCGCTTCCTCGCGCGCGCGGCTGACGTGGCTGCGGTTCGCGACCTGCTGGACGCAGGCGCGGAAGCCCGTCTCCAGCGCATCGGCGACCGCCTTCACATCGGCTTCGGGCACGCCCGATGCGGGCGCCGCATCGGCGGCCGGGGCGTCAGCAGCCGGTGCCGCAGGCGTGTCCGCGCTCTGACCTTCCGCCTCCGCCGCCGCCTCGACCGACGAATCGAGCGTCAGCGGCGTCTCGTCGGCAGGCTGCGACTGCAGCGCGGCGAAGAGCAGGAAGGCGAGCATGGCTCAGGCGTCCTGCGCCAGCTTCTCGGCCTTGGCAACCGCCTCGTCGATGCCGCCGACCATGTAGAAAGCGGCCTCGGGAAGATGGTCGTATTCGCCGTCGACCACCGCCTTGAACGAAGCCACGGTATCCTCGATCTGCACGAACTTGCCCGGAATGCCGGTGAAGACTTCGGCGACATGGAACGGCTGCGACAGGAAGCGCTGGATCTTGCGGGCGCGGCTGACGGTGAGCTTATCCTCTTCCGACAGCTCGTCCATGCCGAGGATGGCGATGATGTCCTGTAGCGACTTGTACTTCTGCAGGATCTCCTGGACGGCGCGCGCGGTCTCGTAATGCTCCTGGCCGACGGTGCGCGGCTCGAGCACGCGGCTGGTGGAGTCGAGCGGATCGACCGCCGGGTAAATGCCGAGCTCCGAAATCGCGCGCGACAGCACGGTGGTGGCGTCCAAGTGGGCGAAGGAGGTGGCCGGCGCCGGATCGGTAAGATCGTCGGCGGGCACGTAGATCGCCTGCACCGAGGTGATCGAGCCCTTGTTGGTCGAGGTGATGCGCTCCTGAAGCTGGCCCATATCGGTCGACAGGGTCGGCTGATAGCCCACCGCCGAGGGGATGCGGCCCAAGAGCGCCGACACTTCCGAACCCGCCTGGGTGAAGCGGAAGATGTTGTCCACGAAGAAGAGCACGTCCTGGCCCTCCTGATCGCGGAAATATTCGGCCATCGTCAGGCCCGACAGGGCGACGCGGGCGCGGGCGCCCGGCGGCTCGTTCATCTGGCCGAACACCAGCGCGACCTTGGAGCCGTCCGGCGTCGGGTTGCCCTCGGCATCCTTGGCGATGACGCCGGCGTCGAGGAATTCGTGATAGAGATCGTTGCCCTCGCGGGTGCGCTCGCCGACGCCGGCGAACACCGAAACGCCGCCGTGGCCCTTGGCGATGTTGTTGATGAGCTCCTGGATGAGCACCGTCTTGCCGACGCCGGCGCCGCCGAACAGGCCGATCTTGCCGCCGCGCGCATAAGGCGCGAGCAGATCGATGACCTTGATGCCGGTGACGAGGATGGCGGCGTCGGTCGACTGATCGACGAAGAGCGGTGCTTCGGCATGGATCGGGGCCGACTGATCGGCGCCGACGGGGCCGCGCTCGTCGATCGGCTCGCCGATGACGTTCATGATGCGGCCCAATGTCTTGGGGCCGACGGGGACGCGGATCTGCGAACCGGTGTCGTTGACCGGCTGGCCGCGGGTCAGGCCGTCGGTCGAGTCCATCGCGATGGTGCGGACGGTGTTCTCGCCGAGATGCTGGGCGACCTCGAGGACGAGGCGGTTGCCGTTATTGTCGGTCTCGAGCGCCGACAGGATCTCGGGCAGATCGCCGTCGAAGCTGACGTCGACGACCGCGCCGATCACCTGGCTGATGCGGCCGACATTGTTGGTGGTGGGGGCGATTTTCGCGGCGGTGGCCATGGTCTGCTTCCTTGCCTTCTAGTCGGATTACAGCGCTTCGGCGCCGGAGATGATTTCCACCAGCTCGGTCGTGATCGCGGCCTGGCGGGTGCGGTTGTACTGGATGGTGAGGCGGTTGATCATGTCGCCCGCATTGCGCGTCGCATTGTCCATCGCGGTCATGCGGCTGCCCTGCTCGGACGCGGCATTCTCCAGCATCGCGCGGAAAATCTGGACGGCGACGTTGCGCGGCAACAGCGCGGCGAGGATGTCCTCCTCGTCGGGTTCGTATTCGACCGCGGCATCGGCGGCGGACGAAGCGGGCGCTGCGGCGCTCTCGGCGACCTTGACCGGGATGATCTGCTGCTCGGTCGGCTCCTGCACCAGCGCGGACTGGAAGCGCGCGTAGAAGAGGTGGGCGACGTCGAAGCGGCCGTTGGCGTACATCTCGATGAGATCGGAGGCGATCGCCTGCGCATCGGCGAAGCTCACCTGCTTGATGGCGCTGGTATCGTGCTGGTGGATGATCTGCTTGGGGAAGAGGCGGCCGATGACGGCGCGGCCCTTCTTGCCGACCAGGTAAAAGAGGACGGTCTTGCCCTCCGC
Source organism: Allosphingosinicella indica (assembly GCF_900177405.1). Lineage (NCBI taxonomy): Bacteria > Pseudomonadati > Pseudomonadota > Alphaproteobacteria > Sphingomonadales > Sphingomicrobiaceae > Allosphingosinicella > Allosphingosinicella indica. The sequence goes on along the minus strand of NZ_LT840185.1, from coordinate 2,549,787 downwards.
CTGGAGCGCATCGGCCTTCTTGCGCGCGGCGCGGACGATGTTGGTGTTGAACGCGCCGGCGAGGCCGCGATCCGAAGTCGCGACGACGATGAGGTGGACCTGATCCTTGCCGGTGCCGGCGAGGAGCTTGGGGCTTTCCGGCCCGATCACCACCTTGGAAGCGAGGCTCGCCATCACCGCGTCGAGCCGCTGGGCATAGGGACGCCCGGCCTCGGCGGCCTGCTGCGCACGGCGCAGCTTCGCGGCGGCGACCATCTTCATCGCCTTGGTGATCTTCTGCGTCGACTTCACCGAGCCGATGCGGACCTTGAGTGCCTTGAGGCTGGCCATTGGTGCTGCGTTTCTGCCTTTGTGTCACCCCCGCGAAAGCGGGGGTCCATCTGGGTTCCCGCTTTCGCGGGAATGACAAGTGGTTATCCGAACGTCTTCACGAAGCCGCCGATGATGTCCTTCAGCTTGGCGGTCGTGTCGTCGTCCAGCGCCTTGGTGTCGCGGATCTTGGCGAGGAGGTCGCCGTGATCGCTGCGGACGTGGCTCAAGAGCGCGCTCTCGAAGCGGGTGACGTCCGCGGTCGGGATCGTGTCGATGAAGCCGTTTACGCCGGCGAAGATCGAGACGACCTGCTCTTCCATCGGCATCGGGCTGAACTGCGGCTGCTTCAGCAGCTCGGTCAGGCGGGCGCCGCGGGCGAGGAGCTTCTGGGTCGAAGCGTCGAGATCCGAGCCGAACTGCGCGAAGGCGGCCATCTCGCGATATTGCGCGAGCTCCAGCTTGATCGAGCCGGCGACCTTCTTCATCGCCTTGGTCTGCGCGGCAGAGCCGACGCGGCTGACCGAGAGGCCGACGTTGATGGCCGGACGGACGCCCTGGTAGAACAGGTCGGTCTCGAGGAAGATCTGGCCGTCGGTGATCGAAATCACGTTGGTCGGGATATAGGCCGACACGTCGCCCGCCTGCGTCTCGATGATCGGCAGCGCGGTGAGCGAGCCCGAGCCGTTGTCCGCATTCATCTTCGCGGCGCGCTCGAGCAGGCGGCTGTGGAGATAGAAGACGTCGCCCGGATAGGCTTCGCGGCCCGGCGGACGGCGCAGCAGCAGCGACATCTGGCGATAGGCCACCGCCTGCTTGGAGAGATCGTCATAGACGATGACGGCGTGCATGCCGTTGTCGCGGAAATATTCGCCCATCGTGCAGCCGGTGTAGGGCGCGAGGAACTGGAGCGGCGCGGGCTCCGACGCGGTGGCGGCGACGACGATGGAATATTCCATCGCGCCATTCTCCTCCAGCGCGCGGACGATCTGCGCGACGGTCGAGCGCTTCTGGCCGACCGCGACGTAGATGCAATAGAGCTTCTGGCTCTCGTCGCTGCCCTGATGCGCCGCCTTCTGGTTGATGAAGGTATCGAGCGCGACGGCCGACTTGCCGGTCTGGCGATCGCCGATGATGAGCTCGCGCTGGCCGCGGCCGACGGGGACGAGCGCGTCGAGCGCCTTGAGGCCGGTCTGCATCGGCTCGTGCACCGACTGGCGCGGGATGATGCCCGGCGCCTTCACCTCGACGCGCATGCGCTCGGCGCCCTCGATCGGGCCCTTGCCGTCGATCGGATTGCCGAGGCCGTCCACGACGCGGCCCAGCAGACCCTTGCCGACGGGCACGTCGACGATGGTGCCGGTGCGCTTGACGGTGTCGCCCTCGCGGATCTGCGAGTCCGAGCCGAAGATCACCGCGCCGACGTTATCGGCCTCGAGGTTGAGCGCCATGCCCTGCACGCCGTTGGCGAACTCGATCATCTCGCCGGCCTGGACGTTGTCGAGGCCGTGGATGCGGGCGATGCCGTCGCCCACCGACAGCACGGTGCCGACTTCCGACACTTCGGCCTCGGTGCCGAAGCTGGCGATCTGATCGCGGATGACCTTGGAGATTTCAGCGGCGCGGATATCCATTGTCTGAGCCTTCAGCCTTTCATCGCGTGCGCGAGGGTGTTGAGTTTGGTGCGGATGGAACTGTCGATCATCTGGCTGCCGACCTTGACGACGAGGCCGCCGAGGATCGCCGGATCGACGTTGAGATCGACCGCGACGTCGCGGCCGAGACGGGATTTGAGGTTCGCCTTCAGCGCCGCGACCTGATCGTCGTCGAGCGGGTGGGCGGAGGTGACTTCGGCGGTCGTCTCGCCGCGGTGCTGCGCGGCGAGCAGGTTGAACGCGCGGATCGCCGGGCCGAGCTGGCCGAGGCGGCGGTTCTGCGCCAGAACGCCGAGGAAATTGGCGGTCAGCGGATCGAGCTTCATCGCCGTGGCGGCAGCGGCAACCGCCTTGGTTGCCTCACCGCGCCCGATCAGCGGGCTGGTGGTGAGCGCCGCGAAATCTTGCGATTCGGCGAGCGCCGTCTTGAGCGCCGCAAGGCTGGTCGCCACCGCGTCGAGCTTGCGCTCCTCGCGCGCGAGTTCGAACAATGCGGTCGCATAGCGCCCCGCCAAGCTTGCCTGAATGCCGCTGGAACTATCCACGCGCGCCGTAACCTCCGGATCGGAATGTCGGCCCATACGAAAAGGGGGCCAGCCGTGGGTGTTATCCCGAAGCGGCCCCATGGGTCGCGGGCGCCCTAGCAGGGGCCTCACGGGGATGCAAGGCGGCGTGCTTTGAAAGCAAGCCTCGGGACGCGAAGTGCCCCCCGACCGGCCAATGATGTCGCCGACCAAGGGAGATCCGATCCGTGACGTACCGAATCGAGGGACTGAGCCGGGAGCAATTCCTGCCGCTGTTCGCCATGACCGAAGCCGCGCTGTCGGAGCGCGGCGCGATGCGCGTGATATCGGATTCGCCGACCGGCTATCCGTGCCGCATATCCCTCGCCGAAGCCGCGCCGGGCGATCACCTCATCCTCTTCAACTATATTTCACACGATTGCGCCGGTCCGTTCCGCACGGCCTACGCAATTTATGTTCGCGAGGATGCCGAACTTGCGCCGTGCTTCGAGGATGAGGTGCCGCCGATCCTGGCGCGACGCACGCTCGGGCTGCGTGCTTTCGATTCAGGCGGAATGCTGAGAGCCGCCGCGCTTGCCCTGCCCGGCGAGGCAGACGCGAAAATCCGCGAACTGCTGGGCGACCCGGAAATCGCATCGATCCACGCCCACAACGCGGCCCACGGCTGCTTCCTCGCGAAAATCGAAAGGGGTTGAGCCGATGGCCGAGCTTGCAACGCGGATCGACAAACTTACACCGGCAGCCATGAACGAGCGCCCGCCTGTCCTCGAGCCCATGCCATCGGACGATGCCGCGTGGCGCGCGGTGCTGGCGCGCGACCGGACGGCGGACGGACGGTTCGTCACCGGTGTGCTGACCACCGGCATTTATTGCCGCCCGTCTTGCGCGGCGCGCCACCCCAAGCGCGAGAACGTCCGCTTCTTCGCCAGTGGCGCGGGCGCTCGCGAGGCGGGCCTCCGAGCCTGCCTCCGCTGCAAGCCCGACGATCTCAGCCGCGAGGAGGAAGCGCTGGAGCGCGCCTATGCGATGATCGCCGGCGCCGAATCGCCGCCGACGCTGGAGGCGCTGGCCGCCGCGGCCGGCTATTCGCCGCACCATTTCCACCGCCTGTTCAAGCGCGCGACCGGGATCACCCCGGCCGAATATGCGCGCGCCCGGAGAGCCAAGACGATGACGCAGAGCCTCGAAGCCAGCGACCGCGTGACCGACGCCATATATGATGCCGGTTATTCGGGGCCGGGGCGCTTCTATGCCGACGCCAAGGCGCGGCTCGGCATGACGCCCTCCACCTGGCGCGACGGCGGACGTGGCGAGACGATCCGCTGGGAAATGGCCGAGACCGACATCGGCACGATGCTGCTCGCGGCGACCGACAAGGGGATCTGCCGCCTGTCGTTCGACGAAGGCGAGGCGGATCTCCGCCGCCGTTTCCCCAAGGCCGAAATCCAGCGCGGCGGCGCGGCTATGGCGGCGCTGCTCGAGCGGACGATCGCGGCGGTGAACGCGCCGGAGAAGCCGCACGACCTGCCGCTTGATGTGCGCGGAACCGCATTCCAGGAGGCGGTATGGCGCGAGCTGCGCCGCATTCCGGCGGGCGAGACGCGGAGCTATGCCGAAGTCGCCGCGGCGGTCGGCAAGCCGGCTGCGGTGCGCGCGACGGGGACGGCGAACGGCGACAATGGCGTCGCGGTGCTCATCCCCTGCCACCGCGTGATCCGCGCCGACGGCAGCCTCGGCGGCTATGCCTATGGGCTGGAGCGCAAGCGCAAGCTGCTCGCCAAGGAAGGCGTCGGTGGCGAGCGCGAGCTGCCGCTCGGCTGACCGCAGCTTCGTCGCGGCACCCGGCGGCTTCGTCGCGAAGCGGTGCCGCGACGCCCTGCGGCTTTTCTAGCCGGACCTTCCACATCATGGGGACGGGGACAAGCGAATGATCAAGACTGCCGCCTATCTGGCGCCGCTGCTGATTTTGACGGGCTGCGGCTCGGGCGATGGCAAGGCCGAAAATCCGAACGGCCGATCGGTGATCATGGCATCGGGCGGCTATATGGGTCCGATCCGCGCGGGGCAGTGGCAGGTGATCTCGACCGGCGACGTCGCGGGCAGCGATTCGATGTGCATCACGCCCGAGCAGATCGCCGCCGACAGCTTCGCCGGGCGCTCGCTCGAGGACCGCGACTGCACCGTCTCGCGCGACCGGATGTCTGCGGGGGTGATCGAGGTCGCCGCGCAATGCGGCAGCGCCCGCCACTCGATGACCATCCGCGGCACCTATACCGAAACCGGCTTCAACCTCGCGACGACGCTGGAGCTGCCGGTGCAGGGCAAGATCGAAACGCTGCGCTCCAACCGCGCCGGGCGCTGGGTAGCGGCGGAGTGCAGCGAAGGCGGGGATGAGGCCGACGCCTGATGGTTGGTCAGCGCGCCCAGCCGGGCGCCGCGGGCTCCAGAGTTGTGAGGAAATCGGTGGCGCTGCGGCGGTAGGCGAGGCGGGTTTCCTCGTCCATCTTGTCCCAATTGGCGTAGGGAAAGGCGAGGCGGCGGTTGGGGCGGAGCTTGGCTTCGTTGCGGACGAGGAAATCCCAGTAGAGCGCGTTGAACGGGCAGGCGTCCGGCCCGGTCTTGGCCTTCACGTCGTAACGGCAGCCGCTGCAATAATCCGACATGCGGTCGATATAGGCGCCGCCCGCCGCATAGGGTTTCGATCCGAGCCGGCCGCCGTCGGCGAACTGGCTCATGCCGATGACGTTGGGCAGCTCCACCCACTCATAGGCATCGGCATAGACGACGAGAAACCAGTCGTGGATCGCGCGCGGCGCGACGCCGGCGAGCATCGCGAAATTGCCGAGCACCATGAGGCGCTGGATGTGATGCGCATGGGCGTTGTCGCGCGTCGCGCGGACGCATTCGGCGAGGCAGCGCATGTCGGTCTCGCCGGTCCAGTAGAATTCGGGGAGCGGCCGGTCCGCGCCGAGCGCATTGGCGTCAGCGAACTCGGGCATCTCGAGCCAGTAGAGGCCGCGCATATATTCGCGCCAGCCGATGATCTGGCGGACAAACCCCTCGACCGAATTGAGCGGCGCGGCGCCCGTTTCAAACGCCGCCACCGCGGCCTCGCAGACTTCGCGCGGATCGAGAAGGCCGAGATTGATCGCAGGCGATAGGACCGAGTGGAAGAGATGATCCTCGCCCGCCACCATCGCATCCTGATAGGCGCCGAACGAGGGCAGCGCGGTGCGGACGAAATGGCCGAGCGCGCGCTTCGCCTGAGCGCGGGTGACCGGCCAGGCGAAAGTATCGAGGCTGCCGAAATGGCCGGAGAAGCGGCGCTCGACGAGGGCGAGCACCTCGCGGGTGACGGCATCGGGCGGGAAGCGCATCGGCTGCGGCGCGGTGAGGTCTGCGGGTGGCGGCTTGCGATTGTCGGTATCGAAGTTCCAGCGGCCGCCGACGGGCGCGCCGTCCGCCTGCATGAGAAGCCCGGTGCGGCGGCGCATCAGCCGGTAGAAATGCTCCATCACCAGCTCGCGGCGACTGGCCGCCCAAGCGAAGAAATCGGGGAGCGGGCGAAGGAAGCGGTCGTCGGGCAATATGTCGACGGGCAGGCCGAAGGCAGCGCTCCAGCCCTCGATCATGCGCTGCACGCGCCATTCGCCGGCCTCGACGATACGGATGGACGCGGGGCGGTGGCGGGTGATCGCGCGGGCGACTTCGCCAGTGAAGCTGCCGCTGTTGCCGGGCTCGTCGAGACGGACGTAGTCCACCGTCCAGCCGGCCTTGGCGAGCGATGCGGCGAAATGGCGCATCGCAGCGAGGATGAGCGCGATCTTCTGCTTGTGGTGGCGGACGTAGGTCGTCTCGTCGGCGACCTCCATCATCAGCACCACGACATCCTCGCGGCGCAGATCGCGGAGCGAGGCGATGTATGGGCTTAGCTGATCGCCGAGGATCGGGACGAGAGTGTTCACGCCCGGCGCCGCTACAGGAAGCTGTAGGGATCTACGTCCACGGCGACGCGGACGGTGCGGGGCCAGTCGAGCTTGCCGAGCCAGTCGCGGATCACGTCCTGCACGTCGAGGCTGCGCGCGGCGTGGACGAGGAGGCGCTGGCGGTGGCGGCCGCGCAGCATCGCGAGCGGGGCGGGGGCAGGGCCGAAGACCGCCATCTGATCGACGCTGGGCGCGGTGCGGCCGATGAGGCGCGCGGTCTCGGTGGCGGCATTCAGATCCTCCGACGAGACGATGATGCCGGCGAGGCGGCCGAACGGCGGCATCGCGGCGTCGCGGCGCGCCTCGGTCTCGGCGGCGTAGAAGCCCTCGGCATCGCCCGACACGAGCGCGGCGATGACGGGCGCCTTGGGTTCGTGGGTCTGGACGAAGACGCGGCCCAGCTTCTCGCCGCGGCCGGCGCGCCCCGAGACCTGGCTGATCTGCTGGAAGCTGCGCTCGGCGGCGCGCAGGTCTCCCCCCGAAAGGCCGAGATCGGCATCGACCACGCCGACCAGCGTGAGATTGGGGAAATGATAGCCCTTGGTGACGAGCTGGGTGCCGATGACGATGTCGATATCGCCCGCCTCCATCCGACCGACGAACTCGGCGGCCTTGGCGGGCGACCAGATCGTGTCCGAAGTGACGATCGCGGTGCGCGCATCGGGGAAGAGCGCGGCGACCTCGTCGGCGATCCGCTCGACGCCGGGGCCGCAGGGGACGAGGCTGTTCTCCTCATTGCATTCGGGGCAGGCGCGCGGCGGGGGCATGACATGGCCGCAATGGTGGCAGGCGAGCCGCGCGGTCAGCCGGTGCTCGACCATCCAGGCGGTGCAATTGGGGCATTGGAAGCGATGCCCGCAGGCGCGGCAGAGGGTGAGCGGGGCGTAGCCGCGGCGGTTGAGGAAGAGCAGGGCCTGCTCGTCCCGCTCCAGCGTCTCGTCGATCGCTGCGACGAGCGAGGGCGCGAGCCAGCGCCCGCGCGGCGGCGGATCGGCGATGAGATCGACCGCGGCGATATCGGGGAGGGTCGCGCAGCCGTAGCGCGCGGGAAGTTTCAACTCGCGGTAGACGCCTGCCTCGGCCATCTGGCGGCTCTCGATCGCCGGGGTGGCGGAGGCGAGGATTACGGGAATGGCCTCCAGCTTGGCGCGCATCACCGCGACGTCGCGGGCGTGATACTGGACGCCGTCCTCCTGCTTGAAGCTGGTCTCGTGCGCCTCGTCAACGACGATGAGCCCGAGATCGCGATAGGGGAGGAACAGCGACGAGCGCGCGCCGACGACAACGCGGGCATCGCCGCTGGCGATGGCGCGCCACGCGCGGCGGCGCTGCGATTGACGGAGGCCCGAATGCCAGGCGACGGGCTCGGTGCCGAAGCGCGCCGAGAAGCGCTTGAGGAAGGGCTCGGTGAGCGCGATCTCGGGGAGGAGGACGAGGCACTGGCGGCCCTGGCGCAGTGCCTCGGCGACTGCCTCGAAATAGACTTCGGTCTTGCCTGAGCCAGTGACGCCGTCGAGCAGGAAGGGCGCGAAGCCGCCGTCGGCGACCGCGGCACGGAGTTCGGTGGCGGCAGTGTCCTGGGCTTCCGAAAGGTCGGGCGGGGCGTAAGCAGGATCGGGGACGGGGAAGGGGTCTTCCACCGACACTTCGACCGCCGCGATCGCGCCCGCCTTGACGAGGCCGCGGATCACGCCGTCCGATACGTCGGCGGCGAGGGCGAGTTCGCGCACCAGTCCCTGCCGCCCGGCGATCCGCTCCAGCGCCTGTTCGCGCTGCGGGGTCATGCGACCGGGCACCTCGCCGGTCGCGCGATATTCGATGACGGTGCGCGCGCCGTCGAGCGCGCTCGACGAGGGCAAGGTCATGCGCAGCACCGAAGCGAGCGGCGCGAGGTAATAATCGGCGGTCCATTCGACGAGGCGGCGGAGCGGCGCGGCGATGGGCGGCACGTCATAGGCGTGGAGCAGCGGGCGGAGGCGCTTGGCCTCGACCTCCTCGGCGGGCAGGCGCTCGGCTTCCCACACCACGCCGACAAGCTGGCGCGGCCCCAAGGGCGCGACGACGATCGACCCCGGCGCCACGGCGGCATCCTTGGGCGGACGGTAATCGAGCGGGCCGAGCGCGGAGTTGAGAACGATGACGCGGACGCGGGACATGGCGCCCATCTAGGATGCGCTTGGCGTCCGGTCCAACTTCGCCGCGCGCCGGATTCGCAAGAACGGACAACCGGTCGCAGCGGTAAGCACGGTAACAAGGGCTCCCGGCGCGGGGGCGCGCGAAGGGATGGGGGATGGTTCTACCGCGAATAATCAGCGGCATGATGATCGGATTGTTGGGCACGACCGCAGCGGCTGCGGCGGGGCTCGATGCGCGCGACCGGGCGGCGATCGAGGCGATGGAGCAGCGCATCGTCGCGCTGCCGCGCGCACCGGCAGGCGGAGCCGCCCGCGCCGCTGCTGCGCCGGATGGCGGAAACCAAGGTGCCCGCGGTCAGCATCGCGTTCATCGAGGACGGGCGCGTCAAATGGGCGCGGGCTTACGGGCAGGCCGCGGCCGGCCGGCGAGTGACGACGCGAACGCGCTTCCAGGCGGCGTCGCTGAGCAAGGCGGTGGCCGCGGCGGGCGCGCTGCGCATGGCCGAGCGCGGGGTGATCGATCTGGATGCCGACGTGGCGCCGCGCCTGCGGGGCTGGCGGCTGCCGGTCGCCGATCCCGGCAAGGGCGAAAGCGTGACGCTGCGCCGGCTGCTCAGCCATACCGCCGGGCTGACCCTCGGCGGTTATCCGGGCTATGCGGCAGGCGAGCCGGTGCCGACCATTGTCGAGAGCCTGTCTGGCGCGGTGCCTTCGAACACGCCCGCCGTCCGCGCCTTCGCGCCGCCGGGTGCCAAGCTCGCTTATTCGGGCGGTGGCTACAGCGTGGCGCAGCTTGCGATGAGCGAGGCGGCACGGCGCGATTTCGCATTGCTGATGCGCGATCGCGTGCTGAAGCCGGCGGGGATGGCGCATTCCGCGTTCGCGCGCTTCTCCGATCGCGAGACCGCGGTGGGCCATGACGAGACCGGCGCGCAGATCTGGGGCGGCAGCCATCGCTATTCCGAGCTCGCCGCGGCGGGGCTTTGGACGACGCCGTCGGACTATGGCCGCTTCCTCATCGCGATCCAGAAATCCTGGGCAGGTGAACAAGGAGCGTTGCTGAGCCGATCGAGCGCGCAGGCGATGGCGACGCCAGTGCTCGGCGACTATGGCCTCGGCGTGATCGCGCTCGACCGGGGCGGGCGGCGCATCATTACCCACGGCGGCAGCAACGCGGGGTTCCAGTGCCGCTTCACCGCCCTCCTCGACGGATCGCGCCAGGGCCTGGTGGTGATGACCAACGGCGACAATGGCGGCGCGCTGGCGGCGGCGATCCAGCGCACGGTGGCCGGGGCCTATGGCTGGGACGACACTTCGGCGCCGCCGACCCCGCGCGCGCCGGATAGCTGAGCCGAGCCGGTCAAGGCGCGGCTGCCGCAAGTCCCGCCAGCCGCGCCTTGGCGATGCCGGCGGCCATGCCGACATTCTGGCCGGCGAGGGTGGCGACGCGATATTCGGCGGCGCTGCCGAGGATGACCGCGGCGTCGGAGAGCGTGAGGCCGTAGGTCTGCTCCAGCCATTGGGTGAGGCCGGCGGTCGCAAGCTTGATCGCATCTTCGGTGGTTCCCGACTGGCCGATCGCCCAGAGGTGCGTCGCCGTCTCGACGCGCGGTGTCGCGATGCGGCTTTTCTTGACGAGTGTCGCGGTGAAGGTGACGTCCATCGAGGTTTCGAGCGCGAACTGGCTGGTCTCGCCGTCGCCCTGCGCGGCATGGGCGTCGCCGATGTAGAGCAGGCCGCCGGGCTGCTCGACGGGGAGATCGACGGTCGCGCCGGCGCCGATCTCGTTGAAATCCATGTTGCCGCCGAAGCGGCCCGTGTCGCCGGTCGAGGGCGGCGCGAAGCCGAACGGCGGGGCGAGCGCGATGCCGCCGAGCATGGGCTTCAGCGGGATCTCATAGCCCGCGAGCCGCCCCTCCGGCCGCGCGACGCCGCGCGCGCGATCGACCGTCCAGCGGACAGGCTTGCCGAGATCGCCGGCCCGGGCCGCGGTGGCGCGGGTCTGGGCACGGCCGACGAGCATGTCGAGGCTGTCGGCCCAGTCGCGATTGGGCGTCAGCGCATCGATACGGATGGCGAGCGTGTCGCCGGCTTCGGCGCCGGCGACGAAGAAGGGGCCAGTCTGCGGATTGCCGTAGAGCGCGCGCGTCTTGCCGGCGCTGTCGACGCCGCCGGAATCGATCGTCTCGGTCTGCACCGTGTCGCCCGAGCGGATGACGAGCACGGGCGCGCGATCGGCGGAGAAGAGGTTGGAGAAATCCGCGGGCGTGTAGCGGTGCGTGCGGGGCGGGCCATCGGCGGAGGCGATGCGGCGGGCGGTAAAGGCATGGCGGACGCGCTTGGTTCGGTCCTGCGTGTCGGGAAGGGTTGCGGTGCCATTTATTGTTGCGCCATCGACGCGCCCTTCGAAGCGGGCATCGCCGGTCTCGATCAGGATCGACTTCCCGTTGCGCGTCACGCGCGCGGGCGCACCGTCCAGCGTGCCTTCGGATGCGCCGGGCTCGATCAGCAGCGACTGGCTGAAGGTGTTGCCCCACCGATCGGTGCGCACCACCCATTGATCGGCCGCGAGCGCGGGACAGGCCGCAAGCACCGCACATCCCAGAGCTATCCACCGCATCGCCACCTCGCTTCCGATCTCAACCACATCTGTAGTCGCCGTGTCGGGAAAGGGAAGCCCCGCGGTACGCGGGCTCGCGGCGGGGTGACGCGCGGGGCGGGGGCGCTATAGGGTGCGGCGACTCATTTTCCTGCAGGATCGCACCCATGAAATTCTTCGCCGACACCGCCGACATCGCCGACATCCGCGAGCTTGCCGAGGCGGGTCTCGTCGATGGCGTCACCACCAACCCGTCGCTGATCCACAAATCGGGCCGCGATTTCATGGAAGTGACGCGCGAAATCTGCGGGATCGTGAAGGGGCCGGTCTCTGCCGAAGTGGTTGCGACCGACCATGACGCGATGATGCGCGAGGCGGAAATCCTGCGGAAGATCGCCGACAATATCGCGGTGAAGGTGCCGCTGACGATCGACGGCCTCAAGACCTGCCGCAAGCTGACATCGGACGGGACGATGGTGAACGTCACGCTCTGCTTCTCGGCGAACCAGGCGCTGCTCGCGGCCAAGGCGGGAGCGACCTTCGTCTCGCCCTTCGTCGGCCGTCACGACGACGTCGGCTATCCCGGCATGGAGCTGATCGCCGACATCCGCCTCGTCTACGACAATTACGATTTCCGCACTGAGATCCTGGTCGCGAGCGTGCGCAACCCGATCCACGTCCACGATGCCGCCAAGCTCGGTGCCGACGTGATGACCGCGCCGCCGAGCGTGATCCGCCAGCTCGTCAAGCACCCACTCACCGACAACGGCCTCAAGGCTTTCCTCGCGGACTGGGAAAAGACGGGACAGAAGATCGGCTGATTTGAGAGGGGGCTTGCTTTTGACGGTCGGTTCAGGAGCATGAAAGCATAAACTAGGGTTGCGGGCTCTTGATAGTGGCGCGATAGCGCTCAACAACAATGGGAGCCTTGTCCACCCAATCGCCGGCTAAGGAAAGTTTGTGCATTACCTCTCCATCAAGCCAATTTAATTCGCAACTCTGCATCCAATTATCCAATGCTTTGCGGTCACATTTAACGTAGATGTCCGGATGTTTTTCATAAGTTACGTAGACTAAATTCTGTTTCTTATAACGGCCTTGAGACCGCCACAGGCGCATAGACTCTCGTGTTTCCTCAAGTTCTACGGCCTCCGTAACGGGTGGATGCAGAGGTAGTGAGGAGGGAATCCACTGAAATATATCGTTGGGCTTTGTGATATAGGCCAAACTCCACGATGCGCCGAGTTGCCACCCCGTTACCTTGTCGACCTGGCCGAGAATAGATTGCCAAAACCAGCTTGGCATCTGGACTTCTGCGGCGTCATCCCACTGATTGATAAGGGTGTCGTTCGACTGAGGAAACCGGTATTGATTACCTCCAATCTCGATAACTCTCCATCCGGCCTCGCCGCCAGATGGAAGGGCAGCTTCCACTTGCAGCAGCGCGGCCCAGAGGATCGTTAAGGCATTCATTAGGCTGGCTTACAAGGACGCTGCGAAAGGGTCAAAAAATTGTTGTTCAGTGCCAACTAAGCCCCTCCATCAAAGCGTCCTTTCCCCATCGCTTCTTAACCATATTCGGGTTAGCCTCCCTTCATGGGCAGGGTGATCAGCTTCGAGAATGGTGCGCTGGCGAGCCTGCGCGCGCGGGTCGCGGCGGCGGAGGAGGCCAATCAGGACCTCATCGCCTTCGCGCGCGGCCATTCGGGCGCGGTCGCCTCGATCCATGAAGCGGTGCTCGCGGCGATCGAGGCCGAGGGGTTCGATCATTTGATCCATGTCGTGACGCAGGACTGGCCGCAGATATTGGGGCTCGACGCCGTCGCGGTCGGCCTCCATGCCGGCGACAAGGGGCTGCGCGCCGATGCGTCGGGGATGCAATTCGTCGATCCGCGGCTGATCGATCGGGCGATCGCGCCGTTCGACGGCGTGGTGCTGCGCAGCGTCGATCGCGGCCATCCGCTGTTCGGCCCGGCGTGCGAGCTGATCCGCGCCGAAGCACTGATCGCGCTCGACAGCGAGCCGCCTTTGCCGCGCGGGCTGCTCGCGCTCGGCCAGCGCGCCGCGCAGGGCTTCGAGACGCGGCAGGGCTCCGAACTTCTCCTCTTCCTGGGGCGCGTGCTGACGCGCAGCATGGCCCGGTGGTTGATGCCCTGATCGATCACCCCGCCCGCGATCTCGTCGCGGCATGGGGCGCGCATCTGGCGGAGGGCCGGCGACGGTCCGAGCATACCGTCCGCGCTTATGTGGCGACCGCGCACCGGCTGATCCTATTTCTGGGACAGCATCGCGGTGGCGCCGTCGATGGGGCGGCGCTGACCACGCTCACCGCCGCGGACCTGCGCGCTTACCTCGGCGCGCGGCGGCAGGAGGGGCTGGGCAACGCCTCGGCGGCGCGCGAGCTTTCCGCGGTGCGCGGCTTCCTGGCGTTCGCGGCGCAGGCGCAGGGCGCCGCCGCCGATCTCCCCCGGCTCAAAGGGCCGAAACGGGCGCGGAGCGTACCGCGGCCGATCTCGCCCGACGAGGCGGTCGCGCTGGCGGAAGATGCGGCGGAGGATGCGTCCGAGCCGTGGATCGCGGCGCGCGACCAGGCGGTGCTGCTGCTGCTCTACGGCTGCGGATTGCGTGTTGCGGAGGCGCTGGCGCTGATTGGCGCGGCGCTGCCGCTGGGCGAGACGCTGAGCGTCACCGGCAAGCGCGCCAAGACGCGGATCGTGCCGCTGCTGGGTCCGGTGCGCGAGGCGATCGAAAGCTATCTGCAGTTATCGCCGTGGCCGGTGGAGCGGGGGGCGCCGCTGTTCCGCGGCGCGCGGGGTGGACCGCTCAGGGGCGAGATCGTCCGGCGGGCGGTGCGGGGCGCTCGGGCGCGGCTGGGGCTTTCGGAGCGGACGACGCCGCATGCGCTGCGCCACAGCTTCGCGACGCATCTGCTGGGGCGCGGCGCCGACCTCAGGTCGCTGCAGGAACTGCTCGGCCACGCCAGCCTGTCCTCGACGCAAATCTACACGGCGGTCGATGCCGCGCATCTGATGGACGTCTATCGCAACGCCCACCCGCGCGCCTGATCATTCGGCGGCGAGGCGCAGCAACTCGACCTCGCGGCGGAGGCGCTGGATTTCCAGATCATAGACCGTGCCGCAATCGATCCGCTGCGGCTTGCGGCCAAGCGGGATGGTGACCCGTGCATAGGCGAGCGCGGACTGGTCGCGCTGATCGGAGATGATCGCGCGGGCGTTGTCGACCGGCTTGGCGGCGGTGCCGGCCATGCCGAGATCGAGATAGGCGCCGTTGCTGTTCATGCTCTGGCGGCAGCGGGTGCCGCTCGCCGTCTCGATCGAATCCTCGCCGCCGGGGCCGCCGGGCGCGGGGGGCAAATAGACGCCCTCCGCCGCCAGCCCCGCCGAAGCGTCAGCGAGCAGCAATGCGACGGGCAGAAAGCTTCGAGCAAACGCGCGCATGGACGGTTCCTTGTTCGGGCATCTCGCGCTCCGCGCAGACGCGGAACTGATAGGTTTCGCCGGGCGCGAGGCCGCGGGCGATGACGAGGATTGAGCGGTTCTGCTTCGACCCCAACCGGACGCGATCGGGGACGATGGCAACGCGCTCCTGCCGCGCCTCGTCGTCGAGGCCGACAGGATAGGCGAAAAACTCCGCCGGGCGATCGTAGGGGTTCATGACGGTGAGGTAGAAGGCCTTGCCGTCGCCGTCGGTGATGCCCTGCTTGGCAAGCGGGCCGAGCCCGACCGCGGCAGCGGGCGCGGCCACCGCGGCGATCAGCAGCAGGGCGGCGAGGCGCTTCATTGCTGGCAGGTCGCGATCGTGGTGACGGTGTAGCTACCGCCGTCGAAGCCATTGGCGCTCTGCACGCGGGCGTTGACGGTGAAGAGATCGAGCAGGCCCGAAAGCGTCTGCGTCGAGCTGGCCGACGTATAGGGCTGGGGCGTGCCGCGGCTCGACGTGTAGCGGATCTGCGTGGTCGCACCGCCGCCCCAGCCCGAAGGCCCGGAGAGGGTGGGCGCGGAGAAGGTGATGCGCGGCGCGGCGCCGATCGCCACCACTGCCATCGTCGCGGCGCTGCCGCCCGAGATTTCCGAGCCGAGCGTCGTGCCGTCCGACGAAGCGGCGAGGCGCCCGGTGGTATCGATCGTCAGCACGCAACTGTTGATCAGCGACGTCGTGAACGTGACGTCCGCCGCAGCCGCGGGCGAGACGAGCAGAAGAGACGCCGCAGCCGCAAGTGGCGCGGAAAAGAGCAATGATTTGGACGACATGGCGTTTACCGATCCCTTGCGGTGCAACGCCATCCATTTCTGGTCAAAGCGGTAAACGAAGTGCTAACCTTGGAACGAGAACTTCCGCCGAATAATCGATCCGAAATGGAAACGATCGGCCTTTCTCTAGGGACTCACCGGCGAGTAAGTCATCGCAAATTTATTTGTTGGGATGTCTTTTACGCCAAGTCAGTTGTCGCCAGACGTAGAGGAGAAGGATTGCAGCGATGACGATGATGGACAATGGACCCAAGATCTTGTCGACTTCGGCGAATCGCTGGCCGAGGAAATATCCCGCGATCGCAAGTCCCGCGCTCCAGCCGGCAGTGCCGACGGTAGACCAGAGCAGGAACGTCTTGAGCCGCATGTGAAGAAGCCCGGCGGGGATGGAGATGACCGAGCGTATCGTCGGCATCATCCGGCCGAGGCCGACGATGAGGCCGCCGTAACGGCCGAACAACCGCTCCGCCTTTTCGACATCGGGCCAGTCGACGGTGATCCAGCGGCCGTAACGCTCGATAAGCGGGCGAAACCGTTCGATGCCGATGACGCGGGCAAGAAGATACCAGAAGAAATTGCCGAACATCGCGCCCGCGGTTCCGGCAGCGATCACGCCCCAAAGGCTCATCGTGCCCTGGCCGGCGCGCACCCCGGCGAGCGACATGATGACTTCCGACGGGATCGGCGGAAACACGGTCTCGATAAACATCAGGAACATGACGCCCCAATAGCCGCCCTCGTCGAGGAGGCGGAAAACCCAGTCCGTCATGCGTTTGCGATCTTTCCTTCGATACAGTCCCAGATGAGGGCCGGCGTGTCGGTGCCGTTGAAACGGTCGATGGCGACGATGCCGGTGGGAGAGGTGACGTTGATCTCGGTGAGCCATTCGCCGCCGATGACGTCGATGCCGACGAAGAACAGACCGCGCGCCCTGAGCTCCGGCCCGATCGCGGCGCAGATCTCCTCCTCGCGTGAGGTAAGGCCGGTCTTGGCCGCCTTACCGCCGACGGCGAGGTTGGAGCGGATCTCGCCTTCGCCGGGGATGCGGTTGACCGCGCCGGTGACTTCGCCGTCGACGAAGACGATGCGCTTGTCGCCCTCGGCAACGCCGGGAAGGAAGGCCTGCACCATGTGCGGCTCGCGATAGGCGGTGTTGAAGACTTCGATCAGCGAGGAGAGGTTGGCGCCGTCACTAGCGATCTTGAAGATCGCCTTGCCGCCGTTGCCGTGGAGCGGCTTGACGACGATCTCGCCATGCTCGGCGAGGAAGGCGCGCGCCTCGTCGACCGAGCGGGTGACCAGCGTCGGCGGCATGAAGCGCGCGAAATCGAGCACCCAGACCTTTTCGGGCGCGTTGCGGACGCTGGCGGGATCGTTGATCACCAGCGTCTCGCCCTGCACCCGCTCGAGCAGGTGGGTCGCGGTGATGTAGCCGAGATCGAACGGCGGGTCCTGCCGCATCAGCACGACATCGGTGTCGCGGCCAAGATCGAGCGTCACCGGATCGCCGACCTGGAAATGATCGCCCTCGACGCGCTGGACGGTGACGGGACGCGCCTGCGTCCAGACGCGGCCGTCGGCGTAGTTCAGATCCTCGGCGGCATAGTGGAAGAGCTTGTGCCCGCGCGCCTGCGCGCCGAGCATGATCGCGAAGGTCGAATCGCCGGCGATGTTGACGCTTTCCAGCGGGTCCATCTGGACCGCGACGCGAAGGGACATGACCCGAGACACTCCTGCTACCGCCCGGGCTCAGGGCAGACGGTGGGGGTGAATAGGGAAGAGCTTGGCGTCTGTCACCCGTGCCAGACATTGGCGAGGTGGCGGGGCCAGCGGCCGTGGACCACGAACAGCGCATCGATGCGGATGTCGTCGCCTGCGCGGGCGTAGCGCGGGGCGAGTGCTTCGGCCGCAGCGGCGACGCGGCGGAGGCGGTATTCGTCGAGCGCGAAGGCGGAGGCTTCGGCGGTGCCGCGCGCCTTGACCTCGACGAAGGCGAGCGTGCGGCCGCGGCGGGCGACGAGATCGACTTCGCCGCGCGGGGTGCGGACGCGCTGGGCGAGAATGCGCCAGCCCTTGAGGCGGAGCCACCAAGCGGCGATCGTCTCGGCGCGGCGGCCGTCCCGCTCCGCCGCGCGCCGGTTCATTTGAGCGCCTGTGCCCGTTCGTAGACGTCGCGGCGTGGCAGACCGAGCGCTGCCGCCACCTCGGCCGCGGCGCGCGACGGCGAGAGGCGGGTCATCGCCTCGGCGAGCGCCGCGTCGACGTCGACGGCAGCGGGCGGGGCTGCTTCGCCCGGCGGGCCGACGGTGACGACGATCTCGCCCTTCGGCGTCTCGTTGGCGTAGCGGCGGGCGAGCTCGGCCAAGGTGCCGGTCACCGTCTCCTCGAATTTCTTGCTGATCTCGCGCGAGACCGACGCTTCGCGTTCGCCGAGACCGGCGGCCAGCGCGGCGAGCGTCGCGCCGAGGCGGGGGCCGCTTTCGTAGAAGATCAAGGTAGCGCGGATCGCGGCGAGTTCGGCGATCGCCGTCGCCTTGGCGCCCTGCTTGGCGGGGAGGAAGCCGACGAAGAGGAAGCGATCGGTGGGCAGGCCGGAGAGGGTGAGCGCGGCGATCGCGGCGCAGGGGCCGGCGACGGTGTGGATCGCGACCCCGGCGGCGCGCGCGTCGCGGACCAGCTTGTAGCCGGGATCGGAGATCAGGGGCGTGCCCGCGTCCGAGACAAGCGCGATCGCCTCGCGGGCCATGCGCGCGATCAGCCCCGCGCGAACATCGGCGCTGCTGTGATCGTGATAGGGGATCATCGGCCGGCGGACGCCGATATGGTGAAGCAGCTTGGCCGTGACCCGGCTGTCTTCGACCGCGATCGCATCGGCGCGGCTCAGGACGTCGGCGGCATGGGGCGACAGATCGGAAAGATTGCCGATCGGCGTCGCGACGATATAGAGGCCGGGTGTAAGCGTTTCAGGCATCAGGGGATCGGTCATGGCAGAGCAGCTCGGCAAACGGCAAGGGCGGCGCGCGTTCCTGACCGCGCTCGGCATGGCGGGGCTGTCGCTCGCCGTCGCGGGCTGTATCCCACGCACCGAGACGCGGCCGCTGCCGCCGACCGAGCGCCCCGTCGAGACGCCAACACCGACTCCAGGCCTGCCGGGGGACGAGGCACGCAACCGCGTCGCGGTGCTCGTGCCGCTCTCGGGCGAAAATGGCGGGGTCGGCCGGTCGATCGCCAATGCGGCGAACCTGGCATTGCTCGATGCGGGCGGCGAGGCGATCCGCATCACCACCTACGACACCGCGAACGGCGCTGCCGCGGCGGCCAACCAGGCGCTCGCCGAGGGCAACCGGCTGTTCCTGGGGCCGCTGCTTGCGGACGATGTGAGCGCGGTCGCGCCGATCGCGCGGAAAGCGGACGTCCCCGTCATCGCCTTCTCCAACGACGTCAGCGTCGCGGGGAACGGCGTCTATATCCTGGGCTACAACCCCAGCCAGTCGATCGACCGTGTCGTCGAACATGCGCGATCGAAGGGCATGGAGCGCTTCGCAGGCGTGGTGCCGGACGGGGTCTATGGGCGGCGCGCAGGGCAGGCGCTGATGGATTCGGTGCAGCGGCGCGGCGGGCGGCTGGTCGGCTTGCAGACCTACGACCGCAGCCCCGCCGGACTCAAGTCGGCGATCGGGCGGCTCGGCGAGCAATCGGCTTATGATGCGGTGCTGATCGCCGACAGCGGCCGGATCGCGATGACCGCGGCGCCGCTGCTGAAGGCGCAGGCGGCGAGCGCGCAATTGCTCGGCACCGAGCTGTGGAAGGCGGATTCGGACCTCGGCAAGACGACCGCGATGCGCGGCGCGTGGTTCGCGAGCGTGCCGGATGCGCTCTTCAACCAGTTCCGGACGCGCTATCGCGCCCGCTACAACGTAACGCCCTACCGGCTCGGCAGCCTCGGCTATGATTCGGTGCTGCTGGCGGTGCGCGTCGGCCGTGACTGGAAGATCGGGCGGCCGTTCCCCGAGCAGGCGCTGCGCAGCGGCGAGGGCTTCATGGGCGTCGACGGCGCGTTCCGCTTCGGCCGCGACGGCGTGGCGCAGCGCGCGCTGGAAGTGCAGCAGGTCGGCGCGACGGGCTTCACCGTGATCGCGCCCGCGCCGCGCGGGTTCGGCAGCTAGGTCGTATCGGCATTCAACTTCCCCTCCCTGGCAAGGGAGGGGATCAAGGGGTGGGTTAAGGCACGAGCGAGGCTCGATGCCTCGCTCGGGGCTTTTCTCGCTGGTGGCGATGAGTCTTTGCAGGCGCGCAGACACGCGCACCCACCCCCACCCCCTCCCTGCCAGCAGGGAGGGGAGCGATTTCGTTGAATGTCGATACCACCTAGACCCGCACCACTTCGGGCAGGATTGCGTCAAGCAGCAGCATCCCGCGCGGGGTGACGGCGAGGCGATCGCCTTCGCGGGTCAGGAGATGCTGCCGGGCGAGCCGATCGATGGCGGCATCGTCGACGATCTCCGCCGGCGTGCGATCGGCGAGGCGGGCGATGCGCGACAGATCGACGCCTTCGCGGAGGCGGAGGCCCATCAGCAGCGCCTCGACGGCGCGGTCGGAGCGAGGGATGTCCTGCTCCTCGACCAAGCCGTGGCGGTTGCGGCCGATCGCGGCGAGCCAATTCTCGGGCTTGCGGTGGCGCTGGGTGCGCTGCCCGCCGCGCCGCCCGTGCGCGCCGGGGCCGACGCCGGCGTAGGATTGGTAGCGCCAGTAAGCGAGATTGTGACGGCTCTCCGCGCCCGGCCGTGCGTGGTTGGAGATTTCGTAGGCCGGGAGGCCCGCCGCTTCGGTGAGCGCCTGGGTGATCTCGTAGAGCGCGGCGGCATGATCGGGATCGGCGGGGACGAGTTCGCCTCTGGCGGCGAGCGTCGCGAAGCGCGTCCCCGGCTCGATGGTGAGCTGGTAGAGCGACAGATGCTCGGTGCCGAAGGCGAGCGCGCGGCTGAGCTGGTCGCCCCATCCGGCCTCGCTCTGGCCGGGCAGCGCGTAGATCAGATCGAAGCTGACGCGCGGGAAGGCGGCCTGCGCGGTCTCCAGCGCCGCCAGGCCTTCGGCGACGCCATGCGCGCGGCCGAGGAAGGCGAGCGCCGCATCGTCGAGCGACTGGAGACCGAGCGAGACGCGGTTGACGCCCGCTGCGGCGATATTGGCGAAACGCGCCGCCTCGACCGAGGAGGGGTTGGCTTCGAGCGTGATCTCGATGCCGTCGGCGAAGCCCCAGTTGCGCTCGGCTGCGTCGAGGATCGCCGCGACTGTCTCCGGCGGCATCAGCGAGGGCGTGCCGCCGCCGAAGAAGATCGAGATCAGCCGCTTTCCCCGGATTGCCGCCGCTTCGTGCGCGAGATCGGCGAGCATGGCATCGCGCCACGCCGCCTGATCTACCGCGTCACGGACGTGGCTGTTGAAATCGCAATAGGGGCATTTCGAGACACAGAACGGCCAATGGACGTAGAGCGCAAGCGCCTCGTCCGCGGCGGAGGTGGTGTTCAATCGATCAGCGCCGCCACCAGCTTGCCGAACGCTTCCGCGCGGTGGCTGATCGCGTGCTTCCGGTCGGGGTCCATCTCGGCGAAGGTCTTGTCGCTGTCGATCGGCACGAAGATCGGATCGTAGCCGAAGCCCTTGTCGCCGCGCGGCGGCCAGACGAGCGTGCCGTGGACGCGGCCCTCGAAAATCTCGCACTGGCCGTCGTCGGGCCAGCAAAGCGCCAGCGCGCAGACGAAATGCGCGTCGCGGCTTGCATCCGGCCCGAGCGCGGCGAGTTCGGTTTCTACGCGCTGCATCGCGCGGCCGAAATCGCGCGGTGCCTCAGCATCGCCCGGCTCGCCGTCCGCGGGCACGGGGGCGGGGGCCTCGGCCCAGCGCGCCGAATAGATGCCGGGCGCGCCGTTCAGCGCATCGACGCTGAGCCCGCTGTCGTCGGCGAGCGCGGGGAAGCCGGAGAGATCGGCGGCGAAACGCGCCTTAAGCTCGGCATTGTCGACGAAGCTGTTCCCGGTCTCCTCGGGATCCGGGAGGTCGAGATCGGCGGCGGAGACAGGCTCGATCCCATACGGGCCGAGCAGCTCGGCGATCTCGCGGATCTTGCCGGGATTGTGGCTGGCGATGACCAGCTTGCCGGGCTGGAGCTTCCTCATCGCGCGGCAGCCGCCGCGGTGACCGCCGCGTCCTGCGCCGCGAAAATCTGGTTGCAGCCGATGCGGGCGAGGCGGAGCAGGCGGAGCAGCCCTTCCTCGTCATAGCATTCACCCTCGGCCGTCACCTGCGCCTCGACGATATTGCCATCGCCGGTCAGCACGAAATTGCCGTCGCAGCCGGCCTGGCTGTCCTCGTCATAATCGAGATCGAGCACCGCCTGGCCGCCGTGGAAGCCGCAGCTTACCGCCGCGACCTTCTGGCGGATGGGATCGGCCTCGAGCTGGCCGCCGGCGATCAGCTTGTCGACCGCGATACGGAGCGCGACCCACGCGCCTGAGATCGCCGCGGTGCGGGTGCCGCCATCGGCCTGGATGACGTCGCAATCGAGCGTGATCTGCCGCTCGCCGAGCGCCTCGAGATCGACGATCGCGCGCAAGGAGCGGCCGATAAGGCGCTGGATTTCCTGCGTGCGGCCGGATTGCTTGCCGCCCGCGGCCTCGCGCCGGCCGCGGGTGTGGGTGGCGCGGGGCAGCATGCCGTATTCCGCGGTGACCCAGCCCTTGCCCTTGCCGCGCAGCCACGGCGGCAGGCTGGTCTCGACCGATGCGGTGCACAGCACGCGGGTGTCGCCGAAGCTGACCAGCACGCTGCCTTCGGCGTGGCGGGTGAAGCCCGGCTCGATGAGAATCGCCCGCATCTGATCGGGCGCGCGTCCGGAGGGGCGCATGCATATCCTTTCGATTGGTTGCGCGGCACTTAGCTTTGGGGGCCGCGTCATGCCAGCCCTCAACGTCCGGGGTGACGAAAGAAGGCGGGCGACTTACATGGAGGTGCATGACGACCGCGCCCGTTTCCGAGCTGACCGACCGCGCGCGCGACGTGTTCCGGATGGTGGTCGAATCCTATCTCGATTCCGGCCTGCCGGTGGGATCGCGCACCGTCTCGCGGCTGCCCGGAATAAACCTCTCGCCCGCCTCGATCCGTAACGTCATGCAGGATCTGGAGGAACTGGGGCTGCTCGCCCACCCGCACACCTCGGCGGGGCGGGTGCCGACGGAAGGGGGCCTCCGTCTCTTCGTCGACGGGATCATGCAGGGCGCCGAGCCGAGCGAAGAGGAGCGTGCGGCGATCTCCGCGGGGCTGCGCGCCGGCGGGCCGATCGAGGAAGCGCTCGCCGCAGCGACGACGGCCTTGTCCGGCCTTTCCGCCTGCGCGGGGATCGTGCTGGTGCCCAAGCGCGAGCCGGTGCTGAAGCAGATCGGCTTCGTCCAGCTTTCGCCTGCCCAAGCGCTGGCGGTGATGGTGGGCGCGGACGGCAGCGTCGAGAATCGCGTCGTCGATCTTCCGGCGGGAGTCGGCGCATCGGCGCTCGCCGAAGTGGGCAATTATATCAACGCGCGGCTTTCCGGCCTGACCTTGCGCGAGGCGCAGCTTCGCCTCGCGGACGAGATAGCGGCGGGGGAAGCGGCGCTCGACAGCGTGTCGCAGGAGCTGGTCGCGCGCGGACTTGCGATCTGGTCGGAGGACGGAGCGAGGCGGCCGGTGCTAATCGTCCGCGGCCAAGCCAATCTCATCGATCCGTCCGCCGCCGCGGATCTCGAACGGGTGCGCCAGCTCCTCGACGAGCTGGAGGGCAAGGAGGAGATCGCCCGGCTGCTCGAACGCGCGCGCGCCGGCAAGGGGATGAAGATCTTCATCGGATCGGAGAACAAGCTGTTCTCGCTTTCCGGATCGTCGGTGATCGCAGCGCCCTATCGCGGCGCGGACGGCCGCGTCGTCGGCGTCGTCGGCGTGATCGGGCCGACGCGGTTGAACTACGCGCGCGTCGTGCCCATGGTGGATTTCACGGCACAGACATTATCGAGATTGATGGCATGAACGAAGACGGAAAGCTGCACGACGAGGCCGAGGAAATCCGCGTGGAGACCGCGGCGGACGCGCCCGAGCTGGAGCAGCAGGACAGGCTGACCGAACTGGAGCGCGAGTTGGAGGAGGCGCGCCAGAACGTCCTCTATGCGCAGGCCGAGACGCAGAACGTGCGGCGGCGGCTGGAGATGGAGAAGCAGGCCGCCTCCGCTTACGCCGCGACAAGTTTCGCGCGCGACATATTGAGCGTGAAGGATAATTTGGAGCGCGCATTGGCCTCGATTCCGGAGGAATTGCGCGCCGACGACAAATGGAAGGGTCTGCTGACCGGCATCGAGGCGACGGGGCGCGAGATCGACAGCGTATTCCAGCGCCACGGCATCACCCGCGTCGAGGCGATGGGCCAGCCGCTCGACCCCAACCGCCACCAGGCGATGCTCGAAGTGCCGAGCGCGGATGCAACACCGGGCACGATCGTCCAGGAAATGCAGGCGGGCTATATGATCAAGGACCGGCTGCTCCGCCCCGCGCTCGTCGGAGTGGCCAAGGCGGGTGGCTGATCCCGCCCGAAGGCGTTTCGTTTCCCACCTCGAATGCTCGCTGACCGGCGAACGCTATGAGGCCGGGCGGCTGCACGGCCTGTCGCGCGCGGGAAAGCCTTTGCTCGTCCGCTACGATCTCAACGCGGTGCGCGCGGCGTTCGACCCAACGGCGCTGGCCGCGCGCCCGCATGACATGTGGCGGTTTGCCGAACTGCTGCCGCATGGCGACATCACGCGGCTGACGCTCGGCGAGACCGCGACGCCGCTGATCGCGCTGGCCAGAATCGGCGCGGACACGGGCGCGCGGGCGCCGCTGGTGAAGGACGAAGGGCGGCTCCCGACGGGTTCGTTCAAGGCGCGCGGGCTGGCGATGGCGGTGGCGATGGCGGCCGAATTGGGTGTCGAGCGGATCGGGATGCCGACCAACGGCAACGCCGGCGCCGCGCTCGCGGCTTATGCCGCGCGGCTGGGGATCGCGGCGACGATCTTTTGCCCGGCCGACACGCCCGAGACCAACATTCGTGAAACGGCCGCGCTAGGCGCGCGGGTGTTTCGCGTCGACGGGCTGATCGACGATTGCGGCGCGATCGTCGCCAGGGGGGCTGCAGCGGGGCGTTGGCTCGACTTTTCGACGCTGAAGGAGCCGTATCGGATCGAGGGCAAGAAGACGATGGGGCTGGAGCTCGCCGAGCAGCTCGGCTGGCGGCTGCCCGACGCGATCTTCTATCCCACGGGAGGCGGCACCGGCCTCATCGGCATGTGGAAGGCGTTCGACGAGCTGGAGGCGATCGGGCTGATCGGCCCCGAGCGGCCGAAGATGTTCGCAGTGCAGGCCGAAGGGTGCGCGCCGATCGTCCGCGCGTTCGAGGCGGGCGCCGACCATGCCGAGCGCTGGGAGGATGCGCATACCGCCGCGGCCGGCATCCGCGTGCCCAAGGCGATCGGCGATTTTCTGATCCTGCGCGCGGTGCGCGAGAGCGGCGGGCGGGCGCTTGCCGTGTCGGACGCGGCGATTGCCGACGGCGTCGCGCGCGTTGCCCGGCGCGACGGACTGCTGCTCTGTCCGGAAGGCGCGGCGACGCTCGTAGCCTGGGAGCAGGCTCTTAGTAGCGGCTTCGTCAGTGCGGACGATCGCGTCGTGCTGTTCAATTGCGCGACCGGCCTCAAATATCCGCTGCCGGAAGACGGCGAACACTTCTCCGGCTCGCTCGATCAGGCGATGGGGACCAGCCCGGCGTAAGCGGCGAGGGGCGCCGCGCCCGGGAGCGTGTAGCCGCGTTCCGCGAGGAAGGCGTGGCGGACGATCTCGGCCTGCTGTTCGAGGCCGTAAAGTTCGAGCGGGCGGCCGAGCTCCAGCGTGTAGCCGTAGCGGCAGAAGGGGTGGCGCATCAGCGGCAGGTAGAAACGGCCGCGGTGCTGCGCCTGCCAGACGTGGGTCATCTCGTGAAGGAACAGGCCCTGGAGGCCGATGTCGGCGGCGGCGAAATCCGCGCGCCAGAGATCGCCGTGCGGGTGGAAATGGATGTGGCCGCAGGGCGCCATCGCGACGTGGCGCGGCTGGAAGGGAAACCATTTGCGGCGCCGGATGCGAACGGGCGCATAATCGATCGCATCGCCGAAGATGGTCCGCGCGAGCGCGATTTCGCCGGCAGTGAGCGGGCGGGATGTGTCGCTCATGTCGTGACCCGGGATGTTGTTCCCCGGCGAACGCCGGGGTCCAAAGCGGCGCCGGGCGCTGCGATGCCGTCAGGTGCTGGGCCCCGGCTTTCGCCGGGGAACAGGCAGGTTTGCGTCAATGTCCGGAGTGGCCACCGCCGCCGGGGGCGACGAGCTTGGCTTGCACGGTCACCGGCTGCGCGCCCGCGAAGGAGAAGGTGAGCGGGATCGTACCGCCGGCCTTGAGCGCCGGATCGACGCCGAACAGCATGAGATGCTTGCCGCCGGGCTCGAACGCGACGCGGACGCCGGGCGTGAGCGGCACTTCGGCGATAGCTTCCATGCGCATCACGCCGCCTTCGTTCATGCTCTCGTGCAGTTCGACGCGCTCGGCGCCCTGCGCGGTCACCCCGGTCAGCGTGTCCTTGGCGCCGCGCGCGGTGATGGCGAAATAGCCGGCGCCAGGGCGGCCGGAGACGGCGGGGAGGCGCACCTCCGCATTCTCGATCGCGATCGGCGATGCGGGTTCGGACGGGCCGCATCCGGCGAGCGCGGAAAGGGCGGCGGCGAGGGCGAGGGAGGAGGCGATGCGCATGGCGCTTTCCCTAGCCACGCCCGCGCCTTGTCGCAATCGAAACGCCACCTATATCGCCTCCGAAACGCCCGCTGCCGGATGGTCGCGGGCTTCACCCGATTTTTTACGAGGGGCATGAAGAGGTAAGCATGGCAAAGGTCATCGGTATCGATCTCGGCACCACTAATAGCTGCGTCGCAGTCATGGAAGGCGGCAAGCCCAAGGTCATCGAGAATGCGGAAGGCGCGCGCACGACGCCGTCGATCGTCGCGTTCACCAAGGACGGTGAGCGGCTCGTCGGCCAGCCGGCGAAGCGCCAGGCAGTCACCAATGGCGACAACACCATTTTCGCGGTGAAGCGCCTGATCGGCCGCCGGTTCGACGATCCGATCACCAAGAAGGACACCGAGCTGGTACCCTATCACATCGTGAAGGGACCCAACGGCGACGCGTGGGTGCAGGCGGGCGGCAAGGAATATTCTCCCTCGCAGATCAGCGCCTTCACGCTCCAGAAGATGAAGGAGACGGCGGAGAGCTATCTGGGTGAGACCGTCACCCAGGCGGTGATCACCGTCCCCGCTTACTTCAACGACGCGCAGCGCCAAGCGACCAAGGACGCCGGCCAGATCGCGGGTCTCGAAGTGCTGCGCATCATCAACGAGCCGACTGCGGCGGCGCTCGCCTACGGCCTCGAAAAGCAGGACGGCAAGACGATCGCGGTCTACGATCTGGGCGGCGGCACCTTCGACGTCTCGATCCTCGAGATCGGTGACGGCGTGTTCGAGGTGAAGTCGACCAACGGCGACACCTTCCTCGGCGGCGAGGATTTCGACAACAAGCTGGTCGATTATCTCGCCGAGGGCTTCAAGAAGGATGAGGGCATCGACCTCACCAAGGACAAGCTCGCGCTGCAGCGTTTGAAGGAAGCCGCCGAGAAGGCGAAGATCGAGCTTTCGTCCGCGGCATCGACCGAGGTGAACCTGCCGTTCATCACCGCCGACCAGAACGGACCCAAGCACCTCGTCCGCGCGATCAGCCGCGTCGACCTCGAGAAGCTCGTCGATCCGCTGATCCAGCGCACGATCGAGCCGATGAAGAAGGCGCTCGCCGATGCCGGCATCAAGACCGGCGACATCAGCGAAGTCGTCCTCGTCGGCGGCATGACCCGCATGCCCAAGGTGCGCGAGGCGGTGAAGGCCTTCTTCGGCAAGGAGCCGCACACCGGCGTAAACCCGGATGAAGTCGTCGCGATGGGCGCCGCCATCCAGGCCGGCGTGCTGCAGGGCGACGTCAAGGACGTGCTGCTGCTCGACGTGACCCCGCTGTCGCTGGGCATCGAGACGCTGGGCGGCGTGTTCACCCGGATGATCGACCGCAACACGACGATCCCGACCAAGAAGTCGCAGACCTATTCGACCGCCGAAGACAATCAGAATGCGGTGACGATCCGCGTCTTCCAGGGCGAGCGCGAGATGGCGGCCGACAACAAGATGCTCGGCCAGTTCGACCTGATCGGCATCCCGCCGGCGCCGCGCGGCGTGCCGCAGATCGAGGTCACCTTCGACATCGACGCCAACGGCATCGTCAACGTTCATGCCAAGGACAAGGGCACGGGCAAGGAGCAGCAGATCAAGATCCAGGCCTCGGGCGGCCTTTCGGATGCCGACATCGACAAGATGGTGAAGGAAGCCGAGCAGTTCGCCGACGAGGACAAGAAGCGCCGCGGCGCGGCCGAGGCGAAGAACAATGCCGAAAGCCTGATCCACACTACCGAGAAGCAGCTCGAAGAGCATGGCGACAAGGCGGACGAGGCGCTGAAGACCGAGATCCGCACCGCGATCGACGAAGCCAAGGCGGCGGTCGAGAGCGGCGAGCCCGATGCGATGACCGAAAAGGCCAGCGCGCTGGCGCAGGTCGCGATGAAGCTCGGCCAGGCGATCTATGAGAAGGAGCAGGCCGCGGCCGCTTCCGCCGGCGGTGACGAAGCCGCTGCCCAGGGTAGCGACGGCGGCCAGGGCGAAGAGGTGGTCGACGCCGAATTCTCGGAAGTGGACCAAGACAAGAAGGCGTAATCGTCATGGCCACGCCGCTCGCTCCGAGCCTGACCGCAGGCCGCCTTATCCCGAGATGGGTGAGGGCGGTTGCGGAAGGCCGGGGCGGGCGGCGTCGGCGCATGGGGCTGGGGCATGTTTGATACCGATTTCTACGAGTTGCTTGAAGTCGAGCGCACCGCCGACGACAAGACGATCAAGTCTTCGTACCGGCGGCTGGCGATGCAATGCCACCCGGACCGCAATCCGGGCTGCAAGGACAGCGAGACGCGGTTCAAGGCGATCAGCCAGGCCTATGACTGCCTGAAGGATCCGCAGAAGCGCGCCGCCTATGACCGCTTCGGCCACGCCGCGTTCCAGAATGGCGCGGCGGGTGCAGGCGGGGCACAGGACTTCGGCTCATTCGCCGACATATTCGAGAATATCTTCGGCGAGTTCATGGGCGGCGCTCAGGGCGGGCCGCGCAGCAATGCGATGCGCGGATCGGACCTGCGCTACGACCTCGAAGTGACACTGGAGGACGCCTATCACGGCAAGGAGGTCGAGCTCCGGGTCGACACCACCGTCGTCTGCGAGCCGTGCGAGGGCAGCGGCGCCAAGCCCGGCACCCAGGCGCGGACCTGCAACACCTGCAACGGCCACGGCAAGGTGCGCGCGCGCAACGGCTTCTTCGTGATGGAGCAGGTCTGCCCGACGTGCCGTGGCGCGGGGCAGGTGATCGCCGATCCGTGCAGCCGCTGCCACGGCGAAGGCCGGGTGGAGAAGCAGAAGTCGCTCCACGTCCGCGTTCCACCGGGCGTCGACGAAGGCACCCGCATCCGCCTGACCGCCGAGGGCGAGGCTGGTGTGCGCGGTGGACCCTCGGGCGATCTCTACATTTTCGTTCACGTCGCGCGCCACGCGATCTTCGAGCGCGAGGGCAACATCCTGTTCGCGCGCTGCCCGGTGAGCTTCACCACCGCGGCGCTCGGCGGGACGATCGAGGTGCCGGGGCTGGACCGGCAGATGCACAGCATCAAGATCCCGGCCGGCATCCAGTCGGGCAAGCAGATCAGCCAGCGCGGCGCCGGCATGCCGGTGCTCAACGGCCGCGGCCATGGCGACATGGTCATCCAGATCGACGTCGAGACGCCGACCAAGCTCAACGCGCGCCAGAAGGAATTGCTGGAAGCCTTCCGCGAGACCGAGACCGGAGACGAATGCCCGGCGAGCTCCGGCTTCTTCCAGAAGCTGAAGGGCCTCTGGGGCGAGTAAAACTCAGCCGGCGAGCAGGTCCGCGACGCCGCGCGCGATATTCTCGGCGGTGTAGGGCTTCTGGATAACGATCCGGTCGGAATGCTGCTCGGGGATCTGCGCCTGCTCGCCATAGCCGGTCGCGAACAGGAACGGCACGCCGAGCTCGGCAAGCCGGTCGGCGATTGCATAGGACGTGCCATCGCCGAGGTTGATGTCGAGCAGCGCGGCGTCAGGCCGATCGTCCTCAATCGCCTCGAAGGCCTGCGCGGTCGTCGCCGCGACCGCAACATCGCGCGCGCCGAGCCGCTTGAGCAGATCCTCGCCGTCGAGCGCGATAATGAGACTGTCCTCGACCAGCAGCACGGCCTTGCCGTCGAGCATTCCTTCGGCCTGCGTCTCGGCCTTTGTGTCCGGCTTCATGTCCGGAGTGGGGCGCGGCGCCTCCTGATGCAGCGCCTCGCTGACGTGCCGCTCGGGAATGCGGAAGCTCGCTTCGACACCGTTCAGCCGATAATGGATCTCCGCATCGCCGCCGATGTCGTAGGGAATCGAGCGCTCGATGATGGTGGTGCCGAAGCCGCGGCGGCTGGGCGCCTGCACCGGCGGCCCGCCCAGCTCGCGCCAGTCGATCAGCAGGTCGCCCGCAGCGTCGCGCCGCCATTTGATCTTGGCGCGGCCGCTATCGGACAGCCCGCCATATTTGATCGAATTGGTGACGAGCTCGTGGATGACCAGCGCCAGCGTCGAATAGGCCTGCGGGTTGAGGAGGACGGCGGGGCCTTCCATCTCGACGCGGTCGGCGCGACCGGCGAGGAAGGCGGCAACCTCCGCCTCGATCAATCCACGCAACGGTGCCGGACCCCAATGGTCCTGCGTGATCTGGTTGTGCGCGCGGGCGAGGGCGTGGATGCGCCGATCGACCAGCTTGACGAAATCCTCGATACTGGTGCCGGGTGCGGGCTTCGATTGCCGGATGAGACCCCGGATGAGCGCGAGGATGTTGCGGACGCGGTGGTTGAGCTCGGCGATGAGCAGCTCCTGCCGCTCGTTGGCGCGCTTTCGCTCGGCGCTCGCCTCCGATGACATGCGCAGCACCACTTCGATCAACGTCGCGCGGAGCGTTTCGGCGATGCGGAGTTCGGCCGGGCTGAACGGCTGCGAGCGGTTCTGCACCAGCTCCTTCCACTCGGCGAAGCTTTCGCGCGGCGTCAGGCGCGGGCCGTTGGGGCCATATTCCACCGGCTTGTGCGGATCGCCCGCCCAACGCACCGAGCGGATGATCTCGCTGCGGAACAGCACGACATAGTCACGCGGCGTGCGCGAAATGGGGATGGCTAGCATACCCGCGGCCTGGCCGGCGAAGCGGTCGGCCTCGGGGAAAATGTCGGCGATATGATCGGTGCCGTAGACGCGGCCCGCGCCGGTCGCGGCGAGCGCGCGGAGGATGCGCGAGAAATCGGCGAGCTCGGGCGTCGCGCCCGCGAGCGATCCGTTGCCGTCGATCCAGACGCCGACGCCATCGCAGGGGATGACGTTGGAGAGCATGTCGTGCAGCCACTCGCTGTCCTTGAGCAAAGTCTCGTCCGAGGCGACCGCGCCGAGCAATTGATCGGCGACGTCCCGCGCGCGGCGTTCGTGATCGACGGTGTTCTTCCGCTCGCGGCTTTCGAGCCGCATCGCGAACATCTGCGCGAACAGCTCGCACACCGAGCGCCGCTCGAAGCTAGGGCAGCGGGCGCTGTAATGATGGCAGGCGAAAAGGCCCCAGAGCTTGCCCTCGACGAGAATCGAGATCGACATGGAGGCATCGACCCCCATGTTCTTGAGATATTCGATATGGATCGGCGAAACCGAGCGCAGCACCGAAAGCGACAGGTCGATCGGCGCACCGCGCTCGTCGCGCGCAGGAATGATCGGCACCGGCACGGCGCCGATGTCCGCGATGACGCGCAGCAGGTTGCGGCGATAGAGTTCGCGCGCCTGCGCCGGGATGTCGGTCGGTGGATAGTGAAGCCCGAGAAACGAACCGATGCCGCTGCGGGCCGCTTCCGCCACCACCTCGCCAGAGCCGTCGGGAGCGAAGCGATAGACCATCACGCGATCGAACCCGGTCAGCGCGCGAATCTGGCGCGCGCCCTCGTTGAAGAAGCGCGTCATGTCGGGCGCCTGATCGAGCCGGGAGACCATCGAGCGGACGGTGCCGGTGGGATCGCCATGCTGCTCGTCCAGCGACGGCTCGGCCTCGATGACGATCTGGCCGCCGGTCATGTGAATGGCGATGTCGAAGGCATCGTGGTTCGCGGTCATGTGACAACGGAAGATGCGCTCGATCGAATCCGGACCGCGCAGGATGGCGAGGCGGTTGCGCATCGCGTGGATGGACCCCGCCTCGACGAAATCGGCAAGCGGGCGCCCGATCATCGCATCGGGGCCGGTGCCGAGGAAGTCTGCGATATTCGCCGACACGCGGGCGACGATCCAATCGGTGGTGACCGCGATGAGGAAGCCTATCGGCTGGATGGCGCCCAGTTGATGGATCGGCTCGCGATCGCAGTTGGTCAGATCGACCTGTGCCGACACCTTGTTCACGCGCGACCCAACTCCAATACCCGAGCCCCGCTGGACTCAAACGCCCCGAACACCATGCACGCGGCCTCCACCGCCCGATCGGTCTGATCAGGACGATTAAGGGTAACGTCGATAAGCGCCAACAGTTTCCGCCAAGCGCCCGGCGGCTGCGGCGCATCGAGGAACGCGCGCGGAAAATCGGCCTGGATGGATTTCTTGAGCAGCGATCCGCCGAGCCGCGATCCTTCGAGAACGTAGAGTGCGCCGAGCACGTCTGCCTCGCCCGCGAACACGGGGTGCGCGCCGTCCGGAATAGCGACGCCGAGGCGGGAGAGATCGGCGCGGAGCGCATCGCCGCGCCGCCGCTCGTGCCAGTCGGGGACCAGGTCTCCGATGCCGGCGGCGTCGAGCGCCTCCTCGATCGGCAGGAAGGCGCCCGCCTGCGCGGCCAGGAAGCCCCGATAGCCGTCTTCGCTGGCGAGATCGAAGCGGCCGAACAGCGCATCAACGCGCTCATGCTCTTCCGCGGTGCGCGCCCGGAGTGCGGCGCGGGTGCTCATGCGCCGAAGACGCGGGCGAAGATCGAGTCGACGTGCTTCAAGTGATAATCGAGATCGAACAGTACTTCGAGCTCGGCCGCTGAGAGGCGGGCGCCGACTTCCTCGTCTGCCTTCAGGAGATCGAGCAGCGACAGCGCGCCGTCCGATTCCCAGACGCGCATCGCGTTGCGCTGGACGAGGCGGTAGCTGTCCTCGCGGCTGACGCCCGCCTGAGTGAGCGCGAGGAGGACGCGCTGCGAATGGATGAGGCCGCCCATCCGGTCCATGTTCTTCTGCATGCGCGCCGGATAGACGAGCAGCTTGTCGACGACGCCGGTGAGACGCGCGAGCGCGAAATCGAGCGTGATCGTCGCGTCGGGGCCGATGTAGCGCTCGACGGACGAGTGGCTGATGTCCCGCTCGTGCCAGAGCGCGACATTCTCCATCGCGGGCAGGGCATAAGCGCGGACCATGCGGGCGAGGCCGGTGAGATTTTCGGTCAGCACCGGATTGCGCTTGTGCGGCATCGCCGATGAGCCCTTCTGGCCCGGCGAGAAATATTCCTCGGCCTCGAGAACCTCAGTGCGCTGGAGGTGGCGGACTTCTACGGCGAGGCGCTCGATCGACGAGGCGATGACGCCCAGCGTCGCGAAGAACATCGCGTGCCGGTCGCGCGGGATGACCTGGGTCGAGACCGGCTCGACGGCGAGGTCGAGCTTGTCGGCGACATGCTGCTCGACGCGCGGATCAATGTTAGCGAAGGTGCCGACCGCGCCCGAGATAGCGCAAGTCGCGATCTCGGCGCGTGCGGCCTCCAGCCGGGTGCGGCAGCGCGCGAACTCGGCATAGGCCTCGGCCATCTTGAGGCCGAAGGTCACCGGCTCTGCGTGGATGCCGTGGCTGCGGCCAATGGTTGGCGTCAGCTTATGCTCGATCGCGCGGCGCTTGAGAACTGCGAGCAGGGCATCGAGATCGGCGAGGAGGAGATCCGACGCGCGGGCGAGCTGGACGGCGAGGCAGGTGTCGAGCACGTCGCTCGAAGTCATGCCCTGATGCATGAAGCGCGCGTCCTCGCCGACATTCTCGGCAACCCAGGTGAGGAAGGCGATCACATCATGCTTGGTGACCGCCTCGATCGCGTCGATCGCGGCGACGTCGATCGCCGGCTTGGTCGCCCACCAATCCCACAGCGATTTGGCCGCGCTCTTCGGCACGACGCCGAGCTCCGCCAGCGCGTCGGTCGCATGCGCCTCGATCTCGAACCAGATGGCGTAGCGCGTTTCGGACGACCAGATGGCCGTCATTTCGGGCCGCGAATAGCGGGGGATCATGCCTGTTCCTGACGTTTGGGCGGGGACGCGCGGCGCCTAGCAAAGTCCCCCGCCAGCCGCAATCGCAGGCGCTTGCGCCTAGAGCAGCCCCATCGAGCGCAGGCTCGAATGGCCGGCGGTGCCGATGATGATATGATCGTGGACAAGGATCTTCAGGTGCCGGCCTGCCTCGACGATGTCGCGGGTGATGGCGATGTCCTGCTTGCTCGGCTTCGGATCGCCGCTCGGATGGTTGTGGACGAGGATGAGCGCGGCGGCGTGATAGTCGAGCGCGTGGCGGATGACCTCGCGGACGTAGACCGCGGCCTCGTCGATCGAGCCTTCGGACACCAGCTCGTCACGGATCAGCATATTCTGGCTGTTGAGATAGAGCACCCGCACGCGCTCGACCGGATTGTGCGCCATATCGGCGGTGAGATAGTCGAGCAGCGCCTGCCAGGACGAGAGGATCGGCCGCGGCTCGACCTCGGATTTCAAAAGCCGCAGCGCGCTAGCCTGCGCTATCTTGATGGCAGCCACCGAGCCTTCGGACAGCCCGCCGATGCGGGCCAGCGCCTGACCATCGGCGGAAAGCAGTGCGCCAAAGCCGCCGAATTCCCGGATGAGCTTCTTCGCCAAGGGCTTGGTGTCGCGGCGGGGAATGGCGAGGCCAAGGAGATATTCGACGAGCTCGTGATCGAGCAAAGCGTCTGGCCCGCCTTCGGCCAGCCGTTTGCGCAGCCGCGCACGGTGGCCCGCATTGTCGTCGACTTCCCCCTCCGCCATGCCGCAGGATTAAGGCGCGGCGCCGCGATGCGCAAACATTCTGGTTGCGGAACGCTCGGCGCGCGGCGAGGGTTGTCGCGCAATGCGCGCCGCCGATGTCACCGCCGAAGCACGGGCCCGATAGGCGCATGGAGCCCGAAGACATTGCGCCGCGGCGGCGCTGGCGCCCGACCTGGCGTTTCGTGTTGCTGGGCATCCTGCTGGTGGGCTTGCTCGCGCTGGCGATCCTCTGGGCGCAGCGCAAACCGCTCGCGCAGGGCCTGATCAACGACGAATTGCAGAAGCGCGGGGTCAACGCGCGCTACCAGATCGCCGATCTGGGCCTGCGCCGTCAGCGGCTGGTAGATGTCGTGATCGGCGATCCGGCGGACCCCGATCTCGTCGCCAAGGCGATCGACGTCGATCTCTCGCTGGGCTTCGACGGTAGCACGAAGGTCGAATTCCTCCGCATCCGCGGTGCGCGACTGAAGGGCCGGGTGGTCGGCGGCGAGCTCCGGCTCGGCGAGATCGACAAGCTTCTGCCGCCGCCGAGCGGCAAGCCGTTCACGCTGCCCGACATCGACGTCGATATCGACGACAGTTCGCTGCGGCTGGAAACGCCGGCGGGTCGGGTCGGCCTGGCGATCCGCGGGCGTGGCAATCTCGCCGATGGGTTTGATGGCCGGGTGGTGGCGAAGGCGCCAAGGATGGCGCTCGGCGATTGCCGGCTCGAGCGCGGCGTGGCGCGCGTTGCGCTGTCGGTCCGCGAGCGGCGGCCGGGCATCGAAGGACCGGTCGGCGCCGGTGGGCTGCAATGCGCCGGGCGCGGCGTGGCGCTGGAAGCGCCGGAAGCGATCGTCGACGCCCGCCTGTCCGAAGCGCTCGACCGGTGGCGTGGTAACGCGCGGCTGGCGCTGCCGTCGGGGCGGATCGGAGATCGCGCGTTCGCGCGGTTGACCGGAACGGTAGGGTTCGACGGCTCCGCCAACGCGATGCGCGGCACGATGGACCTGGCAGCCGAGCAGGCCCGGATGCCCAAGTTGCAGAGCGGTGCGCTGCGGCTCGCGGGCGGCTATCGCTGGACCGAGCGCGGCGGCGTCGCGGCGAGCGGCGATGCGGCGGCCGACGGGCTGCGGTTCGCGCCGTCGCTGCTGGCGCCCGCGACCGCGCCGCTGGAATCGCTCGACGGGTCGCCAGTCGGCCCGATCGGCGCGGCACTGGCCGACGCCGTGCGCCGTGCCGGGCGCAGCGCCAACGTGCGCGGGCGCTTCCAGTTGGTCAGCGATGCGGGCGGCGGCGCGCTCCGCATCCGCCGCATGACCGCCGATACGGCCAGCGGTGCGCGGCTGGCACTCTCCGGCGGCACCGGCGCGACCTATTATTTCGGCCTTGGCCGCGCCCGGCTCGACGGCACAGTGACGCTCGCGGGCGGGGATTTCCCGGACACCCGGATCGCACTGTCGCAGCCGGTGGCGGGGGCGCCGATCCGCGGCACCGCGACGGTCGCGCCGATGGCGGCGGGCGCGACGCGACTGGCACTGGCGCCGGTGCGCTTCGGGCCGGGCGCAGGCGGTGCGACGCGGATCGAGACGGCGGCGCGGATCAGCGGCCCGCTTGCCGACGGGCGCGTCGAGAATCTGCAATTCCCGATCAGCGGCCGGATCGGGCCGCGCGGTCGCTATGCCTTCGGCGAAACCTGCATCGCCGCACGGTTCGATTCGCTGCGCATATCGGGGCTCGTGCTTGGGCGCTCGACGCTGCCGGTCTGCCCGAGCGGCCCTGCGATCGCTTATGCCGATGCGCGGGGCCGGCTGGCGGGCGGCGCGCGCATACCCGGCGCGCGGATCGCCGGGCGGCTCGGCGGATCGCCGCTCAACGTCACGACGCGCGAGGTACGGGTGGCGCTGGCGAAACCCGGGTTCGCCGCGGACCAGGTCGCGATTCGCCTGGGACCGGAGGGCGCCGTCCACCGGCTCGATCTCGCGCGGATCGCGGGCGACTTCACCAGCGCCGGGATCGCCGGCACCTTCGCGGGCGCCGACGGCAAGCTCGCCAATGTGCCGCTGCTCGTCAGTGGCGGCGAAGGGCGCTGGACGTTGCGCGGCGGGCGGCTGGCGCTGGAGGGCGGGCTTACCGTTTCCGACGATTATGCCGATCCGCGCTTCCGGCCACTGAACAGCAAGGATTTCAAGCTGACGCTGGCGGACAACCGGATCGACGCCACCGCTTCGCTCAACCATCCGGCGAGCGGGACGTTCGTCACCCGCGCGACGATCCGCCACGATCTCGGCAGCGGGCGTGGCGATGCGGTGCTCGACGTGCCTGGCATCCGCTTCACGCCCAACGGCTTCCAGCCCGACGCGCTGACCCGGCTCACCACCGGCGTCGTCGCGCTGGTCGATGGCGAGGCGCGCGGGCAGGGGCGCATCGCGTGGAGTCCGGAAGGCGTCACCAGCACCGGCAGCTTCACCACCGACAACACCAACCTCGCCGCCGCCTTCGGCCCGGTCGAGGGGCTGGCGACCACGGTGAATTTCACCGATCTGCTCGCACTGGAAAGCGCGCCGGGGCAGGAGGCGCGGGTCAAGCTCATCCGGTCGGGCATCGACGTCTATGACGGGGTGATCCGCTACCAATTGCTGCGCGACCTCAAGGTGCGTGTGGAAGGCGGGCGATGGCCGTTCGCGGGCGGCGAGTTGCTGCTCGACGAGACATTGCTCGATTTCGCGCAGCCGACCGACAAGAATCTCGTCTTCCGCGTCGCGGGCATGGACGCGGCGGCGCTGATCGAGAATTTCGAGTTCGAGAATATCTCCGCCACCGGCACCTTCGACGGCGTGATCCCGATGGTGTTCGGCGAGCGCGGCGGGCGGATCGTCGGCGGCCATCTCGTCGCCCGCCCGGCCGGCGGCACGCTCTCCTACATCGGCGAACTGACCGACAAGGATCTGGGCGCCTACGGCAAGCTGGCTTTCGATGCGCTCAAATCGCTGAGCTACGACAAGCTCATCATCGATCTCGACGGCTCGCTCGACGGCGAGTTCCTGACGCGGATCGAGCTCGACGGCATCGCCCGCGATTCGGCGCTGGCGCCGATCAATGCGGGCGGCATCCAGGGCATCATCGCGCGCCGCGCGCTCGGCCAGCTCGCCAAGATCCCGTTCGAGTTCAACATCACGGTCCGCGGGCCGTTCCGCACGCTGATGGCGACCGCGCGCTCGCTGGAGGACCCCAGCCTCCTCATCCAGAGCGCGCTGCCGCCGGAGCTGCGCGAGCCTTCCGCCTTCGAATCCCCCGTTCAGCCAGAGGAAAGCGAGCCCATGCCATGATCCGTCCGAAATCGAGGAGACGCGAGTTTGACAGCGCGAAGGGAGTTCTGGCCGTGCCGTTCATCGCCTTATTGGGCGGGTGCGTGCAGGTGAGCGCGCCCGACAAGCCGATCGAGATCAATCTCAATATCAACATCAGGCAGGAAGTCGTGGTAAAGCTCCAGCAGGACGCCCGCGAACTCATCCAGCAAAACCCGGGAGTATTCTGACGATGACCCGACGCATGAAATTCCGCGCTGCCGCCGCGATCGGCCTGGCTGCGATCACCGGCGGCAGTGCCGCTTATGCGATGCTGCAGAACGATGCATCTGCGTCGCTGCGCTCCTCCGGCCAGGCGGGCGAGCAGGCGGACGGCTATATGGGCGTAGTCGGGTCGGCCTCCGCCGACATCCGCGCGCAGGTCGAGGCGGTGAACATCAAGCGCCGCGCTTATTACACCGATCTCGCTGCCAAGCGCGGCGCGAAGATCGAGGAAGTGGCCGCGGCGACGGCGTGCGAGATCTTCGCCAGCCGCGTCGGCCCGGGCCAATATTATCGCCTACCTGGGGGCAGCTGGACCAAGCGCGAAGGAAATGCGCCGGTGCCGAAACCGAGCTATTGCGGCTGATCAATCCGCACGCTGCGGAGTTTCAGTTTTTCGTATTGATTTAAGTCAATTAGCGGAACCACAGGGCCTCACGACCGCTACCGGCGGACGCGACTTCTAGCGTCCAATTCAGTAGCGGAGACCCAGCAATGGCCGAAAAGACACTCGACGACCTGTTCCACGACACGCTTCGGGACATCTATTACGCCGAGAAGAAAATCCTGAAGGCGCTGCCCAAGATGGCGAAGGGCGCGCAATCGCCCGAGCTCAAGGCGGCGTTCGAGAAGCATTATGACGAGACCGAAGGCCAGATCGAGCGGCTCGAGCAGGTGTTCGAGCTGATCGGAAAACGCGCGCGCGGCAAGAAATGCGAGGCGATCGAAGGCATCATCGAGGAAGGCGAGGAAATCCTCGACGAATATAAGGATACGCCGGCGCTGGACGCCGGGCTGATCTCATCGGCGCAGGCGGTCGAGCATTATGAGATCGCCCGCTACGGCACGCTGAAGCGCTGGGCGACGGTGCTTGGCCTCAAGGACGCCGCGAAGCTGCTCGACGAGACGCTCCAGCAGGAGAGCAAGACCGACGGCGATCTCACCAAGCTCGCCGACGCGGCCGCGAACGCCAAGGCTGCGGCCTGACGACAAAGGGAGGGCGCCGGACCGCGGTGCCCTCCCATTCCGATGACTGATCAGGCGGCGCTGTCGCGCGGTTGCAGATATTCGACGAGCTGGGCGAGCCGGTGGCGCAGCTCCGCGCGCGGTACCACCATGTCGATCATGCCATGCTCCAGCAGATATTCGGCGCGCTGGAAGCCCTCGGGCAATTTCTCGCGGATCGTGCTTTCGATCACCCGCTGCCCGGCGAAGCCGATGAGCGCACCGGGCTCGGCGATCTGGACGTCGCCCAGCATCGCATAGCTGGCGGTGACGCCGCCGGTCGTCGGGTCGGTGAGCACGACGATATAGGGGAGGCCCGCTTCCTTCAGCTCGGCGATCGCGACGGTGGTGCGCGGCATCTGCATGAGCGAGAGGATGCCCTCCTGCATGCGCGCGCCGCCCGCCGCGGTGAAGACGATATAGGGCACACGTTCGGCGATCGCGGCGCGCGCGCCTTCTAAGAAGGCGGCGCCGACCCCGAGCCCCATCGATCCGCCCATGAAGGCGAAATCCTGCACGCCGATCACCGCGCGGCGCCCCTCGACCGCGCCGCGCGCGTTGATCAGCGCGTCCTGCTCGCCGGTCGCCGAGCGCGCCGCCTTGATGCGATCGGTGTAGCGTTTGCTGTCGCGGAACTTGAGCGGATCTTCGCGCGTCTGCGGCGGGCTCAACGTCTCCCAGCCCGGATCGAACAGCAAGTCGAACCGCTTCTTCGGCCCGATCCGGCCGTGATGGCCGCAACGCGGGCAGACCGAGAGATTCTCCTCGAACTCCTTGGTGAAGACCATCGCCTCGCACTGCGGGCATTTGTGCCACAGCACGTCGGACGTCTCGCGCTTGGGCAGAAACGGGATGCTTTGGCGGACGCGGTTCAGCCAGCTCATGGGCGTGTCTCCTCGGGCGCGCCGTTTAGCGCGCCGGGCCGCATTGTCCACATCAGGGCAGGCCTCAGAGCGTCGCTTCGATCGCGCGCGCGGCGGTGTCGGGATCGGCAGCCTGGGTGATCGGCCGCCCGACGACGAGGATCGAGGCGCCGTTGTCGAGCGCCTGGCGCGGAGTCATCACACGCTTCTGATCGCCATGGCCGCTTTCGGCGGGGCGGACACCCGGAACTACGAAGAAGCCGTCGGGCCACGCGGCCTTGGCGGCGGCGACTTCGTTGCCCGAG
Organism: Allosphingosinicella indica; assembly: GCF_900177405.1. Classification (NCBI taxonomy): domain Bacteria; kingdom Pseudomonadati; phylum Pseudomonadota; class Alphaproteobacteria; order Sphingomonadales; family Sphingomicrobiaceae; genus Allosphingosinicella; species Allosphingosinicella indica. The sequence goes on along the minus strand of NZ_LT840185.1, from coordinate 2,509,282 downwards.
CAGACAACGCCGTCGAGGCCGGCATCGCGCGCGAGCGCGGTCAGCCGTTCGACCTGCGGCTGCGGCTCGGCGGCTAGGCCGATCGAGCTGAGATCGCTGCCGTCGAGGCTGGTCAGCACGGTCACCGCGACCACCTTGGTGCCGGTGGGCGCCGCCGCCTTGGCATCCTCCATCATCGCGCGCCCGCCAGCGGCATGGACGGTGAGGATCGCAGGCTTCAGCGGGCGCAGCGCCTGGATCGCCTTTCCGACGGTGTTGGGAATGTCGTGGAGCTTCAGATCGAGGAAGATCGGCAGGCCGAGATCCGCCATTTCGCGCACCCCGGCGCGGCCGTTGGCGGAAAAGAATTCGAGCCCGAGCTTGATGCCGCCGACGTGATTGCGCACCCGCTCGGCGATGCTGCGCGCGCGGTCGAGCTCGGGCGTATCGATGGCGACGTAGATCGGGCTTCTCATGTGGCGGGCCAGACCTTGCTGTCGGTGGCGACGCGATCGTCCGCGCCGGTGCGCGGCGATGCCGGATCGGCAGGGTCGAGAGGTTCGACCGCAGCGGCGACCGGCGCCGGCGCGGCCGGGAGGCTCGCGGCGATCTGTCGTTCGAGCGCCTCCAGCCTGCGCTTCAGCGTCCAGATGCGCGCGCGGGAGATGAGGAACATCGGCACGAGGCCAAGCAGGAAGGCGAAGAAGATCAGCGCGGGCAGCTTCACGTCGGCCTGGAGGCCACCCCACAAGGTGAGCGTCACCGAGTTCCAATTGGCAGTCGCGAACAGCACCACCGCGACGGCCAGCGCGACCCAGAAAAGCGTTCTCAGGAATTGCATATGTCGCTCCGTTCGCTCGTCCCTAGGCTCTCCGAAATCGCCTGACCAGTCCAGCGCTAACCGATTTCCTTCTCCAGTGCTGCGAAGAGATCGGGGATCGCAGTGAGCCGCGCGCGCTCTTCATCGAGGATCGCGCGAAAGGCGGAACGCTTGAGGCCCGCGAAGGCGCCGGGCGGCAGGTGGCTGCCGTGGGGCAGCGCGGAGACGACGATGTCGATCAGCCGGTCGGCGCCGTGGAGGCGGCCCCACAGATAGTCGTTCTCGCGATAGGCGCGGCTGAAGAAGGCGCCGAAGCTGTTGAACTGGATGCCCTTCAAGGTCGCGGCCGCGCCGCCCTCACGGATCGCGGTCGCATCGTCCGGCGAGATGCGATCGACCTTCACCGGCTGGAACTCGTCGAGGCCTTCGCCCTGGAACAGCGGCAATGTCGCGACGTCGTAGAATGGGAAGCCGAGATAGGCGAGCAGCATGACCCGCCGCTCGGTCTTCGGGAGCCCTTCGAGTGCATCGGTCAGCCGCGCATCGACCTGCTCGTCGAGACGCTTGAGATCGAGCAGCGCGGCCAGCTCGGCGAGCGCGGGGCCGGGATGCTCCTGCGCGGCGCGGACCGCATCGCCGACGGGCACCGCGGCGGCTTCGATGCCGAGGCGATAGGTGCCGATACATTCGTAGACGATCGCCCGGGCCTGCTCGATCGCATCGGCGGGGGCGTCGTCGGTCTCCGCCATTTCGGCGAGGCGCCGCGCGACGAGGCGGAGACGCCGGACGCGATAATCCAAATCGAAGGTGCGCAGAAAATCGATCGCATCGTCGCGCGCGCCGTTCGCCGTCATCGCGCCCGCGTCGGCCAGCCCCGCATCGCGGAAATGCAGCCACATCCGCTTACGGATCGCCTCGCGCCGCTCGCGCCCGCCGCCGCCGCCCAGCCGATAGAGCAGCGCCGACACTTGCTCGACAACGGTAGCGATTTTTATGTGGCCGTAGGCGGCGTAGGAATAGCCCGCCTCGCGTGCCGCAGCATTCTGCGCCTGCGTACGCCAGCTCTTGAGGCGGGCGGGCGTCGGGCTCGACAACCAGAAGGTTATCCCGAAGGCGCGCTCGATCGCGGCCTCGACCTCGGGTTCCATCGCGGTGAGGATATGGCGGAGGCGCCGGATTCGTGCCGAGCGTCCGTCGATTGCCTCCAGATTGTCGCGGATCGGCTGCTCGCGCGGGATGTCGGAGAGCGCACCGAAGACGGTGGCGACGAAGCCGGGCGGCTCCGATCCCGCGCCGCCGCCCAGCCGCACGCTGTGGAGGCCTGGTTTGGGATCGATATAGACGAAGCGCCGGTCGATCTCGCGGCGCGCGGGGCGGCTCTGCAACGCGTCGATCGCCGGGCCGAAGGGTGCGTTGGCGAGCACCGATCCGTCGATCAGCACCGCACTTTCAGGGCTGCCCACCGCGGAAAGGCGGGGGAGCGCACGGGCGAGGAAGGCGGCGCGGCCGGGCCACGCCATCTTGCGCGTCTCGATCGCGCGGTCGAGCTCGCCGACCTGGAAGGGCGGGAAGGCGCCGGGAAAGCTTGCGGTGGCGCGTGCGGCGAAGGTGAGTTCGGCCGGGTGTGCGAGTTGCCGTTTCGCGCCGCCGGGATCGCGGAACGAGAGGATGAGGCGATGTTCTGTTTCGGTGACTTCGGACGGCGAATGAAGCTGCAGCCGCTCGGGGTGGCCGTGGAAATCGGTGACGGTGACGAACAGGTCGAGCGGCTGGTAGGCCGGGAGCAGCGAGGGGCCGCGCGCGCCCTTGGCCATCGCATCGAACGCGTCGAGCAGCAGCCCGGTGAAGCCGGGGCCGGAAAAGGGCGGCCAGAACCAGCGCGCGCGGACGAAATTGGCGAGCTTCGACCGCACCTCGTCGCGGTGGCCTTCCTCGACCGTCATATGGACCGCGCCCTTGCGGCCGGTGGAAAAGGCCCAGGCGATCGGCACCGCTGCCGCCTTGGCGATGCGCGTCACCGCATTGCCGCCGGGATCGAGCAACCGATCGACATCGGCGGTGTCGAGCCAAAGATCGGTCAGCGGATCGAGCGAGCGGCCGGCGGAGATGGCATCGGCGAGGAAAATGGCGTTGATGCCGCCTGCACTCGCGCCGGCGAGAATGTCGACCAGCACGCGGACGTCGGTGTCGGTATGTTCGGCGATGGTGGCAAGAATGTCGCGATAGACGCTTTCGCTGCCCGGTTCGGGCGGATCGCCGGTGCGGTGGCCGCGGCTGGCGCGGGCGAGCCGCCAGATCTCCTTGGTGATGCCGTGCATGTATACGGCAAGGCTGATCCCGCCGTAGCAGATCAGCGCCAGCCGCAGCTCTTTCTCCCGCATGGGCCGGAGCGTGACTCAATCGTCCGCGGATGTCGAGGCGGGCGGATGGAATGTAGAGGCACGGCGACGAGTGGAAGCATTACGACGGCGAATCGTTCCGGGCCCGTCATTCACCGCGCGAATCCCACGATCAGCCGAACGGTTACTTTCAGGGAACTTTTTCGCGCGTAAGGCGTGCCTCGCAATCGAACGGGGCAATCTTTCATGGCTGGCATGGCAACGCAGCAGACGCTTCTGCGCGCGATATCGCTGATGGCGATCGCTGCGATCGGCATCGCCGGCCCCGCCCAGGCGGACATGACCCAAGCCGCCGCCGCCGAGATGAGCGCCGCCGAGCGGCTCGACACCCCCAAGCTCGACATGCTGCTTGCCGACGACGATGCGCTTACCATGTCCGATGCGATCGACAGCGACGATGCCAGCGACGATGAAGTCGCCGTCTACGAGGCGGTCGGCAGCGGCGAAGCCAGCTTCTATGGCGCCGAACTCGCCGGCAATCGCACTGCCAACGGCGAGCGGTTCGATCCCGGCGCGCTCACCGCCGCGCACCGCACGCTGCCGATGGGCAGCAAGCTGCGCGTCACCAACCTCGGCAATGGCAAGAGCGTGATCGTCCGCATCAACGACCGCGGCCCGTTCGTGAAGAAGCGGCTGATCGACGTATCGCGCGCCGCCGCCGAAAAAATCAACATGGTCCGCGCCGGCAAGGCGATGGTGAAGCTGGAGCTTTTGCGCTAGCCCGTTCTTCGCGCTAGGATTTGAGGCGGGGCGAGCGCCCGCGGCGCGGACGGAGAGGCATGATTACCAAGCGTGTGTTGGCGGTTGCCGCCGCAGTGTTCGTGCTGGGCGGGGCCGCATGGGGATTCGGCGGACTGACGCAGGGCTGGCTCCCGGCCGAAGAAGCGCCCGCCGAGCCGCAAGTCGACGTCACCGAAATTCGCGACCTGCCCGCCAAGACCGACGGGCCGATCGACTATCGTAGGCTCGACCAACGCTTCCAGCTTCTTTCGCAGCAGAACGGCATGGTCGGCCTCGCCGTCGCGATCGTCGAGGATGGCGAAATCCGCTTCCTCAAGGGCTATGGCGAAACGGTGAAGGGCAGCGGCGATCCGGTGACGCCGAACACGCTGTTCCGCTGGGCATCGGTGTCGAAGGGCGTCGCCGGCGACATGATCGCCAAGCTCGCGGCCGAGAACAAGCTCTCGCTCTACGAGCCTGTCGCCAAATATTCGGCGTCGCTGAAGCTGCCCAACGGCAACGAATATAAGGCGACGGTCGCCGACGTGCTGTCGCACCAGCTCGGCCTGTTCAGCCATGCGCAGGACGGGCGGCTGGAGGACGGGCTCGATCCGAAGATGCTGCGATCGAGCCTGGTGACATTGAACGCCATCTGCTCGCCGGGACAGTGCCACGCCTATCAAAACGTTGCTTATGACGCGGCGAGCGAGATCGTCGAGAAGGTCACCGGCCGCAAATATGAGGATGCGGTGCGCGAACAGCTCTTCCTGCCGCTCGGCATGGACAGCGCCAACATGACCCGCAAAGGCCTGGTCGAAGCGAAGAGCTGGGCGCAGCCGCACGTTGCCGGAGGCCGGCCCGTCGAGGTTGTCGATTCCTATTATCGCGTGCCTGCGGCGGGCGGGGTCAATTCGTCGATCAAGGATCTGGCGCTGTGGATGCGCGCGCAGATGGCGACCGAGCCAGAGGTGCTTTCGCCCGAAGTGCTCGCGGCGGTGCGCAGCCCGCGCGCGGCGACGCCCGGCGAGAATGGCCGGATGCGCAAATATCGCGAGCGGCTGTCCAAATCCGCCTACGGGCTCGGCTGGCGGAGCTACGATTATGCCGGCCATCTGATCGTCGGCCATCGCGGCGGGGTGATGGGCTATCGCTCGCTCGTGCTCTACGATCCCAAGCGCAAGACCGGCGTCGCGGCGCTGTGGAACGCGCCGACCAGTCAGCCGGGCGGGCTCGAGTTCGAGGTGCTCGACATGCTCTATCGCCTGCCGGTGAAGGACTGGCTCGATCTCGACGGCAAGACGGCGAAGGCGCCTCCTGAACCGGACGATTCTACGCAGGCTTGATGTCGGCCCAGATCGGCAGGTGATCGGAGGCACGGCGTGCGGTGGCGCTCATATGCGCGCCGCTTTCCAGGATATCGAGGCGGCTGCTCACCATGATCCGGTCGAGCGCCGCCATCGGCCGGCGCGAATGGAAGCTCCGTCCGCACTCCGCGAAGCGCAATTCGCAGCCGAAGTCCTTGAGGCAGCCGCCGCGCGCGCTCCATTCGTTGAGATCGCCCATTAACACTGCCGGCGGATCGCCGTCACGCTCGGCGAGATGGGCGAGGACTGCCAGCGCCTGCCGCCGCCGCCAGAGGCCCGAAAGGTCGAGATGCATGCCGACGACACGCATCTCCTCGCCGTGGACCTTCAAATCGGCGAGCACCGCGCCGCGCGGTTCCAGCGAGGGAAGGCCGATCATCGCGTGGCCGGAAATATCGACGTGCCGCTTCACCAATATGGCGTTGCCGTGCCAGCCGATGCTGCCCGCACGCGCCTCGAACGGCACCGCTTTATAGTCGCTGTGCTGCTCCAGCATCGCGACTGGTATTGCCGACAGCCGCGCGCCGAACCGCCGATCCGCCTCCTGCAATGCGATCACGTCGGCGTCGAGTTCGTTCAGAACCTCGATGATCCGTTCCGGGCGGCGGCGGCGATCGGTGCCGATGGCCTTGCGCATATTGTAGCTGGCGACGCGGATCATACAGTTCCTTACATGCGCACGGCGCGCCCGCTTTGCAAAACCCGCGGGCTCTCGCTTCTTTCCACGCCTTTGCTACGAAGAGCGCCATGGCCAAGGCGAAGACGCGTTACATATGCCAGCTCTGCGGATCGGTGAGCCCGCGCTGGCAGGGACAATGCCCCGATTGCGAGGGGTGGAACACGCTGGTGGAGGATTCCGGCGGCGTCGTCACGCCGTTCCAGGCCAAGCATAATCTGCGATCGGGCGGGCGCGCGATCGAGCTGACCGGGCTCGATGCGAAGGTGCCGCTGCCCGAACGGCAATCGACCGGCATCCAGGAATTCGACCGCGCGCTGGGCGGCGGCCTCGTCGCGGGATCGGCGACGCTGATCGGGGGCGATCCGGGCATCGGCAAATCGACGCTGCTGCTCCAGGCGGCGGCGAGCATGGCGGCGCGCGGGCTGACGGTGGCTTACGTCTCCGGCGAGGAAGCGGCGGACCAGGTGCGGCTGCGCGCGCACCGGCTGGGGCTCGGCCAGGCGCCGGTGCAGCTCGGCGCGGCGACATCCGTGCGCGATATCCTGACGACGCTGGGGGAGGGGGCGCCGCCTGCGCTGCTCGTGATCGATTCGATCCAGACGATGCATTCCGATCTGATCGAGGGCGCACCGGGCACCGTCAGCCAGGTTCGCGCGTCTGCGGGAGAGCTCATCCGCTTCGCCAAGGAGAGCGGCGCCGCGCTCGTGCTCGTCGGCCACGTCACCAAGGACGGCAGCATCGCCGGACCGCGGGTGCTGGAGCATATGGTCGACACGGTGCTGAGCTTCGAGGGCGAGCGCAGCCACCAGTATCGCATCCTGCGCGCCGTCAAGAACCGCTTCGGCGGCACCGATGAAATCGGCGTGTTCGCGATGGCGGCGGAGGGGCTGGCCGAGGTCGGCAACCCCTCGTCGCTGTTCCTCAGCCACCGCGGCGAGGACGTGGCGGGCGCGACCGTCTTCCCGGCGCTAGAAGGCACACGGCCGGTGCTGGTCGAGATCCAGGCGCTGACCGTGCGACTCGCCAGCGGCGCGACGCCGCGGCGCGCGGTGGTCGGCTGGGATTCGGGGCGGCTGGCGATGATCCTCGCGGTGCTGGAGGCGCGCTGCGGGCTGAGCTTCTCCAGCGCCGAAGTCTATCTTGCCATTGCCGGCGGCTATCGCGTGATCGACCCTGCGGCCGATTTGGCGGTGGCTGTAGCGCTGGTCTCGGCGCTTGCCGAGCGGCCGGTGGCGCCCGACACGGTGGCGTTCGGCGAGATCGCGCTGTCGGGCGAGATCCGGCCGGTGGCGCATGGCGGCCTGAGGCTCCGCGAGGCGGCGAAGCTCGGCTTCGCGCGCGCGCTGGTGCCCGCCGCGCTCGGCAAGGAGAAGGCGCCGGTGGCGCTCGCAGGCTTCGCGACGCTCGGCCAGCTCGTCGATCATCTGCTCGGCCGCTGAAGGCTTTTCACCGCAGCGCAACAAGGCCGCTTCCCTCTGGCGCGAAGCTCGGATAGCCAGCGTTTCATGGGATTCACCGCGCTCGACATCCTTGTCCTGTTGCTGGTCGGCGGCGGCGCCGTGCTGGGCTTCATGCGCGGTTTCGTATGCGAGCTGCTATCTCTGCTCGCCTGGGTCGCTGCGATCGTCGCGCTGAAGCTGTTCCACACGCCGGTCGAAGACAGGCTGCTCGGCCCGGTCGGGAGCGAATCCGGCGCCGCGGTGCTCGCCTTCGCGCTGATCTTTGGCGTAGTATTCATCGGTGGGCGGATCGTCGCGCGGCGACTGGGCGCGGCGACGCGGCAGTCGGCGGTCGGCCCGATCGACCATTTCCTGGGCGGCGGTTTCGGCGCGCTCAAAGGGCTGATCGGCGCGACCTTGCTCTATCTTGCCGCCAACCTCTTCTACGACACCCTCTTCGGCCGCATCGCGCTCCGCCCCGAATGGATGACGGCATCGCGCACCTATCCTTTGCTCCACGCCAGCGGCCGCGCGATCGTCGATTTCGTCGAGGATCAGCGCGGCCCGGCGCCGGTAGAGGAGCAGAATTGATCCGCCTTCACGACACGATGGCGCGCGAGAAGCGCGTCTTCGAACCCGCCGATCGGGGCCGGGTGACGATGTATGTCTGCGGCCCGACGGTCTACAATCGCGCGCATATCGGCAACGCGCGGCCCGCGGTGGTGTTCGACGTGCTCGCCCGGCTGCTCCGGCACACCTACGGCGCGAACGCGCTGGTCTACGCGCGCAACGTCACCGACGTGGACGACAAGATCATCGCGGCGGCGGCGGCGGAAGGCGTAGATCCGGAGGTGATCACGCAGCGTTACGAGGATTTCTACCTCGCAGACATGGGCGCGCTGGGCGTGGCGCCGCCGGACATCGCGCCGCGCGCGACCGGCAATATCGCCGAGATGATCGCGATGATCGCGCGGCTGATCGAAACCGGCCATGCCTATGAGGGCGACGGCCACGTCCTGTTCCACGTGCCCTCCGATCCCGGCTATGGCGCGCTCGGCCGCCGCGACCGCGACGCGATGATCGCCGGCGCGCGGGTCGAGGTCGCCTCCTACAAGCGCGATCCGGCCGATTTCGTGCTTTGGAAGCCGTCCGAGCCGGATGTCATCGGCTGGGGCTCGCCCTGGGGGCGGGGGCGGCCGGGTTGGCACATCGAATGTTCGGCGATGATCGAGCGGCATCTCGGCGAGACGATCGACATCCACGGCGGCGGGCTCGATCTCATCTTCCCGCACCACGAGAATGAGATCGCGCAAAGCCGCTGCGCTCACGGCGGCGCGCCGCTCGCGCGCTACTGGCTCCACAACGGCTTCCTCGCAATGGCGGGCGGCGACAAGATGTCGAAGAGCCTCGGCAACGTGGTGACGGTCGCGGAGCTGCTGAAGCAGGGGCATAAGGGCGAAACGCTGCGGTTAGCGTTGCTCTCAGCGCATTACCGCCAGCCACTCGAATGGTCGGATGCGCTGCTTGCGCAGAGCAAGGCGACGCTGGACCGGCTGTATCGCACCGCGGGCGATGCGGACGGGGGTACGGCCGATGCCGGCGTTTCAGACGCGTTGGCGGACGACCTCAACACGCCGCTGGCGCTGTCGCGGCTCGCGGCTATCGACGCTCCCGATGTGCTTCGTGCCAGCGCGGCGCTGCTCGGTCTGCTTGGCGACAGCGCTGATGCCTGGTTCCGGGGTGAAGGCGATGCGCGGATCGACGGGCTCGTCGCCGCGCGCACCGAGGCGAAGAAGGCGCGCGACTTTGCTGAAGCCGATCGTATTCGCGATGAGCTGGCGGCGGAGGGGGTGCTGCTGGAGGATGGGCCGCAGGGGACGACCTGGCGGCGGGCCTAGTGCCGCTTTCGTCATGCCGGGCTTGATCCGGCATCTCACTGCTAGGGTCGGCGAAGAAAAAGCTGGACCCCGGATCAAGTCCGGGGTGACGGGGAGGGGTAGGCTATGAGCCCCTCCCGTTTCTCGCCGAACATCCTATATCCCGTCCGTGATCTCCTCGCTCTACTCCCGCGACATTCTCCGGCTCGCGACTGCGATCCCGCATCTCGGGCGGCTTGCCGTGCCGCACGCCTCGGCGGAGCGGCGGGCGCCGGTGTGCGGGAGTGTGGTCGTCGTCGATGTTGCGCTCGACGAAGACGGGTGCGTCGCTGCGCTGGGGCAGGAAGTGCGCGCGTGTGCGCTCGGCCAGGCATCCGCTGCGGTAATGGGCGGGCATGCGATCGGCCGCTCGCCTGCCGAGCTTGCCGATGCGCGTGACGCGCTGCGCGACTTTCTTGCCGGCACCCGCGACGATCCGGGCGGCTGGCCGGGTCTCGCCGTCTTTGCCGACGCGCGCGCCGTGTCGGCACGTCATGGCGCTATCCTGCTGCCCTTCGAAGCGGCGGCAGAAGCGGCGGCTAACTGCCCGGCGCGGCCGCAGGCTCCTCGGGATTGATGATCTCGCCCGGCCGCTGCGGCTTGATGAACGGCTCGGGCTGCGGGGTGCGGGTGTTGTTGCGGAACAGCCAGCGCCCGGCGGTGATCCCGCCGGCAAGCTGAAGCTCCAGCCGTTCGTCGTCGCGGCGTCGCACCTCGGCGATCTCCTCGTCGGCCGTGTCGGGATCGACGCCCAGGCCGATCATCACCTCGCGGCTGAAAACGACGGCGGATTCGAACGTCTCGCGGATCTGATATTCGACGCCCGCCTCAATGAGCCGCAGCGAATGGCCGCGGTCGAACGCGCGGACGTAGAGCTTGGCATAAGGAAATTCGGCCTTGCAGAGCTCGACGATCTTGTCGGCGGCGTCGGGCTTGTCGACGCAGACCAGGATCGCCTCCGTCTTGTGGGCGCCCGATGCGTGCAGCACGTCGAGCCGGGTGCCATCGCCATAATAGACCTTGAAGCCGAAGTTGCCGGCCGCCTGGATCATCTCCACGTCATTCTCGATCACCGAAAGATCGACGTTGCGGGCGAGCAGCGGCTGGGTGACGATCTGCGCGAAGCGGCCGAAACCGATGACGAGCACGCGGCCACGCAGCCCCTCGGCCTTTTCGACGCCGGTGGTGTCGATGGACGCGCTGTCGGGCAGGCGATCGACGAAGATCACGACCAGCGGGGTGAGCGCCATCGAGAGGATGACGATCGCCGTCATCACCGCGCTGGTCTCGGCATCGAACACGCCCGCGCCGAGCGCCGCGGAGTAGAGAACGAAGGCGAATTCGCCGCCCTGCGCGAAGAGCGCGGTGCGGTGGATCGATTCCGACCGGTCGGCGCCGAAGATGCGTGCGACGACATAGATGCCGATCGCCTTGACGATCATCGCAAGAATGACGCCGGCGAGCAGGAAACGCCATTGCGCCGCGACCAGCGAGAGATCGAGCGACATGCCGACACTCATGAAGAAAAGGCCGAGCAAGATGCCGCGGAACGGCTCGATATCGGCTTCGAGCTGGTGACGGAAGGTGGATTCGGAGAGCAGGACTCCGGCGAGGAAGGCGCCCATTGCCATCGAGAGCCCGGCCCATTGCATGAAGAGCGCGGTGCCGAGCACGACGAGCAGCGCCGCGGCGGTCATCACCTCGCGCGCGCCGGTGCGGGCGAGGATCGAGAAGAGCGGATCGAGCAGCCAGCGCCCCGCCGCGATTACCACGGCGAGCGCGCCGGCGGCGATGGTGATCGCCAGCCAGGCGGGGCGCGCGTCGGCGGCGTCGCCGAATGCCAGCGAGGCGAGCAGGGCGACGATGGCGAGCAGCGGGACGATCGACAGATCCTCGAACAGCAGGATCGCAATCGAGCGCTGCCCGGATTCGGCGGCGAGGGTGCCGCGCTCCTCCAGCATCCGCATGATGACCGCGGTGGAGGAAAGGACGAAGCCCATCGCGCCGATGAAGGCAACCGCGGGGGTGAAACCGGCGGCGACGGCAAGAAGCGTGAGCAGCGCGCCGCAGGTCAGAACCTGCGCGGCGCCGAGCCCGAAGATCGCGCGGCGCAACGTCCACAATCGTCGTGGCCGCATTTCGAGCCCGATGATGAAGAGGAACAGCACGACGCCGATCTCGGCGACGTGGAGCACGGTTTGCGCATCAGTGACGACCGCCAGCGCAAAGGGGCCGACGAGGAGACCGGCGGCGAGATAGCCGAGCACCGATCCGAGCCCGAGCCGCGTGAACAGGGGTACCGCGGCGACGCCCGCGCCGAGCAGCGCGACGGCGTAATTGAGATTCACCCCTTCGACGTCCGCCATGCCCGAATCCCCGTTTGCGCTTACTCCGAACATGGGCGCATCGGCGCGGGGCGCAACCCCGGCGGCGATCAGACGGCGGGGAGCGTCTCCATCCAGTCCGCCAGCGCATCGCGGGCGCGGGACGTATAGCGCGCCTTGCGCTCGGCCTTTTTCACCCGGCCGGTGACCGGCGGAAACAGGCCGAAATTGACGTTCATCGGCTGATAGCTGTCAGCCTCGGCGCCGCCGGTGATGTGGCCGAGGAGCGCGCCGAGCGCGGTTTCTGCCGGGGGGACGTCGAGCGATCCGCCCTTGGCCTCGGCGGCGGCGAAGCGGCCGGCGATGAGCCCGATCGCGGCGCTTTCAACATAGCCTTCGCAGCCGGTGATCTGACCCGCGAAGCGAACGTTGGGTGCAGACTTCAGACGGAGCTCGCCGTCGAGCAGTTCAGGCGAGCGGATGAAAGTGTTGCGGTGCAGCCCGCCGAGCCTGGCGAATTCGGCATTCTCCAGACCCGGGATCATCCGGAAGATGCGCACCTGCTCGGCATATTTGAGCTTGGTCTGGAAGCCGACGATGTTCCACAGCGTGCCGAGCGCATTGTCCTGGCGGAGCTGGACGACCGCATGCGGCCAGCGCCCGGTCCCGGGATCGTCGAGGCCGACCGGCTTCATCGGGCCGTAGCGCAACGTGTCGAGCCCGCGCGACGCCATCACCTCGATCGGCATGCAGCCCTCGAAATAGGGCGTGTCCTTTTCCCACTCGCGGAATTCGGTCTTGTCGCCGTCGAGCAGCGCCTGGTGGAAGGCGCGATATTGCTCTTCAGTCATCGGGCAGTTGATATAGTCCTTCCCGCCCTTGTCCCACCGCGCCGCCATCCAGGCGATGTCCATGTCGATGCTGTCGCGGTGGACGATCGGCGCGATCGCATCGAAGAAGGCGAGCGCGTCGGCGCCGGTCGCGCCGCGGATCGCCTCGGCGAGCGGCGCGGCGGTCAGAGGCCCGGTCGCGATGATCGCGAGGCCGTCGGCGGGGAGCGTATCGACGCGCTCACGTACGATCTCGATATTGGGATGGCCTGAGAGCCGCGCGGTGACCGCCGCCGAGAAGCCGTCGCGGTCCACCGCGAGCGCCGATCCGGCGGGCACGCGATGTTCGTCGCCGCACGCCATGATGATCGATCCGAGCGCACGCATCTCGGCATGCAGAAGCCCGACTGCATTATGCTCGGCATCGTCGGAACGGAAGCTGTTCGAGCAGACCAGCTCGGCCAGCCCATCGGTATGATGCGCGGGCGTCATCTCGCCGCTGCCGCGCATCTCCGAGAGCCGCACGCGCACGCCCGCTTCGGCGAGCTGCCACGCCGCCTCCGACCCTGCGAGCCCGCCGCCGATGATGTGAACCTGATGCGTCATGGCAGACCCACAACCACAATCGCGGCGTCCGCGAAAGCGGCTAGTCCCTTCTTTCTCCGCGTCTGTGCGTCTCCGCGCGAATAAAGGAGGTGCGCGCAGAGGCGCAGAGGCGCAGAGAGAAGGGGAGGTAAATGAGCGATGCGCATATTCACGATCGGCTATGAGGGCGCGACGCAGGCGGAACTGATCGCTGCGCTTAGCGCGGCAGGAGTCGAGCGGCTGATCGACGTGCGTGCGGTGCCGTTGTCGCGCAAGCCCGGCTTTTCCAAGAAAGTTCTCGCCGCAGCGCTCAAGGAGGCGGGAATCGATTACATTCATCTGAAGCCGCTCGGCACGCCGCCCGAGGGGCGCGAGGCGGCGCGCAAGGGGCGGCACGACGTGCTGGAGCGGGTCTACGCCGGCCAGCTCGAGCTACCCGAGGCGATGGCGGCCTCCGCGCAGATGCTGGCGCTCGCCGCGGAGAAGCCGAGCGCATTGTTATGCTTCGAGCGTGACCCCAAGACCTGCCACCGGACGCTGCTCCTCGATAGCATCGCGCCCGGTGCGGAGGTGGTAGACCTTTTCACCTGAACCACAATCGTCATGCTGAACTTGTTTCAGCATCCATGCTGGTGACGATCGGTACCGTCACCAAGATAGGCCCTGAACCAAGTTCAGGGTGACGAAAGGGGGGGCTGACGCTTACTCGGTCGGAGGAGCGCTTTCACCACCGTCGGCCAGATCGTCGCCGATGACCGCGCCGGTCTCGGGTGCCGTCTCCGGCGTCTCGGAGACGACCTCCTCGCCATCCTCCTCGCTTTCCTCGATCCGCGCGGCCGAGACGACATGTTCGCCCTGGCCGACGTTGAAGAGGCGGACGCCCGCGCTGTTGCGGCCGATGACGCGGGTATCGCCGACCGACATGCGGATGAGCTTCGCCTGATCGGTGACGAGCATGAGCTGTTCGCCATTGTGCGCGGGGAAGCTCGCCACCACGGGGCCGTTGCGGGCGAGGTTGTCGATATTGGTGATGCCTTGGCCGCCGCGGTTGGTGCGGCGATATTCATAGGCCGAGCTGCGCTTGCCATAGCCGTTGGCGCAGACCGTCATTACGAACTCCTCCGCCTCGGCGAATTCCGCCATCCGTTCTGGCGGGAGCGTCGGGGCGTTCTCATTCTCCTTCCACGGCGCGGCGCGGAGATAAGCGTCGCGCTCTTCGGTGGTCGCCTGGAAGCCATGGAGGATCGACAGCGAGATGACCTCGTCGTCGCCCTTCAGCGTAATGCCGCGGACGCCGGTCGAGGTGCGGCTCTGGAATTCGCGCACCGCGGTCGCCTCGAAGCGGATCGCCTTGCCCTGGCGGGTGGCGAGCAGCACGTCGTCCTCCTCGGTGAGCAGCGCGACGCCGATCAGGCGGTCGGTCGCGTCCTCGTCGAAGCGCATCGCGAACTTGCCGTTGGAGGGCACGTTGGCGAAGGCGTCCATGCTGTTGCGCCGCACGCCGCCATGGGCGGTGGCGAAGATGACGTGGAGCCGGCCCCATTCGGCCTCGTCCTCAGGCAGCGGCAGCACGGTTGAGATCGTCTCGCCGGGGGCGAGCGGCAGCAGGTTGACCATCGGCCGGCCGCGCGCCTGCGGAGCGCCTTCCGGCAGCCTCCACACCTTCTTGCGATAGACCTTGCCGTGGGTGGAGAAGAACAACACCGGCGTGTGCGTCGAGGTGACGAACAGCTTGACGATCGCATCCTCGTCCTTGGTCGCCATGCCGGCGCGGCCCTTGCCGCCGCGCGCCTGGGTGCGGAAAGTCTGGAGCGGGGTGCGCTTGATGTAGCCGCCGTGGGTGACGGTGACGACCATCTCCTCGCGCTCGATCAGATCCTCGTCGTCGATGCCGTCCCAGGCGGGCGCGATCTCGGACACGCGCGGGGTGGAGAATTGCGCATCGATCTCGTCGAACTCCTGCCGCATCACGGCGTAGAGCTTGACGCGGTCTGAGAGGATTTCGAGCAACGCGCCGATCGAGGCCGCCAGCTCCTTCAATTCGTCGCCAATCTCGTCGCGGCCGAGCGCGGTGAGGCGGTGGAGGCGCAGATCGAGGATCGCCTTCACCTGAAGCTCGGACAGACGGTAGCTGTCGCCCTCCACCTCATGCTCGACGGCCTCGACGAGGCGGATGTAGGGCGCGATCTCGGCGACCGGCCATTGTCGCGCGAGCAGCGCGGCGCGCGCCTCGGCGGGGGAGGCGGAGCCGCGGATGATCCGCACCACCTCGTCGAGGTTGGTGACGGCGATGACGAGGCCGAGCAACAGGTGCGCCCGGTCGCGCGCCTTTGCGAGCTCGAACTTGGAGCGGCGGGTGATCACCTCCTCGCGGAAGCGGACGAACGCCTCTATGATTTCGCGCAGGTTGAGCGTTTCGGGCCGGCCGCCGCGCAACGCCAGCATGTTGGCGGGGAAGGAAGATTGCGCGGGCGTGTGCCGCCAGAGCTGATTGAGCACCACGTCAGGGGTCGCATCGCGCTTCAGCTCGATGACGACGCGGACTCCTTCGCGGTTCGATTCGTCGCGGATGTCGCTGACGCCCTCGATCCGCTTCTCCTTGGCCGCCTCGGCGATCTTCTCGACCAGCCCGGACTTGCCGACCTGAAAGGGGATGGAGGTGAGCACGATCGACCGGCGGTCGCCGCGATTTTCCTCCACCGTGTGGCGCGCGCGCATGATGATCGAGCCGCGGCCGGTGTGATAGGCGCTGCGCGCGCCAGCCTGCCCGAGGATCAGCGGCGCGGTGGGGAAATCGGGGCCGGGGACGATCTCGATGAGCTCGTCCACGGTGATGCCCGGATTGTCCATATAGGCGCGGCAAGCGGCGATCACTTCGCCGAGGTTATGCGGCGGTATGTTGGTCGCCATGCCGACCGCGATGCCGCCCGCGCCATTGACCAGCAGATTCGGGAAGCGCGCCGGCATGACCTGCGGCTCTTCGCGCGATCCGTCATAGTTGGGCGTGAAATCGACCGTGTCCTTGTCGAGATCGTCGAGCAAAGTCATCGCCACCTTGGCGAGCCGCGCCTCGGTGTAGCGCATCGAGGCGGGCGGATCGGGATCCATCGATCCGAAATTGCCCTGACCGTCGATCAGCGGCACGCGAAGCGACCAATCCTGCGTCATGCGCGCGAGTGCGTCGTAGATCGCGCTGTCGCCATGCGGGTGATAATTGCCCATCACGTCGCCGACGATCTTGGCCGATTTGCGATAGGGGCGGCCGGGGACGAAGCCGCCTTCCTGGCTGGCGAAGAGGATGCGGCGGTGGACCGGCTTCAGCCCGTCGCGCACGTCGGGTAGCGCGCGCGCGACGATCACCGACATCGCATAGTCGAGGTAGGAGGTCTTCATCTCCTCGACGATGGAGACGGGGGAAATATCGCTGCTTTCAACGGTCGGCGGACTGCTGGCCAATTCTCGTGTCCCGATCTGTATGCGAAGGGCGCGCCCAGGGGCGCGCTGAAGGTGGACATCGTCCTAGCGAAGGATGGTGGCCGATGCCAGCCCCGCGCCCGCGTGCGTGTACGCGCGCGAGGGCGATGCGGCCGCCGCGAGTGCCTTATCCGGCTAGTGCGGTGCGGTCAAACCAGCGCGAAAACGGGCCTTTTCCTCATGGAAACCGGCACTTGCAGTTCAACGGCCGTTCAGGGCACCGCCTCTAGCAAGCGCCCCGGAATGCCGGTAGAACGCGCCCGATCCATAAGCCCCCGGGCCTGTTCCTGCCCGGCACCGGCAAACAGGAGGATGTCTATGAAGTCCGTAACCCGCTTGGCCCTGCTGCTGGGCGCCGCACTTTCCTTGCCGGCCACCGCCGGCGCGCAGGCGACGCAGCTTTCCAAGCAGGAGCGGACGGCGCTGAGCGCGGTGCAGACCGCGATGCAGGCGCGCGACTACGCCACCGCCGCCGGCGCGATCACCACCGCCAAATCGCAGGCGCAGAGCGCCTACGGCCATTATCTGGCGTCGTCCTACGAGTTGCAGCTCGCCATGCAGACCAACAACCGGGCAATGCAGGCCACCGCGATTGACGCGATGATATCGAGCGGCGCGGCGCCGGCGTCCAGCATGGAAGAGCTGTACAAGAACAAGGGCGCACTCGCGCTCGCCGCCGGGCGGCTCGATCAGGCAGAGGCGGCGTTTGGCAAATGGGCTGAGCTTTCGCCCAACAATGTCGATGCGATGCTCGCTCTCGCCGAGGTCAAGGACGATCGTAAGAAGGTCAACGAGTCCGTTACGCTCATCGACCGCGCGATCGATGCGCGGAAGGCCGCGGGCCAGCCCGTCCCCGAATCCTGGTACAAGCGCGGCCTGAAGCATGCATTCGATGCCAAGCTCGCGGCGCCCAGCCTCAAGTTCGCGACCGGGCTGGTCTCGGCCTATCCGAGCCCGCAGAACTGGCGCGACGCCTTGCTCGTCTATCGCGACATCGGCCAGCCCGATCCGCAGGCGAAGCTCGACATGATGCGGCTCATGCGCTCCAGCAAGGCGCTGTCGGGCGAGCGCGACTATCTGGCGATGGCATCGCTGCTGAGCGACGAGAAGCTTCCGGCCGAGAGTCATGCCGTGCTGCAGGAGGGCGTCTCCGCCAAGATGGTGGATGCGGGGAAAGGCGAGTATAAGACGCTCCTCGCCAACACCGACAAGCGCGCCGCAGGCGACAAGAAGGCGCTCGCCGGCCTCGACAAGAAGGCGGAGAGCGGCAAGGACGGGCAGGCGGCGCTGATGGCCGCCGACAATCATTTCGCGTTCGGGGACTATGCCAAGGCGGCGGAATATTACGCCATGGCCAAGACCAAGGGGGGCGTTGACGCCGGGCTGGTCGATACCAGGCTCGGCATGGCGCAGGCGCTCGGCGGCCAGCGCGCGGCGGCGGAGACGACGCTGCGCGGCGTGACCGGCCCGCGCGCCACGCTCGCATCCTATTGGCTCGTGTGGCTCGCCAACGGCGGCCGCACCGCCTGATTGCAATTCGCTATTTCGTACAGGAGACGATGACGATGAAGACCCTCCCCACGATTGCCCTCGCGCTTGCGCTCGCGGTCGGCGGCACCGCGCTCGCCCAGCCCGCCTTCGCGCAGGACAAGAAGGAAGAAGCGCAGCAGCGCAAGTTCAACCTCAGCTCGGGTGCGCGCAAGCCGATCAGCGAGCTGCAGACGGCGGTCACCGCCAACGACGAAGCGGGCTACACCGCCAAGCTGCCCGCCGCGCAGAAGGCTGCCAAGAACAACGACGACCGCTACGTCGTCGCGCAGCTCATGTTGCAATGGGCGATCGCCAAGAACGACGACCGGCTGAAGCTCGCCGCGATCGAGGCGCTCGAAGCGAGCGGCGGCGCGACCCCGGAAGAGATGGGTACCGTCTATCAGAACATCGCGGCGCTGAAGACCAAGCTGGGCGACACCGCCGGTGCGGAAGCCGCGATGGCCAAGCTTGCCCAGGCGCAGCCGGACAACCCCGACGTGATCGTCACCCAGGCGGAGATGAAAGCGTCTCAGCAGCAGCCCGCGGAGGCGCTCCAGCTCTTCCAGAAGGCCATCGCCGCCAAGAAGGCGCAGGGGCCGGTGCCGGAGGAATGGTACAAGCGCGGGCTGAAGTTCGCCTTCGAGGGCAAGAACCCACAGGCGACGGCACAGCTTAGCCGCGAGCTCGTCTCGGCCTATCCGACCCAGGAGAATTGGCGCGACACGCTGCTGATCTATCGCGACACGACGAACCTCGACAAGCCGGCGACGATCGACCTGCTGCGCCTGGTCCGCCAGGCGAAGGCGATGGCCGGCGAGCGCGACTATTACGAGCTGGCCGAGGCGCTCAATGACCGCGGCCTGCCGGGCGAGACCAAGGCGGTGCTCGACGAGGGCATCGCCGCCAAGGCGGTCGACCCCAACAAGCTCGCCTTCTCGGAAATGCTGAAATCGGCCACCGACAAGATCCCGGCCGATCGCAAGGGCCTGCCAGCGGAAGAGCAGAAGGCACTGGCTGGCGGTAGCGGCACCGCCGTGCTCGGCGTCGCCGACGCCTATTACGGCTATGGCGACTATGCCAAGGCCGCGACGCTCTACAAGGCGGCGCTGCAGAAGGGCGGCGTCGATGCCAATCTCGCCAACACCCGCCTCGGCATCGCGCTCGCGATGGCGGGGCAGAAGGCGGAGGCCGAGACGGCGTTCAAGGCGGTGACCGGCCAGCGCGCCGACATCGCCAGCTTTTGGATGCTCTGGCTCAACCAGCGCGCCTGACTGGGCACGCTTTCGATCGAACCACAGGAAGGGCGTCGGCGCGGGCCGGCGCCCTTCTTCGTTCGCGCCACAATCCACAGCTTTCTCGTCCCGATTCGGGAAGCGGCGCGGCCCGACCTTTTGCCCGCCCCGGCAACGCGATAGGACTGGCCGGGGCGCAGCGGGGCGCCTCGCTGGGGCAGGGACGGTCCAAGATCAATGCGCTTCGACGATCGGATCGCGACGGTGCTCGCGCTGCCCGAGGCGCAGGCCTGGTCGCGCGCCGCGAAATGGCGCCAGCTCGTCGATCTGCTCGCCCAGCATCGCGGCGGCGAGAGCGAGGGCACGACCGCCGCCATCGCCTATCTGCGCACCCACCGCGATGATCTCAGCAAGGACGCGCGCCGCGACATCGCGACGAGCCTCATCGGGCGCGCCGTCGCGCCATCGCTGATCGCCTTCTTCGCCGAGGATCATGCCGCGATCGCCGCGCCGCTGATCGCCGGCGCGCGCCTGTCTACGGACGAGTGGCTGGCGCTGTTGCCGCGGCTCACGCCCACCGCGCGCGCGCTGCTCCGCCACCGCGAAGATCTGGGCAGCGACGTCGCGCAGGCGCTCAAGGCCTTCGGCGCGAGCGATCTCGTTCTGGGCGGAACGGTGGAGGCAGTCGCCGATATCGCCAGGGCGGAGGAGGACGGCGGCCGCCAGATCCGCGATCTCGTCGCACGGATCGAGGCGTTCCGCCGCCACCGCCCGGTGCCGGCCGTGCTGCCCGCGGACCAGGCCGATTCCTTCCGCTGGGAAACCGGATCGGACGGCGTGATCGGCTGGGTGGACGGCGCACCGCGCGGGCCGCTGATCGGCCAGTCGATCGCCACGATCGCCGGTCCCGGCCGCCACGGTGTCGATGGCCAGGCGTCTGGCGCGTTCGAAAAGCGCGCGGGCTTTCGGGACGCGCGGCTGAGCGTTCCCGGTGCCGGCGCTGCTTCAGGCGATTGGCGCATTTCGGGCGTGCCGTTCTTCGACAGTCATTCGGGCAGCTTCCAGGGCTATCGCGGCACCGCAAGGCGCCCGCGGGCGGATGAAGTGGCGCGGCCGATCGGCGGCGGCGAGGGCGGGCTGTTCGGCACCGGCTTCCCGGCGGATTCGCTCCGCCAGCTCATCCACGAGCTGCGCACGCCCTTGAACGCGATTATCGGCTTCGCCGAGATGATCGAAGGCGAATATATGGGCGCCGCCGACACCGCCTATCGCGAGCGTGCGCGCTCGATCGTCGCGCGTGCCGGCGGGTTGCTCGCTTCGGTCGACGATCTCGACACCGCCGCACGGCTTGAAACCGGCCGCATGACGGTGGAACGCAGCGAGGCCGATGTCGTCGCGCTGCTCGTCCGCCTCCACGACGCCTATGAAAAAGTCGCTGGGGTGCGCGACGGCCGGATCGTCGTGGAGATCGAGCGCGATCTGCCGCCCGCCAAGGTCGATCCCGCCGCCGCCGAGCGGATGTTCGCGCGGTTGCTCGCCGCCACCGTCGGGCTGGCGGGGGAAGGCGAGACGATCTCCGCCAGCATGACGCAACGCCCGCTAGGCCCGCGGCGAATGCTGAGCCTTGGGCTCGATCGCCCGCGCGCCATTTCCGGGCTCGACGAGAGCGCCTTGCTCGATCCGGGCTACAGCCCCGACGGCGACTGGCCTGGCGCGCCCGCGCTCGGCCTCGGTTTCGCCCTCCGCCTCGTTCGCAATCTCGCCGAGGCAGCGGGGGGCGCTCTGACCATCGGCGCCGACCGCTTCACGCTCTATCTGCCGCCGGCCGAAAAGACGGCGCGGGTGACGGGCGAGGGGACGCTCTGATCCGCTTGCCAAGCCGAAGGCGGCTCCGCTATCGCGCCAGGAGGCGCGCGCTGGGCCTGTAGCTCAATGGTAGAGCCGGCCGCTCATAACGGCTAGGTTGCGGGTTCGAATCCTGCCGGGCCCACCACGCGCGCCGATCCCCGCATGCTGTCATGCTGAACTTGTTTCAGCATCCATTTCGATGACGGTCGCGACCTTCTCCAGCATAGACCCTGAAACGAGTTCAGGGTGACGCTTTGACTCAGGCGATGATGGTCGGGGAGACAGGATTCGAACCTGCGACCCTCTGCTCCCAAAGCAGATGCGCTACCAGGCTGCGCTACTCCCCGACGCCGCCGCCTTAGATGCCGGGCGCGATTTCGGCAAGGCGGGCCGCTTGGCGGCTCCCGCACTCAGTTCCTCGGCCTGACCGGCGAGGCAAGTTCCTCGGGCGCGTGCGCCATCACCGCCAGCATCGCCGTCCAGGCCGCGACATTCTGGCGGAGCTGTTCGGGATCGACCTTGTCGAGCGTGTCGTCGGGCGTGTGATGATAATCGAAATAACGGGTGCCGTCCTGTGACAGCTCGATCGTCGACATGCCGTCTGCCGCCATCGGCCCGATGTCCGATCCGCTGGCGCGGGTCGTCGATCCTTGGACGATACCGAGCGGCGAAAGGGCGGCCACCAGCCGGTCGATCGCCGGTTTGGCAGTGGCCGGTCCCTGGCTGTTGACCTTCCACACCCGGTCCGCGCCGAAATCGCTTTCGGCGATTATCGCGTGCTTCTCACCGCCGCGCTTGGCGCGATAGTCGAGGCCGCCGAAGAGGCCCACTTCCTCGGCGCCGAACCAGACGATGCGGATCGTGCGCCGCGGCACTCCTGCTTCGGCGATGCGCTTGGCGGCGGCGGTGACGATGCCGCAGCCCGCCGCATCGTCGATCGCGCCGGTGCCCTGGTCCCAGCTATCGAGGTGGCAGGCGACGAGGACAACGCCCGCCGCGGGATCGCTGCCCGGCACTTCGGCGATGACGTTGCCCGACTGGCGCTTGCCGATGTTGCGCGGGGTCAGCACCAGCTTCATCCGCACCGGCTGGCCGCGCTTCAGGATGCGCTGCAATTGCTCGGCATCGGGGAGGGAAAGCGCCGCGGCGGGGATCGGCTTCACACCCTCCGCAAAGGTCTGGACGCCGGTGTGCGGGTTGCGATGATAATCGGTGCCGATCGAGCGGATCACGATCGCCGCCGCGCCCTTGCGGCTCGCTTCCGACGGACCCTGCCGCCGCGCCGTGCCGAACGGGCCGTAGCCCGAACCGTCCTGCGTCGCCTTCATGGCATGACTAACGAAGACGATCTTGCCCTTGACCGCGGATGCCGGGGCGGCCTGCAGATCGGCGAAGCTTTCGAAGCCGACGACTTCAGCGGTGATGCCGTTCGCCGGCGTCGCGCCGCTGTTGCCGAGCGCGGCGAGCACCAGCGGCTGCGGGAAGGGGCTGACGATCTCCGCCTTCTCCTCTCCGCGCACCCACACCGGCATGTCGAAAGGCTCGACGCGGACGTTTGCGAAGCCGAGCGCGGTCAGCCGCTTCACCGCCCAGTCGCGCGCTCGCTTCTCCGCTTCGGTGCCGGCAAGCCGCGGGCCGACCTCGGTGGTGAGCCCCTCGGTGATGTCCCAGGCCAGATCGTCCTTCAGCGCCGCATCGCGGAGCGCGGCGACGTCTGGCTGGCCCTGCGCGGCGGCAGCGCCGGCAATGGCGAAGAAGGGAAGGGCGGCGAGCGCGGTGCGGCGGAGTCGGGTCATGCCGGCATCCCTAGCCAAGGCGCGAAACGGACGAAAGCCGTCCCATGCGTTTTCCGACGTGTCGGGGCTGTGGACGTTTGCCGCGCGCATCCCTAGTTAGGCGCCAACGCATTTTCTGCCGCCTCACCATCTTGCCGAAAGGGACGCGCCGCGATGGCCGCACAATATAGCTTTGTCATGAAGGGCATGACCAAGACCTTCCCGGGCGCCCCCAAGCCCGTGCTCAACAACATCAACCTGCAATTCTACCCCGACGCAAAGATCGGCATCGTCGGCCCCAACGGATCGGGCAAGTCGACGCTGATGAAGATCATGGCGGGGCAGGACAAGGAATTCACCGGTGAGGCATGGCCGGGCGAGCATATCCGCGTCGGCTATCTCGCGCAGGAACCGCATCTCGATCCGAACAAGACCGTGATGGAGAATGTCCGCGACGGCGTCCGGCCGGTCGCCGACCTCGTCGATCGCTTCAACGAGATTTCGACGCTGATGGCCGATCCGCCCGCCGATGCCGATTTCGACGCGCTCATGGCCGAGATGGGCGAGCTTCAGGAGAAGATCGACGCGGTCGACGGCTGGACGCTCGACAACCAGCTCGAGATCGCGATGGACGCCCTGCGCTGCCCGCCGGCCGACAGCCCGGTCACCAACCTCTCGGGCGGCGAGAAGCGTCGTGTCGCGCTCACCCGCCTGCTGCTCGAAAAGCCCAACATCCTGTTGCTCGACGAGCCGACCAACCACCTCGACGCCGAAAGCGTCCAGTGGCTGGAAAAGCATCTGATCGATTATCCGGGTAACGTCATCCTCGTCACCCACGATCGCTACTTCCTCGACAATGTCGTGAACTGGGTGCTCGAGCTCGATCGCGGCCGCTACTACGTCTACGAATCCAATTATTCCGGTTACTTGGAGAAGAAAGCCAAGAGGCTGGAGCAGGAAGAGCGCGAGGAAGCGGGCAAGCAGAAGGCGATCAACGAGGAGCTGGAGTGGATCCGGCGCAGCCCCAAGGCGCGGCAGGCAAAGTCCAAGGCGCGTATCAAGGCGTTCGACGAACTGGTCGAAGCGCAGGAGAACCGCACCCCCGGCAAGGCGCAGATCCTCATCCAGGTGCCCGAGCGGCTCGGCGACAATGTCATCGAGGCGAAGGGACTGACCAAGGGCTATGGCGACAAGCTGCTGTTCGACGATCTGACGTTCAGCCTGCCACCGGGCGGCATCGTCGGCGTGATCGGCCCCAACGGCGCCGGCAAATCGACGCTTTTCAAGCTCATCACCGGTCAGGAGCAGGCCGACGGCGGCGAGATCAAGGTCGGCCCGACTGTGCACCTCGGCTATGTCGATCAAAGCCGCGACCACTTGGATTCCAGCAAGAACGTTTGGGAGGAAGTATCTGGCGGATCGGATGTTTTCCGCTTCGGCAAGCATGAGATCGGGACGCGGGCCTATGTCGGCGCGTTCAACTTCAAGGGCACCGACCAGCAGAAGAAGGTCGGCCAGCTATCGGGCGGCGAGCGCAACCGCGTCCACCTCGCCAAGATGCTGAAAGAGGGCGGCAACGTCCTGCTGCTCGACGAGCCGACCAACGATCTCGATGTCGAGACGCTGCGCGCGCTGGAAGAGGCACTGGAGAATTTCGCCGGCTGCGCGGTGGTGATCAGCCATGACCGCTTCTTCCTCGATCGCCTAGCGACGCACATCCTGGCATTCGAAGGCGACAGTCATGTCGAATGGTTCGAGGGCAATTTCGAAGCCTATGAGGAGGATAAGATCCGCCGCCTGGGCGAAGAAGCCACTCGCCCGCACCGGATGACGTACAGGAAGCTGACGCGCTGAGCGAGGTCCGGCCGCCCTTTTACGTCCTCACCGGTGGACCGGGCTCGGGCAAATCGACGCTGATCGCCGCGCTCGCGGCACGAGGCTTTCGCACGGTCGCCGAGGCCGGCCGCGCCGTCATCCGCGAGGAACAGGCGCGCGGCGGAAACGCGCTGCCCTGGGCGGACCGCGCTGCTTTCGCGCGGGCGATGTTCGATCGCGATCTTGCTGAGCGTCGCTCTACGCCGAGAAACGGACCGGCCTTTTTCGATCGCGGACTGCCGGATGTCGCGGGCTATATGCGCCTGTCCGGCCTTTCCGTGCCCGAGGACATGGACCGGGCGATCGCAACGCTGCCCTACGCGGCGCCGGTCTTTCTGGCGCCGTATTGGGACGCGATATTCGCGCAGGACGCGGAGCGGCGTCAGGATCGCGAGGAGGCGCGCCGCACGGCGGAGATGATGGCGGACGTATATGCCGCGCTGGGCTACGAGATCGTTCTCCTGCCTCTCGCTCCGCAAGAGGAGCGAGCGGACTTCGTGCTGCGCCGGATCGGGCTCAACGCACGCGTTTGACGTAGGTGGCGCCGTCGCGGGTTTCGGTGACGAAATTGTCGAGCTTCTCGACCATCTCGGACAGCCGCGAATAGCCGTAGTTGCGCGCGTCGAACGAGGAACGGTTGCCGGCGCGCTGGCCGACTTCGGAGAGGCGGGCGAAGCCGCGGTCGTCGCGCTTGGAGGCCTTCCACGCGGCGCCCAGCAGATTGACCAGCTCGTCGTCGACCGTGGTCTTGGCGACGGCGTCCGCGCCGTTGCGCGCTGCGGCTTCTTCGGCCGCTGCCTTGGCGAGCGCGCCGACGTCGATGAAGCGAGTGCAGGCTTCACGAAAGGCCTCTGGCGTCTTCTCGGTGCCGAAGCCATAGACGGGCAGGCCGTCCTGGCGGATGCGCATGGCAAGCGGCATGAAATCGCTGTCGCTCGACATAATGCCGAAGCCGTTGACGCGGCCGCCGTAGAGCAGGTCCATCGCGTCGATCGTCATCTTCATGTCGGTCGCGCTCTTGCCCTTGGTGACGTCAAACTGCTGGTGCGGCTCGATCGCGTGGCGGTGCGTCATGGCGCCCCAGCCCTTGAGCGCGGTCTTGGACCAATTGCCGTAGGCGCGGCGGATGTTGACGGTGCCAAGCTCTGCCAGGACCGTCAGCACGGGGTCTAGCGCGGCGGGGGAGGCGTTGTCGGCGTCGATCAGAAGCGCGATGTTGCCGCTGGGGGGCGGGACGGTCTCGGACATGGAGCGGCTCCTAAGAATGGGTCAGGCCGGGCGGAAGGCGCCTTCGGCCTCGTCGAGCAGATGCAGCACGCCGTCCGCGATCGCGAAGAAGGCGCCGCGCAGCTTCAGCGCGCCCTCCGCCTCACGGTCCGCGACCCAGGGGAAGGTGCGCAGGTTCCCGAGCGACACGCGCACCGACTCCAGCTCCATGTCGCGGAAGGCTTCGGGCGTGAAGCCTTCGTGCCGCGCCAGCACCCGCTCGCGGGCGGGGTCAAGCAGGTCGATCCAGCGGGCGATGAAGCCGCCTTCGCCGGGCTCGGCGCCGACGAACTGGTCGGTGAGCGCCGCCGCGCAGCCGCCGCACGCGCCATGGCCCATGACGATCACCTCTTCGACGCGAAGCTGCGAGACGGCGAATTCCAGTGCCGCGGAGACGCCGTGATGATGCATATCGGGCTCGTAGGGCGGCACGAGGTTGGCGACATTGCGGACGACGAAAATCTCGCCTGGGTTCGAATCGAAGATGCGCACCGGATCGACGCGGCTGTCGGAGCAGGCGACCACCATCACCTTGGGAGACTGACCCGAGGCAAGCTCTTCCCACCGCTCGCGCTCCTGCGCCCAGCCGTTCGCACGGAATCGGCGATAGCCTTCGATCAATGCGTTGAAATCGGCCACGTCCCATCCTCGTTGCTGGAATATGCACTGCCCGTAGGGCCGGAGAGGAGGGGGTGGCAAGTCATCGCGCCCATCGCTATCTGGGCGCCATGAGCGAAGCAGACCCCGCGACCCCGATCGCCCCGGCGCCGGCCAAGGCGCGCAAGCCCGACTGGATCCGGGTGAAAGCGCCGACCAGCGTCGGCTTTGCCGAGACGCGCAAGCTCATGCGCCGCCTCAACCTCGCCACCGTCTGCGAGGAAGCGGCCTGCCCGAATATCGGCGAGTGCTGGACCAAGAAGCACGCGACGGTGATGATCCTGGGCGACACCTGCACGCGTGCCTGCGCCTTCTGCAACGTGAAGACGGGGATGCCGCGCGCGGTCGATCCGCTGGAGCCCGAGCATGTCGCGGTCGCCGCGGCGGAGCTTGGCCTTGAACATATCGTCATCACCTCGGTGGATCGCGACGATCTCCCCGACGGCGGCGCTAGCCAGTTCGTGAAGGTCATCGAGGCGCTGCGCCGCAATACGCCATCGACCACGATCGAGATCCTGACGCCAGATTTCCGCAACAAGAGCGAGAAGGCGGTCGAAGCGATCGTCACCGCACGCCCCGACGTCTACAATCACAATCTGGAGACGGTGCCGCGGCTGTATCCCACGATCCGGCCGGGTGCGCGTTATTACGCTTCGCTGCGGCTGCTGGAGAGCGTCAAGCGCCACGATCCTTCGATCTTCACCAAGTCCGGCGTGATGGTCGGGCTGGGCGAGGAGCGGCTGGAGGTCCATCAGGTGATGGACGACATGCGCTCAGCCGACATCGATTTCCTGACGATGGGCCAATATCTCCAGCCCACGCCGCGCCACGCGAAGGTGCTGGATTTCGTGACGCCGCAGGCGTTCAACGCTTATGCCGCGATCGCCCGCGCCAAAGGTTTCCTGCTGGTCGCCGCGAGCCCGCTCACGCGTTCCAGCTATCACGCCGGCGACGATTTCGCGAAGCTGCGCGCCGCGCGCGAGGCGAAGTTGGGTATGTCCGTCAAGCGCCCGGAAACGGCGAAAGGGTAAGCGCGCCGATGCCGCGCCATACCGAAAAGCGTCATCTGCCCTATACGCCCGAACAGATGTTCGATCTGGTCGCGGATGTCGGCCGCTATCAGGAATTCCTCCCATGGGTCGCGGCGACGCGGGTGCGATCGGACAGTGAGAGCGAAATGGTCGCCGATCTCGTCGTCGGCTTCGGGTCGCTGAAGGAAACCTTCACGTCGCGCGTCCGCAAGGTGCGGCCATCGAACGTCACCGTCGATTACATCGAGGGGCCGCTCAAATTTCTCCACAACGAGTGGGCGTTCGCGAGCGACGGGGCCGGGGGCTGCGACATCGATTTCTGCGTTGATTTCGCCTTCAAATCGCGGATTTTCGAAGCGCTCGCGGGCCAGTTCTTCGATCGCGCGCTGCGCCGGATGACCGCCGCCTTCGAGACGCGCGCGCACGCGCTTTACGGCGCCGGCTCTTCCTCGACAGGTGCGGGTTCCGATACCGGCAGCAGCAGTTCGAGCGCACAAAGCGCCGCCTGACGGCGGATGCCGCCGCGGCCGAGATCGCCGAAGGTCTTCAGGTCAGCCACTATCTCATCGGAATCGGCAGCGCGGCGTGCGCGGGCGAAAACCACGGTGCCGACCGGCTTCTTCTCGGTGCCGCCGCCGGGGCCCGCAATGCCGGTGATCGCGACCGCGGTGTCGGCGCCCGACTTCTCCAGCGCGCCGCGCGCCATCGCCCAGGCGACCGCGATCGACACCGCGCCGAACGTCTCGAGCACGTCACCGCTGACCGCGAGCACAGCGGTCTTCGCCTCGTTGGAATAGGTGACGAAGCCGGCTTCGAAGACGTCGGACGAGCCGGGTATCTCGGTCAGCGCGGAGGAGACGAGGCCGCCGGTGCAGCTTTCGGCGACCGCGATGCGCAGGCCTGCGGCGCGATTTTCCTCGATCACCCGGCGCGCCATGTCGACGAGCTCGTCGGGCAATGTCAGATCGGCATTATCGGTCACGCTCAGGACTGATCCCCCTCGGGCATTCGGATGCTGACGGCGGCCTGCGCCGCGATCCCCTCGCCGCGGCCGGTGAAGCCCAGCCGCTCGGTCGTCGTGGCCTTGATGCTAACCTTCGACACCGGCAGCCGCAACAGCGCGGCGATAGAGTGGCGGAGCGCCTCCCGCTGCGGGCCGATCTTCGGCGCTTCGCAAATGACCGTGGCGTCGACGAAATCGATCCGCCCGCCGCGTGCAATCGACAGATCGCGAGCGTGCTCCAGGAACTGGCCGGATGCGGCGCCGCGCCATTGCGGATCGCTGGGCGGGAAATGGCTGCCGATATCCCCATCGGCGAGGGCGCCGAGTAGCGCGTCTGTGATCGCATGGAGCAGGACGTCGGCATCGCTGTGGCCCTTGAGGCCGCGATCGTGCGGAATGCGGATGCCGCCCAGCCACAATTCCTCGCCATCGGCCAGCGCATGGACATCGAAGCCGAGCCCTGTGCGGCTCACCAGCCGCGCGCCGAGCCTCTCCTCCGCCCGCGCGAAATCCTGAGCATAGGTGAGCTTGTCGAGCATCGCATCTCCTTCGACCAGCGCGACCCTAATTCCGGCGGCGCGGGCGATCTGAGCGTCGTCAGTGGCGTTTGCGGCGCCATCCCAGGCGCGATGCGCGGCAAGGATCGCGTCGAACCGGAAGGCCTGCGGGGTCTGGACGCGGACCAGCGCCGAGCGGTCGGCGACGTCGCCGAGCGCATCGCCGCCATTGGCCAGCGTATCGACCACGGGCAGCACGGGCACCGCGCCGTCCGCGCTCTCCAAAGCGGCAAGCAGCCGATCGATGACCACCGGCGGCAAAAAGGGGCGGGCCGCGTCGTGGATGAAGATGCGGTCGATGCCGCTTTCTGCGGCCAGATGTTCGAGACCGTTGCGGACGGATTGCTGCCGGGTGTCGCCGCCGAGAATGGGCACAATGTCCGAAATGCCGGCGAACTGCGCTTCCTGCCCAGGGGCGATGACGACGTGCACCGCGTCGATCGCGGGATGCTCGAGCGCCGCCAGCGCATGGGCCAGCATCGGTCGGCCCGCGATCGGCACATATTGCTTCGGCACGTCGCCGCCGGCGCGCGTGCCGCTGCCCGCCGCGACCACCAGCGCCACCGTCCGCCCGGTGTTGAAAGCCCCTGTCATGGCGCGCGCCCTAGCCGAGCTTGCCCCCGAACGCCAACGCCCCTATTTGGCGCCTTCCCATGCGCACATTGCCGCCCATCTCCATCGGCCCCGTCGAGATCGGGACGCCGGTGATCCTCGCGCCGATGACCGGCGTGACCGACCGGCCGTTCCGTCGGCTGGTCAAACGCTATGGCGCGGGCCTCACCGTCACCGAGATGATCGCCAGCCAGGCGATGATCCGCGAGACGCGGCAATCGCTGCAGAAGGCGGCGTGGGATCCGATCGAGGATCCGGTCTCGATGCAGCTCGCCGGGTGTGCGCCCGCCGAGATGGCCGAGGCTGCCAAGCTCAACGAGGACCGCGGCGCCGCGATCATCGACATTAACATGGGCTGCCCCGTGAAGAAGGTGGTCAATGGCGATGCGGGATCGGCGCTGATGCGCGATCTGCCGCTCGCCGCCGCGATCGTCGAAGCGACGGTGAAGGCGGTGAAGGTGCCGGTGACGCTGAAGATGCGGATGGGCTGGGATCATGCCAGCCTCAACGCGCCCGAGCTGGCGCGGATTGCCGAGGATCTCGGCGTCAAGATGATCACCGTCCACGGCCGCACCCGCAACCAGATGTACAAGGGCGAGGCCGACTGGCGGTTCATCGCGAACGTGAAGCAGGCGGTGTCGGTGCCGGTGATCGTCAACGGCGACATCAATTCGCTTGATGACGTGGATACCGCGCTCGATCAGAGCGGCGCGGACGGCGTGATGATCGGCCGCGGCGCCTATGGCAAACCCTGGCTGCTTGGCCAGGCGATGCGCTGGCTGGAGAAGGGTGAGCGCGTGCCCGATCCCTCGATCGACGAGCAATATGCCGTGATCCGCGAGCATTACGAAGCGATGCTTGAACATTATGGGCATGAAGTCGGCGTCAATTGCGCGCGTAAGCACATCGGCTGGTACACGCGTGGGCTGCACGGATCGGCCGAGTTCCGCAACGCCTTCAACCAGCAGCCCGACGCCGCCAAGGCGCTGGCGATGCTGGATGATTTCTATGCGCCCTGGCGGACCCGCGCGGCCGCCTGACGCCGGTCGTCGCGCTTACGCGACGGAATGTGCCGACAATCGTTAATTACTGTGTTCTTTCTGCCACAATCAATGCTAGAGGCGCGACGTGATCGCCATCGCGCCGACCGACGTTGAGACGAGACCCCGCTGGCGGCGCCGGCTCTCGGTCGCGCTCCGCCGCAGTCCGCTGGTCCCGCTGGTCGAGATCGCCGCACTGGTGCTCCTCGTCGCGACCATGGCGGTCAGCTATTTCATCGTCACGCGACAGGGCGATCCGCAGGCGCTGCTGACGCCGCCGCTCGTCGCGGTGCTGCTCGTTGCCAATCTCGTCCCCGCCACCGCGCTTATGGTGCTCGGCGCGCGACGCTTGGCGATGCGCCGCGCGGCGCAATCGCCGATCGGGGGGAGGGGGCGGCTCCACGTCCGTCTCGTCGCGCTGTTCTCGGTGATCGCCAGCGTGCCGACGCTGATGGTGGTTATCTTCGCCTCGCTCCTGTTCCAGAGCGGGGTCGAATTCTGGTTCTCGGATCGCGCGCGCACCATCCTCGCCAATGCCGACAATGTCGCGCAGGTCTATGCCGAGGAGAACAAGGACCGCATCTTCCGCGATGTGCAGGCGATGACGGTCGACGTGGTCGGCGACATCAACCAGTACGGGCTCGATTCGCCCGGTTTCGCCGAGGCTTTGTTCCTCCAGACGGTCTATCGCGATCTTACCGAAGCGGCGGTGATCTCGGTGTCGCGCACCGGCGAGTTGCAGCTCCGCGCCGGCGTCAATCTCGACGACCGGCCGCTGGAACGCCGTTTCCCCGCCAAGGTGCTGAGCGAATTGCGCGGCGGAGAGACGCGCGTCGTCACCGATGCCGGCGATCGCGTCGAGGCGGTGGTGCGGCTTGATCCCGAAAGCGAGGTCTACCTCTATACATCGCGCAAGGTGAATCCGGCCGCGATCCAGCAGATCGAGGAAGCGCGGAGCGCGGCGAGCGACTACCGCCAGACGCTCGACCGGTCGCGGACGCTCCAGTTCCGCTTCAACGCGGCGCTGCTGATGGTGTCGCTGCTCATCGTGGCTATCTCGATCTGGATCGCGCTCGCGCTCGCCGACCGGCTGGTGCGGCCGGTGAGCCAGCTCGTCGACGCGGCGCGGCGCGTCTCCGGCGGCGACATGTCGGCGCGCGTGCCGCGATCGCGGATCCGCGACGAACTCGGCACGCTCGGCAATGCGTTCAACCGGATGACCCGCAACATCGAGGAGCAGACCGGCGCTTTGGTCTCGGCCAACCAGAATATCGAGGGGCGCCGCGCGTTCATCGAGGCAGTGTTGTCGGGCGTCACCGCGGGTATCCTCTCGGTCGATGCCGAACGGCGGGTAAGCCTCATTAACCGCTCGGCGGAGGCGTTGCTCAAGACCGGCACTGACAGCGCGGTGGGCGAGCGGCTGGCCGATCTCGCGCCCGAACTCGACCGTCAGCTAGACAGCGAGGAGCGCGAGGACATCATTCAGCTGACCAGCATCGGCGATCCGCGCACGCTCGCGGTGAAGCGGGTGAAGGTCGGCGCGGGCTATGTCATCACCTTCGACGACATCACCGAGCAATTGCTCGATCAGCGCCGGGCCGCCTGGTCGGACGTGGCACGACGGATCGCGCACGAGATCAAGAACCCGCTGACCCCGATCCAGCTCGCCGCCGAGCGGCTCCAGCGGCGCTACGGCGGCGAGATCGAATCCGATCCTGCGACCTTCGAGCGATTGACCGGCACGATCGTTCGGCAGGTCGGCGACCTTAGAAAGATGGTCGACGAATTCTCGTCCTTTGCGCGGATGCCCAAGCCGGTGTTCCGTGCCGAGGCAATCGCCGAGATCGCGCGGCAAGCGCTGTTCCTGCACGAGGTCGCGCACCCCGACATCCGCTTCGAACTCGACGCGCCCGAGCCGTCGCCGACCCTTGTCTGCGATCGCCGCCAGCTTGGTCAGGCGCTCACCAACATCGTCAAGAACGGCGTCGAGGCGATCCAGCAGAAGCGCGACGAGCGCGGATGGAGCGACGAGGGCGATCGCATCGCGATGACGATCTCAGAGGGGCAGGGGACGCTTGCGATCGAGTTGGTCGATACCGGTATCGGGCTGCCACAGGACCGCGCGCGTCTAACCGAGCCTTACATGACGACCCGCGTCAAAGGCACGGGGCTGGGGCTCGCGATCGTCAAGAAGATCGTCGAGGAGCATTTCGGCAGCATCGATTTCGACGATGCGCCCGACGGGGGAACGCGCGTGCGGCTGGTCTTCGACGCCGAAACGCTCGCGCGACTGGGGGAGAATGGTGTCGACTATCCCGAAACACATGTAGCGAACGGCTGATACATCATGGCTTTAGATATTCTTGTTGTCGACGATGAGCGGGACATCCGCGAGCTGGTCGCGGGCGTGCTGGAGGACGAGGGCTATGCGACCCGCGATGCAGCCGACAGCACCGGCGCGCTCGCCGCGCTGGCCGACCGGCGGCCCTCGCTGGTCCTGCTCGACGTGTGGCTGCAGGGATCGAAGCTCGACGGGCTGCAACTGCTGGAGGAGATCAAGCGTCGCGATCCGACGCTACCGGTGCTAATGATCTCGGGCCATGGCAATCTCGACACCGCCGTCGCCGCCATCCGCCAGGGCGCGGTCGATTTCATCGAAAAGCCGTTCGAGGCGGGTCATCTGCTCCATCTCGTCGGCCGTGCGACCGAGACCGACCGGCTGCGGCGCGAAAATGAGAGCCTGAAGGCGCAGATCGGCCAGGAGACCGAGCTCACCGGATCGTCGAGCGCGATCAACGCGGTGCGCGCGACGTTGAAGCGCGTGGCTGGGACGGGAAGCCGCGTGCTGATCACCGGCCCCGCGGGCGTCGGCAAGGAAGTCGCGGCGCGGCTGCTCCACGCCTGGAGCCCGCGCGCGAAGGGGCCGTTCATCGTCGTCTCTGCGGCGCGCATGACTCCGGAGCGCGTCGAAGAGGAATTGTTCGGCGTCGAGGAGGGGGGCGAGCTTGCACGGCCCGGCCTGCTCGAACAGGCGCACGGCGGCACGCTCTTCCTCGACGAGATTGCCGATATGCCCTTGCCGGCGCAAGCCAAGATCCTTCGCGTGCTGACCGATCAGAGCTTCGTTCGGGTCGGTGGCCAGCGTACCGTGAAGGTCGACATGCGCGTCGTCTCATCGACCGCGCGCCAGCTCGCCGAGGAGATCGCCGACGGGCGTTTCCGCGAGGATCTGTTCTACCGGCTGAACGTGGTCCCGGTGCATATCCCGCCGCTCTCCGAACGGCGAGAAGACATTCCGGAGCTCGTAGCGCATTTCACCGCGCGCTACGCGTCCGAGCAGCGGGTGCCGACCCCGACGATCTCGCACGATGCCAATGCCGCGCTGCAGGCCTATGATTGGCCGGGGAATGTCCGCCAGCTCCGCAACGTCGTCGAGCGAACGATCATCCTCGCGCCCGGCGAGCGGATGGCGAGCATCGACGTCGACATGCTCCCGCCCGAAATTCTCAACGAGCAGGCGCAGCTCAGTCCCGGCGAGGCGGTAAAGGCGATCATGGGGACGCCGCTCCGCGAAGCACGCGAGACCTTTGAGCGCGAATATCTGCGCGTCCAGATCCGCCGCTTCTCGGGCAATATCTCGCGCACCGCGACCTTCATCGGCATGGAGCGCTCGGCGCTGCACCGGAAGCTCAAGGCGCTTGGGATCGCCGACAGCAAGGGGGATGAGCAGCCTTGATTATCGCGTGCGTCCCCCGATCATGCTATGGCGCGGCGCGGGACGACTCCGGTCTTCCCCCAGGACGCGCGTTTAGGGTCCACCGCGGGCACTAGCCCCGCCAATAAGGAGAGAGAGAAATGGCCGATAAGGTCAACAACCTCCAGGACATTTTCCTGAACAGCCTCAGGCGATCGAAGATGCCGGTCACCATGTTCCTGGTGAAGGGCGTCAAGCTGCAGGGCATCATCACCTGGTTCGACAATTTCTCGGTGCTGCTGCGCCGGGAAGGGCAGGCGCAGCTCGTCTACAAACATGCCATATCGACCATCATGCCGGCGCAGCCGATCGACCTCGCCGATATCCAGCGTGCCTTCGCGGAATCGCTGGAGAAGAAGAAGCCGACGCTGCTGCAGGAGGTCTTCCTCGGCGCGGTCCGCCGCTCGGAGGAGCCGGTGACGATGTTCCTCGTCAACGGCGTGATGCTGCAGGGCGAGATCACAGCGTTCGACCTTTTCTGCATGCTGCTCAACCGCGATGGGCTGTCGCAGCTCGTCTACAAACATGCGATATCGACGGTGCAGCCGGATCGGCCGGTCAGTTTCTACGAAGACGAAGAGTCGGAGAACGACGTCTGAGCGTCTTCAACCGCGACAGCGATGCCGAAGTGAGCCGCGGCGCCCGCGCCGTCGTCGCGCTGCCCGATCTGGGCGGCGAGGCGCGGCGCGATCAGGATGCGCGGCTCGAGGAGGCAGCGGGCCTCGCCGAAGCGATCGGCGTCGTCGTTACCGACAAGCTGGCTTACAAGGTGCGCGCGCCGAAACCCGCGACGCTGTTCGGATCGGGGCAGGTCGAGCAGATCGCCGATGCCGCGCGCGCGGCGGAGGCCGAGCTCGTCATCGTCGATGCCGCGATCACGCCGGTGCAGCAGAAGAATCTGGAGGATGCGACCAAGGCGAAGGTGATCGACCGGACCGGGCTGATCCTCGAAATCTTCGGCGAGCGGGCGGCGACGGCGGAAGGGCGGCTGCAAGTCGAGCTTGCGCATCTCGATTATCAGGCGGGGCGGCTGGTCCGATCCTGGACCCACCTCGAGCGGCAGCGCGGCGGCTTCGGTTTCCTCGGCGGCCCGGGCGAAACGCAGATCGAGGCTGACAGGCGGATGATCCGCGACCGGATGGCGAAGATCCGGCGCGAGCTCGAGCAAGTTACGCGGACGCGATCGCTGCACCGCGCGCGGCGGCAAAAGGCGCCGTGGCCGGTGGTCGCGCTCGTCGGCTATACCAACGCCGGAAAGTCCACGCTTTTCAATCGACTGACGCGCGCTTCGGTGATGGCCGAAGATCTGCTGTTTGCGACGCTCGACCCGACGATGCGCGAGTTTGCATTGCCGGGCTTCGACAAGGCGATCCTGTCGGACACGGTGGGGTTCATCTCCGATCTCCCGACCCAGCTCGTCGCAGCCTTTCGCGCCACGCTCGAGGAAGTGACCTCGGCCGATCTCATCGTCCACGTCCGCGACATCGCCCATCCCGACAGCGACGCGCAGCGCCAGGACGTCGAGCAGGTGCTGAGCGACATCGGCGTTGTGGCGGGGGAAGGGGGCACACCCCGGATCGAAGCGTGGAACAAGCGCGATGCGCTAGCGCCGGAAGACGCCGAACATGCTGCGGCGGAAGCGGCACGGCGCGAGGATGTCGTTCTGCTCTCCGCGCTCAGCGGAGAAGGGGTCGAGGATCTCGTCCGCCGGATCTCGACGCAGCTTGGCGAGGGCAACCGGCTCCGCGCCATTCGGCTACCGGCCGATGCGGGCGAGGCGATCGCCTGGTTACATGCCAATGGCGAGGTGCTGCGCGTGACGCCCGAAGGGCTTGAGGCGGACTATGAGGTGCGGCTCTCCGATCCCGCGTGGGAGCGGTTCACCAAGCATTTCCTCTAGGTTTCGCGTTTCGCCTGCTGCCAGAGCGCTTCCATCGCCTCGATCGCCATGTCCGAGAGCGGCGCGCCGGCAAGCTGTTCGACCTTGCGGAACCGCGTCTCGAACCGTTCCGCGGCGCCGCGCAGCGCGGCTTCTGGATCGATGTTCAGATGGCGTGCGAAGTTGACGACCGAGAAAAGAAGGTCGCCGAGCTCGGCAGCGCGCTCGTCGTCGCTTGCGGCGCGGTCGATCTCGTCCATTTCCTCGGCGATCTTGGCGCGCGGGCCGTCGGCATCGGGCCAGTCGAAGCCGACGCGGGCGGCGCGCTTCTGGAGCTTCTCCGCACGTTTGAGCGCCGGCAGCGCCAGGGCGACGCCGGCCAGCGCGCTCGTGTCGTCAC